>CAZCVY010000004.1:0-70313 GCA_964501985.1 uncultured Acidobacteriota bacterium | reverse complement strand
ACTTAGTCGATCCGGTAAATCTTGAGGTCGCCGCAGTCTTGCTGCTCAACCAGCCAACCGGGCAATGGTGTCGGCAGAGATATGTCGGTGCCAGGACGGGCGACAAGCCATCGGACGTGCCATGTCCTGGCGATGTCGCGTAGCGTTTCCGGATCTCTGGTACTGAAAAGCAAGTCGTTGTCGTGAAGCAGAGTTTTAAACCACGGGAGCGCATATTCGCCTCGAGACAAGTACCCCTCGAGAAGCACGGGATGCTCGGAGAGCGCAGAGTAGCCGTAGGAGCGCTCGTTGGGTGGCGCAAGGCTTTCTATTTCCAGGGCATGTTTGTTTGTCGCAAACCGCTCGTCCGGCGCCATGAGTTCTCCGAGACGCCGCAACCCGCGAACTTCGCCGGGTGGATAAGTTATGCCTGACTTAACTCGTCCCAAGCCATATCTGACCCAAACCGAAGTCCAGGCCAGAAAACCCACCATCAGTATGCCCATAAGGATCGCAGAACTGACCGTCGAGAATTGGCGGCTGCGCCTCATCAGCGCCGAGATGCCGGTCAGGAGTGAGAACAGTATGAAGGTCAGAAGGAGCTTGAGCCCAAAATGCGATATCCCGGTGTGGTGATGAGCCACGACGGCGGCGACACCGATCAACGCCCCGCCGAGAATCAGAGCGAACATGATTGTTTTCGCCACTCTAAGCCACTCCGCGATGATTTGCAAACGTTCGGCGCCGTGCCAACACCCCTTCGTCAACCGAGAGAAGGCAAATATGCTGAGCATGCACTGCAGGAAATAGATGCCGTATTTTTCGTTGTCATCTCTAAGGTTGAGTAGCAGGTAAAACGCCAGTAATCCAAAGGTGCTGGTCAGAACGAGAGCAGGGATTGGGTCATTCAAGGATTGTGAAATCCATCGGAAGCCCACGATCCGGAATCCCAAGCCAACCATAAACCACACTGCAAGGGTCCACCATTGCGAAGTCACGTGCTCCTTAATCATCGCTAGCGTTGCGTCCGGAGCGTGGGAGTAACCCATAATTTTCCAAGCTTCGAGGAATAGGCAGGACATCAGAATAATCAGCAACCACGACCGCGTCGCCCGCAGACGGCCCCAAAACAAGAGAACGCCCACTACGCCCACGCAGTACAAGGCAGCGACCGAGTGAATCGCGACAGCGAGTGCTGGCAGGCACAGCAATACGATGCCCCGCCAGGTGAGTGCCGATTCCCGCCCTCTTTCAGCCACGCACAAGCCCATGATCGCCGTGATGGCGCAAAGGCCGTGAAGCACCGAATGCCCGCTCAGCAGTAGGTCGAAAGGCCCCCCATCGCTGGGTACTACGACGTCAGGTATGTTGAAGAGGAGAGCTTTGCTCATCTGGCCGGTGGCAGTCCCATAGGAGATGAAAAGGGCCAGGAGCGTCCCGTAGAAGAAAAGTCCGGCGACAGACATGATCCCGCCGAAGTTCTCGCCCGTGGCCTTGACCGACAGGAGCGTGCCCAGCCCAAAGCATGAAAGCACGAGGGCCCAGAGCGAAGCGCCGCGCGTCACGCGGGCCACCGCGTCCCCAAGGTCGAGTCCGTCAAGCTTGGAAATAGCCGCGGCCGGTGCATAGGGTCCAAAGTGGTAAAGGAGTTCAGCAGTGAATGTTCCAGGGGTTTTCGGCGGGCTGCCGCTGTCCTTTATGCTTGCAGCGATCGCGTGGAAGTGCTGCGTGTCGACAAACTTCCAGTAGAAGCTCCCGTCGCGGCGCTGGACCATGTCGTTCGAAGCCGTGGGAAGGAAATACACCGCGCAGATTAGCGTTGAAAAGAAGGCCAACGTTAAGCCATAGGGAACTGTGGCTTTCGCCCAGCAGACGCGATCGCGCCAGAGACCGAGCGCTCCTGCCGCCACCAGTCCCAGCCAGAGGACCGGGGCCCAAATCAGGGGAAGGCCCAGCCTCACCCAGAACGCGATCAGAGCCGAGATCGCGAGGATGCCGAGCGCAGGAGCCAGAACGAGAATTTGGGTTCGCGCAGGGGCTGGCAGCGCCACCGTGACCATACCGTAGCCAGCCACAATAACCAGGATCGCGTACGCGAAGAGGTTAAGGGCGGCACGGCTCCCTGCGGTATATAGCACTGCCACCATCCAAGGCAGGAGCACGAGCGCCATGATAACGGACATTTTACGTGCGGAAGAAAAGAGAGCACCCAGGCTCATTCAAGCTCCCACCCAGCTTATCGTCCCTGATTTGCAAGACCCCTAAAGTGCACGGTTGACCGATTGTGCTGATGCCAATCACCGGTTACTCGCGAAGGCGCCGGGCATCTCCCTGCCGTCCGGGGAATTCTGGTGGATAAAGAAGTCGACGGCGTCGCGCTCGTTTCGATTGCGCAGTGTTGCCGCTTGCCCTGCCTCCCCAACCGAAGGGCTAGGGAAGCTGGTGACGTGCTCTCATCGTCCTCGCGTAGAGGATCGAACCGTCAACCGTGAGGTGATTGGAATCAAAGAGCAGAGGAACGCCGGGTTCAGCATATACCGGGCAGCCTGAGATCGCCCGAAGCGGAGCCTCAGATTCCATCTGCACACTCGTGGCACACAGGTTTTCGAGGAATGAGATGTAACGAACCTTCCACTGCTCGCGCGCGATTACTGAAAGCTTGATGTCTGTTTGCACCGGTTCAACTCTGCGATGTCGGTCGATAATGGAAGGCTTGCGATCGCGCAGAGAGACTGTCAGAAGCCGGGGTAAGGGGACGTCGAAGCCAGGGATCGGGCCGAAAAGGACCACCCTGATGCCTTGCTGCTTTATCCATAGGATGGTGCGCCCAAGTTCGGGAATATCGGCTGCATTCCAGCGCCCAGCGATTAGAATGGCATCGACGTGATGTTGATGAAGATATTCCCCGTAGATGTAATTCCAAATTTTGCCATCGCATTCGCTTCGCATCTCGGGCGGCTGAATCAACAGAGGCAAGCAACCGGCGATTGTGGCCTGGGAGAAGTTCACTTCCGGAAACACGGCCAGGAGACCGGGATAAAGGTGTGCGGCATGGCTGTCACCGACCAGGAGGTAGTGCTTTCTGGTCGGGTCTTCAGAAAGACATGCCGCCTTGTTGAATTGCTCGAACGTGCTGACCCGAGGTTCATAGAAGCACTCGGTCGAGCGATATGCCCTGTTGAAGTCATGGTTCGTGTTGCGGTCAATTTCCAGGGCCTCGGGGGGAAACCGGGAGGAAAAGCCTTCGGAGGCGACCATGAACACCCCAACGGCGGCCGTGAGGGCGGCCGCAGCCCCCGTGACGAGGAAAAGGGCGCGACGGCCAGGGCGGAACCTCCCCGTGCGAAAGGGCCTTTCGACGAAAAGCCAAGAGAGAGTCCCGATGATGAGAGATGCGACGAGAACCGCCATTTTCAAGGGCCTGGGCGACTCGTTGTCCAGGTGGATATAATTCTCTTCCAGAAAGATGATGATGGGCCAGTGCCAGAGATAAAGTGAGTAAGAAATGAGCCCGATGAACACGGCAGGACGCCAAGAAAGCAACCGCCCCACCAGTGAACCTCCGGTTTCGCCCGCGGCCAAGAGGAGTGCAGCGCCCGCGCAGGGTGGCAGCGCGGCCAGACCGGGAAAGTGCGTCGCGGCGGTGTAGCGTATGGACGGCGCCAAGATAAGCAGAAGGCCTGCCATCGCAGCGAGATTTCGCCCCCACTTGCCACCGATCGCAGGCAGGTAGTGCTGCGAGACAATGGTCCCCAGCAGCAGCTCCCAAGCGCGCAGTGGAGCGAAGTAGAAAGCGACAGTTGGATCTCGGTTGACCCAAACGCAGGCGAGCGCGAAGGTGAGGCCCGTGATGCTCCAGATCGCGGCCCTGAGCCGATTCGGAAACCAGCGCCGCACGACGATCAGAAAGAGAGGAAAGATGATATAGAACTGCTCTTCGACCGCGAGCGACCAGGTGTGCAGCAAAACGTCTATGCCGGTGCGTGATACGTCGAAGTAACCAGCGTGGTGCCAATTTAAGAAGCCGGAGCGAGAATGCTGCCAGAAAAAGAAATTTGAGACCGAGAAGAGCGCGGAGAGCAACGATCGGGCGAAGTCAGCGGTCTCCGACGGGACACTGCAATAGCAGGTGACCGCGGCGCAGCCCAGCAGCATCACGACCAGCGCCGGAACAATGCGTCGAATGCGACGCTCGTAAAAATCGATGAGCGAAAACCTGCCGGCGGCCATCTCCGCGAGGATCACCGAGCTGATGAGATAGCCGGAGATGACGAAGAATACATCCACGCCAACGTATCCGCCCGTCACCCGAGTGCGAATGTGGTCGAAGACCACGAGCAGGACGGCCACCGCGCGCAGGCCGTCCACATCAGGCCGGTAGGCAATGGTCGACTTACGCTGCGCGGGACGATCAGGCGTGGCTAATCCCACGTTCTCCCGCGGGTCGATCTGCAGGCAACCCAAACGTTCACTCCAGTTTATTAATGCCGGGCGCAGCCGATCTTATCCCTTATTTGAAGCCGTCGGGTAGAGATGCCGTTGCTCCATCCTCTCCCGGACTCGCCGCGCGCATCGAGTAATTGGCATTGCTCCCAAGTTGGCCCGATCAGCCGTCATCATGCCCCGCCAATCCCGGACAAGGGGTGTTCCGTCAAATTGTCTAACTGGAGGCGCAGGTCTTCAATCGTTCGCAGAACAATCCCACAGGGTCCGTCGGGACCAGGTTTTCAGCACGCGCTCGCGCTGCCTGGCCCATGTGCAACCAATCGTGGCGCCGCTCCCAGGCTCGTTCCAGGGCATGACCGAATGACGACACCGTCGCTGCCGGGGCGATAAATCCAGTTTCATCATCGACGCATAGCTCCACCGTGCGCCCCACATCCGTCACGACCGCCGGCCGCCCACACCACATCGCTTCCACCAGAGAAAGAGGAACGCCTTCGTACCGCGAAGGGAGCACCAACAGGTGGTTCTGTTCCCAGATGGCCCTAACGTCGCCGACGTGACCACGAAAGTGGAGGTTATTCAATTGAAGTCGAACGCCCAAGCGGCGCAACACCTTTTCATCGGGGCCCGTTCCGTAGAGATTCAGCTCAAATGGACGGTTCCGCCACTCCGGCCGCGCCAGCGCCTGGAGCAGCAAATCCTGCCCTTTGTGTCCCAACTCGATTCGGGACACGCACGCCACCCGCATCCCGCCGCCCTCGTCCGGCCAAGCCGGGGCTGGCGCATCGGAAAGGTTGAACGGGTTCCATACCACTTCACCGTTAGGCAGCGACTCGCCCAATTGTAGCCGCAGCAGATCGAGATTATTCCGAGAAACACAGAAGATGCTACGGGCGGCGGTGTAAACGGTCGCGGCTTCATCAAGCTGTTCCCGGAACCACCAAAACTCGCTGTTGCTGTGGACCATCATCGAGTAAGGTATCGCGGCCTCTTTGCAGACTCTTGCCCAATCAAAACCACCGGTGATGTAGCCTTGGGAAATAATGACCAAGTCGGGCTGAAAGCGCTTCAACCGTCTATACTTCCGGCGATAGCTGAGAGAAAGCCGGTCCCAAAAATGCCGTAGCTTCCCGGCGTGGTACGAAGGGTAGGTCTCAACGCCTACGCCCTTTAGCCTCAAGCCAGTGACTCTTTCCGATAGGCAGGGCCAGTACACCACCAGCGCCTGTACCTCATGTCCCGCCTGGCTGAGCTGAACTGCGGCTTGGCTCCAGAGTTCCTCGCTCGCACCCCAGGGCGCCCCCAGCATCGTACTGATGAAAGCGAATTTCATTTCGATCGCTGCTCCTCGTGCGCTGGTCGCTGCCCAGTTCGAAGTAGGGGCTCGAAGAAGGCGCCAGTGAGATCGAGGTTGGTCCCGTCGGCGTAGTATTCACGCGCGTTGCGGAGCGCCTCCGCCCGGGCCTCAGTGTATGCCTGTCGATCACTCAGGATTTTTGAAATGGCGCAGAACGCGGCGTCAGGCAGCAGCGTTTGGCCGGGCGAAAAGCACGTCAAGTCACCGGTCGCATACCCCCCCTCGGTTTGCAAAAAAAAGGTCGGCAGACCACACGCGGAAGCAACCGTAAGTACGCCGCTGAAGATGCCCACCACGACGGATGAGCGGCGCAGATCGTCCTCAAGTGACCATGAGGGATGCGACAACTCGCAACGGTCCGAATGTTCGCGGACGAGGCCTTGGCAAGCGGCAAAATCCAGATTGCTCCAGTATGGGTGGGGCCGGATAACTAAGCGCCGCAAGGACAGATCCGCGGCCAAAAGACGCTTGGCCAGGTCCAGCAGTGCTTGGCATTGGCTTTCCAAGCCGTAGAATCTACCTTGACCGCAATCGGTCGGCTCATCGACCAGGAGCAACGTCTGGAGGTCAAATTGGTCGGGGAGCGAGGTTATGGTGTCACAGAGGCTCCCCCCGCTGACGTATTCGACCGGTGACTCGGGCATTCCGGCCGCCCCGAAGAACGCATGATTGACTCTCGCCAGGAAGGACGCCGAAGACGGACCAAAAGCGACATACGTGGATGCAGTGACCGGAGCCTCCAAGGTATGGCTAATTACTCCCTGTTGAAAGGTGACGACCGGCTTACCTCGCTCTAGCGCCGTTCGGCAGACGGAACTACAAAGCACATGCCAGTGGCAGCGGGTGACAAGCGCATCAAATTCCACCCACGGCGCCAGACGCTCCCAGGACTCAACAAAGAACGCTACATGTTCGAAATTGGCCTTGGTGTCGATGCTGGGGCTGAGTTTATGCGGTTCGAGAATCTGTACCGTTTCGTCAAATGCCGCGCGTCCGCGCAACCGAGCGACCTCCGGGCGCAAACGGGACTCCACGGGATTCAAGGGGGCGGCCGGGTCAATGAACGTGACTTGGCCGGCGCGCCCTGCCGCCGCCAGCCGGGCGTTCAATTCGTCCCGACAGGGGGCGGAAAAAGGCAGCAAACAGAGAATTGTCGCATCTGTTTGCGCGAGCGCCAGAAGAGTCCGTGCCAGAAACTGCGTCTCGGTCTTCCGGTCAAAGTACGGAACCGGGCAGACGAGCACGTCCGCCTTGATTCTGCGGCGCGGACCAAACTGGCTGACTCTGTCTGCGGCGAGGATCGCCCATTCGATATGCCGGTTAACCGCGCGTCGATCGCCTGAACTGGCACGAGGGCTTGCCAACGTGTCCGACTGAATTGTCATGAAGTAGTCTTGCAGACTCACGTCGTGCCGATACAGGTGCAATTGCATTTGTGCGAACGCCTGAAGGCGGCTTCCTTCTGGCGACCGGAACAGATCGTGCAAGTCCATGTCAGTCGGGAGTCGCGGCGAAGGTGTCCTCGTCGCGGGCGGCGGGCACTGGATCATTTTGTACCCGCCGGCACTCTCCGCTCACCGAGAGTATGAGTTAGAACGTCCAGCACGCGACTCTGTGCTGCGGAAGTCAGTCCCACCGAACACGGCAAGCTGATTGCCTGGCCGTGGATCGCATCGGAATTCGGGCAGGCGGGGTTGCCGGAGGAATCGTGAGCGGGGGAACGATGCATCGGTTGCCATAGCGGACGCGTCTGGATTTTCCGGGCGGCCAGTTCGCGGAGAAGGTCTCGCGAGTTAATGCCCGACACTTTTTCATCGACCAACACGGTATACATCCAATACGTGCTAAACGCCCAATCCGCTTCTTCCGGGAGGCAAATCCCCGGAATAGAAGCTAATTCGTCTTGGTAGCGCTTGGCGATCCGTCGTTTGGCTTCCACGAATTCGTCGAGCTGTTCCATCTGCGCACAACCCATCGCCGCCAGCAAATTCGTGAGGCGGTAGTTATAGCCCACAGCATTGTGGACATATTCAATCAGATCGTCTTTTGCCTGGGTCGTGAGGTACTTGGCGCGAGCGGCCCACTCGGCATTATTGGTGACGAACATGCCGCCGCCCCCGGTGGTGATAATTTTGTTCCCATTGAAGCTCAGGCAACCGGCGTGACCGATGCCGCCGAGCTTCTTTCCGCGATAGCGCGCGCCCAGGCCCTCGGTGGCGTCCTCGATGACCGGCAACGAGTATTTCTCCGCCACTGCTAGGATTGGGTCCAGGTCGGCCGGATGGCCGAGGATGTGGACCGGGAGGATGGCCTTCACGCGCCGGCCGGTTTTGCGGTTGCGCAACTCCCGTCCATCCCACTGGCAGCCTGTTTCGAGAAACTTGACCACTTCCGCGGGATCGATCTGCCAGTACTTGGGCTCAGCATCAATGAAAACGGGCCAGGCGCCCACATAGCGGATGGCATTGGCCGGGGCGATGAAAGTGAGCGAGGAGACGACCACTTCATCGTCTGCTTTCACGCCCGCCAGCAGCAAGGCAATGTGCAAGGCTGCGGTACCGTTGACTGTGGCGACGGCATATTCTGTGCCCGCCTGCTCTGCCGCCAGTTTCTCGAAGCGATCGACATAGCTCCCGACTGACGAGACCCAGTTCGTATCGAGGCATTCCTTCACATACTTCCACTCGTTGCCGCGAATTTCCGGCACGATCAAGGGAACGAAGTCCGCAGGGGGCGGCGCTCCTGGAGCCAGCTTTTCTGTCGGGTTCAATTGCGATATCTCCCCTCGGCAAAGTTGCAGATAATTTTGCTGCGTACAAGATTCGCCACTTCCTCAATGCCCTGGGCGACGGTACGGGTGATCTTGAAGCCGAGTTGGCTCGTGATGCGGGTGAACGATACGCGGTAGTCCCGCGGATCTTCGTTCCTGTGTACGAATTCGACGACGGCATCGGGTTCATACGGGCGGATCATCTCGACGAGCTGCTGCTTTTGGAAGTTTTGATCGGTCGCGCCGACGTTAAAGACACCGCCCGCAACTTTCGCTTGCGGCGAACTGAGGACCAGATGAATCGCGCGAGCGGCATCCCGCACATGGATGTAGGGGCGCCAGAATTGTTCACCGAACACCTGGAGGTGCTTCTTGGTCAGCATCTCCATGGTGAATTCGTTCACGGTCAAATCGAATCGCATTCGGGGCGACACGCCAAAGATAGTCGCAAACCGCAAAGGGGTGGGCGACCATTTCCCATTGTGGCCACTCTCTAACAACGCCTTTTCCACCGCTACCTTCGTCTCGGCATAGAGGGACACAGGGCGCAATTCCGTCTCCTCATCGACGTATTTATCGGCGTCTTGCATTTTTCCATAGTTACTGCACGTGGAGGCAAAGAGGAAGCGGCTGACCCCGGCCCGCTGACTTTCCTCGATGAGGGCGAGCGCGGCGTCGAGATTGACGGCGCGCGCGAGATCCGGCTCGCGGGAACACGCAGGATCTCCGACCACGGCGGCAAGATGGACCACTGCATCAATTCCGGACAAGGCGGATTGCACCTTGGCCCGGTCACGAAGGTCGTCACGAACGAATTCAAAACTGGGGTGGGACCAAACGCCGAGCAGGGAATCGCCACCATGCAGGAGGGTATCCAGCACGCGAACGCGGTGCCCGTCAGCGAGAAGTAGCGGCACGAGGGTTGATCCCACATAGCCCGCGCCGCCGGTAACGAGAATATTCATTATCTTGAACTCGACTTTCTCCAGGGTCGCAAGTGCCTCGGATGTACAGAAGCGCAAAAACCAAATTCCGCGGGCACCGGCATTTACAGCAGGTCAATCAGTCCTTTGGCTTCCCATCGCTTAAGGTACGTTAGGGTCTCTTCTTCCGGCAGGCCTACATGGTCGGCGACGGCCTTGACGCTGACTGGGCGATCCAAAGCGGGCACAAAGTCCATCAGGCAGCGCATCCGCCTCCGCTGGTCGGACATTGCGTTCCCCAGGGCAATCTGTCCATAGTCGACGTAGAGGTCGTACCGGGGATTGGACAGGCAGACGTTGCCCTCAAATTTCTTTACGATCATGGGCGACGCTTCCAGCCGGTCGACCATTCCCATCAGGGCGTCGACGGCTTCATCAAGCGAGGCCTGCTTGATGATCTCCGCGCTGTCGTGGCTGGAATGATACTCCGGATAGGGAAACCGCGAGAAGGAAAGCATCGGGATGCCGTAATTTTCCCAGACATACTCATCGTTGACGATGATGCTTTCGAAGGGACCGGTGCGGTAGGGCAGGCCCAGTTGGTCGACGCTTGCCTTCAGTGTGTGCGAGGTGCTGACCATGCTCCGCCGGGACTCCTGAACCGCAAGGGGCGTGGCGGATCCCAGCATCTCCAGGAAGACGCCTTCCAGTATGCGGCTGCGCTCGGCCTCGCTCAACCCGGCGAGATAAAGCTCTGACCCGATGATACCCGGCGACAGGACGAGCGAGTACGTGAACTTGGTCTTTCGGCCTTGCAGGCGGCGCAGGACCTCGAGGCCCACTACGCAGCCGGCCACGCCATCGTTGGCCGCACCGGCATGATCCAGGTTACCGCCGAGAACGATGGTGAAGTCGAGCGAACCCTGGTGCTTGTATTCGAGAATTTTCACCGCGCCGGGAGCTTCCGCGGTGCGGATCACGACTTCATAGTCGCCGGGTGCGAGTCGGTCGAAGACTCGCTTCGGCAGGCAGAATCCCCAATCCCGGCTCCAGCTTCGGAATTGCTGCCGGTAATGGAAGGGAATCGAGCGATCGTCGCGGTGGTCGTAATGGAGGTGACGCCGGAGTTCTTCCAGGCTTACCGTTCCCGAAAAGCTCTTCGAGAGCCCGATCACCCCGAGCGGGTGGGCGGCGCCGTCATAAACCGTGCGGCCGTCTTTGATGATCCTGGCCTCTTCCACATCCCAGGAAGGAGGAATCACCCATCCGTTGTGATCGCGCGAACTCGGCACGGAGATCACACGGAAGGGAAGTACGTCGCATAGATAATCGACGGCCCGATCGTATCCGCGCGAACAGACCGCCCGGTTGAGCGGCGCGAGGTCCCGCAGGATTTGCATCATGGTCTTCATGCGGTGGGCGCACTGGGCAAGTCGTTGGTGTCGAGACGCGGCAGGGTCAGGCGATCATCGGTGTCCAAATCGGCGACGCGGGCTTCGACGCTAAATCCCATCCGGCATTTGCGGTCCCGCAGGATTTGCAGGAGCGAGTCGTTGAAGCCCCCATAGGGATAACACATCGTCCACTCATTCCTGTCCACGCCGAGCATCTGGAGGAAATCAAGAGAACGATCGATTTCGACCTCCTGTGTTTCTGGAGAAACATGGTTCAACCAGGCATGAGTATATCCATGAGACCCGATGTGCATTCCATGGCGCCGCAGGCAGGCGATCTGGTCCACGGACATGTGTAATTCGCAGGCGAAAGCCTCCTCGTCGTCGGTCACGTGCTGGGCGAACAAACGCCGCACAATTTCCACCCGCACCGGCTCGGGCAACTCGCGCTGGAGCAAGCGCTTGAACACTGTCACCTCGCGGGTGTCGTACCGATGCTCCCCGGAAATTGACGCGAGATAGCCTTCCCTGGTTTTAAGGGCATATTCCGCACGAAACTCCGTCAAGGAGGTGAAAACCTGGTTGAGCAGAATCCCGGCAGCGGGCACGGTCGCGAGGACAAACTGAATTTTATTGACGTCCAGGACTTTGTGCTCAAGGATGGCCTGCGCCGGGGGAAAGAAGCAGCCCTGGATTCCTCGCTCATCCAGGCGGGGGAACACGTTGGCAAAGTGGTCGCTGTAGCCGTCGTCGAAGGTCAACAAGATCGCGTTCGGCGGCAGGTCTTGACCTTCAGGCCCCAAAGCTCCCAGAAGTTCCGCGACCGTGATGGGTGTGTAGTGGGCTTCGATGTAGTCGAGTTGATAGCAGAAGCGCTCGACGGACAGCCCTTTGATCGCGGGGAAGCGGGACCGTTTCAGGTCGCGCACATAGTGATACATCACGATGGTGACGTGTCGATTCATGGAAAACGCGGCGGATTAATTGATCCGGTAAATCTTAAGGTCGCCGCAATTTGGTTCCTCCACCAGCCATGATGGCAAGGGGCGAGGCAGGGAAATGTCGGTGCCAGGACGGGCGACAAGCCAACGGACTTGCCAGGTATTTGCGATCTCGCGGACGGTTGTTGCGTCAGTGGTACGGAAGAGTAAGTCGTTGCCGCGGAGCAGGGTCCGAAACCAAGGTTGCGTCGTGTCGACATGGTCCGAGTAGCCCTCGAGAAGCACGGGCCGCTCGGACAGTGCAGCGTAGGCGTAGGATCGCCCGAGTTTGACCGGAAATCTATCCACGTCATGTTTGTTCGTCGCGAATCGTTCACCTGGCGCGGCGAGCTCGCCGAGACACTTGAGGCCCCGAACTTCGCCGGGGGTAAGGGTTACCTGCATCTTCATCCGTCCCAGCCCAAAGTTCAGCCACGGTGTAATCCAAGCAAGAAAGCCCATCGCCAATACGCCCATGAGAATTGCGGATCCTACCGTGGAAAAGCGACGGCTGCGCTTCATCAAAGCCGACGCGCCAGCCAGGAGCAAGATCAATAGGCAACAGGGCAGAATCTGGAGGCGAACGGATGCTATCCAATTTTGGCTATGAATCGCGTAGATGATGAGGCGCAGCAAAACGACGCAGGCGAGAAGGATGATCATGCCCTTTTTCGCTACCTTGAACCACTCCAGTGCCCATCGGGAGCGCTCGACGCCGCGCCAAAATCCCGGCGTCAGGCGCGAGAAGGCAAATATGCTGAACACGCTTTGCAGATAATATATGCCGTAACGCTCGTTACCCCCGAATTGGATCAGCAGGCTAAACGACATCAGGCCCACGACACTTGCCAAAACCAGAGCGGCAAGCGGATCGTGCAAGGGTCGTGAGATCCAGCGAAAGCCCAAAATGCGGAACCCCAAACCAACCATAAACCAGACGACAATCGTCCACCAATACCATCCCGGGTTCTGAGTATTGAGAGTCGTCACTCCTGCCTCCGCGGAATGACCATAATCCATGATCCTCCAAGCGCCGAGGAAGAGGCAGAGCATGAGCGCGATCGACAGCCACGAGCGCAGCGCGCCGAGACGCCCCCAAAACAGGAGAATGCCGGCTATGCCGATGCAGTATAACGCTGCCACCGAGTTCACGGGGACAGCGAGGGCAGGCATTGCCAGCAAAATGAGCACGCGCCAGGGCGGGGCCGCTTCTAGCCCCCTGTGAACCAGACATAAGCCCATGATCGCCGTAATGGCGCCCAGGCCGTGAAGCACCGAATGCCCAAGGACCAGATGGCTGAAAGGCCCCCCCTGGGCCAGCACCTCGATCCTGGGTATCTTGAAGAGGATGGCGCCCGTCACGTAGCTGGCGCCGTTATGCTCGTCGTTGAATAAGGACAGCAGCGAACCGTAGAAAAAAAGTCCGGCAACGGACATGATCCCGCCGAATTTCGCGCCAGTGGCCTTGAGCGAAAGGAGCGTGCCCAGTCCGAAGCACGAGAGCACCAGCGCCCACAGCGATGCCCCGCGCGTCACCCGGGCATAGGCGTCGCCAAGGCCGAGTCCGTCGAGGCGGGAAATGGCCGCGGCCGGCGCGTAGGGTCCAAAATGGTAGTGCAGTTCCGAGGTCGACATTCCCGGTGCTTTCGGCGGGCTGCCGCCGCTTTTGAAACTCGCGGCCATCGAGTAGAAGTATTGCGTGTCCCCGTACATCCAATTGAAGCTCCCATCGCGACGCAAGACGGCGTCGTTCCGGGCGCCTGGAAGGAAGTACACCGCGCAGATCAACGCGGAAAGGGCAACCAGTGCACCGCCGTAAGCAATGGCGGATTTCACCAGGAGGGCGCGATCGCGCCAGAGTGCCAGCGCACCGACGGCGATCAGTCCGAACCAAAGAGCCGGGGCCCAAACAAGTGGAAGCCCCAGCCTTAGCCAGAATGCGGTGAGCGCAGAGATCGCGAAAATGCCGGCCGCCGGAGCGAGAAGGATGATATGAGTTCGGGCCGGCGAGGGCAGCGCCATGCTGACGATACTGTACCCGGCCGCAATGACCGCAATCGCGTACCCGAGAAAGTTGAGAGCAGCCCAGCCCCCCCCGGTCAGAAGAACTGCCGCGATCCAGGGGAGGAATACGAGCGCCAGGGTGGGCAACATCCAGTGCTCGGAGCGAAGGAAGTCCTTGAGCCTGAAATTGGTTGCCGACTTACGGTTCAAGTCCTACCTCCAAATCGCAGACCGAAAGTTATCCGCATGGCTCCCTACCGCGCGAAAGGTATTCCTCAAGCGGCCGCCGTAGCGTCAATCGAACCTGCTCTCGCTCGCTGCGAGAGGCCCTTTCCAAAACGCATCGCTGGCTTTTCTATCAAAAAATATGACAGGGGCACAATCACGCACAACAGCGGCAGAAGCAGGGGAACGAACCTACCGCCGCCGGGGAAGTTCTCCCGCGCCGGAGCGGTAAAAAACTGCTGCCATAAGTAAATCCCGTAAGACGTCAGGCCGATTGCCTGCATGGGCCGGCTACACAGAAAATCTCGAAGCCATGCTCCGCGGCCCAGGCTATACAACAACACCAGCCCGATTGCCGGTGGTACGAGGAGGCCCTCATACAGCGCCGCATGCCAACTTTCTGGCCCTATGGGATGGAGCAGCAGCGTTATTGCAACTATTGCGACGATGAACGCGGGAACCCTATTTGCCATTGAGCGCGCACGTTTCTCCTCGATTGTCATTACCACCCCGCACGCGATACAGGCAAACCCCGTTCGCGTGATGCTATATACGAACGGGTCCCAGCCTATACAGACCATCGATAAATTCCACGCTGCACACAAGAAGAAGACGCCAAGAAATACCTTGCTCCTCCATCGCTTTGGAGTCAAAACCCACGCACCGGGAAAGATCAGGTAAAATTGCTCTTCCACGGCTAAGCTCCAAGCATGACCTACAAACCAGCTCCGCGGCATCACACGCAAGTCGCATAGGAACAAAGCCGCGTCCAGAATTGCTTTGCGGGACTCATGGATCAGCCCAAGGCTGAGCAGCAGAGACAAGGTCCCCAGATAAACATAGAATGGCGGCAGGATACGAAAGATTCTGCGGTAATAAAACGCTCTCAGGGAAACTGCGCCGTAACGCGCCTCCTCCGAAATCAGCAGCCGGCAAATCACAAAACCGCTGATCACGAAAAACACCTTCACCCCTAAGGGGCCGCAGGAGTTGAGCCGAATGGCCAGGAGGGGAAAGTGCGACACGAATCGATGATGCTGGACGCCCAGATGGTGCAGGATGACAAGCAGCACACTCACGGCGCGCCAACCATCCAGCTCCCGCAGTCGCCCCTCGCAAGGTTTATCCAAGGCAGCTCAATAGTGAGAAATGGTTCTAGGCGGAGCCGGAACATAATAGAGGAGCAGCGGGCCTACGCGTTCACTGGGTGTGATTTGGTCGTACCACGGCTTCATCACACAAGGAGGCGGAGGAAGGTCCGGGCCGTAAAGATCGAATTTCACTGCCCTGTCGAACGTCGGGCTCACCACCGTCCAACCGGGTGAGGGAGCACAGAAGTCAAAGTCTCTCTTGATCTTGGGTAAGCCGTACCAAGCTTCCCGATAATCGCTGAACTTGATGCCTTGCCATAAGGTCAGGGAGAATTCCGTCACGCCCAGTTCATGCAACCGTTTGGCGAGAAGCTTCGTGTCCTGATCCCAGTCATAATTGGAATCTACCAGAATGTTTTCGGGGGTTTTACCGGCGAACGCATTGAAATACGCGAGGTAGTCAGGATGCTGGGCGGCCCCGGATATCACCATCCAGACCACCAGAACGCCGGCGACCGAAGCAGCGATAACACGGCTGCGGCCCAATTCAAGCAGTTGCTTCAGCCCTAATGCCGCGATGATCGAGAAGCCAACATAGAGAGGTTCGACGTGGCGAATGCCAATATCGATCCGGCTCCTCATTGCCGGCATGAGGATGCCAAGACTGAAAGCCAGTGGGAGCAACCACGATGGGCGTTTTCGTTCTCTCAGACACACCCACGTTCCCAGGGCGAGCAAGATCAGAAAGGCAATTGGGGTCTTCACCGCCAGTGCCACCGGATAGTAATACCACCAGCCGGTCATCCGAAATTCCCCAAGGAGGAATGCCGCGTGTCCCCCGCGGTTATGATGCAGCGCTTTTCGGATGCCGTCGAAAAATTCTGGAGCCGGTACGGTAAAGTTCCTGCCGAGGTGCCCTCCAGGGAACTCAGACCCTACGTTGCCCACCGAGAACCAGTAGCCAGCCCAGATCACGAGTGCGGCGGTGCCGAGGGCCAAGGCAAAGGGGGCAGCATATTCCTTTGCACGACCCATCAACTTCCGCCAGCCGGGCCAGCACGCGCCGAAATGGACCGCCAGTCCGATGCATGCCGCGACGGGCAGGTAACCCAGCGCGGTGAACCTCGATAAGCAGGCGAGCGCCGTGAACACCCCGAGCAAAACTGACTTCCACACTGTAGGTCGCTCGGCCCAGAGGATCGCCGCGAAGAAAGCCGCTGCCACGGTGGCCGTCAATGCCATGTCGGGGGTTCCGAGCCCCGCATCGGCGAGAACGACAGGGAGCAGGGTAAAAAGGCCAGTCGCCACAACGGCAATCGGTTTGCCAAATGTGTGCCACGCCCAACCACAGACCACAAAGCAGGCCAGCAAAAAGAATGGAAGCGTGCCCAACCGCATCAAAAATACGATGCGATCTACATTTCCCGATTGGGCAAGAATGTTGTAGCTCTCCGCTGCCGGTACGGTCAAGCCCGTGGGCCTGGCGCCGGCGAGATACGGCCCCAAGGCCTGGAACGCCCGCGCCAGGGGCGCGTGCTGCGTCTGGAGCCGGTAAACGTGCTTCGCGACATACTCCAGGCCGCTGGCGAGGTGTTCCGGCTCGTCCACCGTCAGGCTCAGCGCCGTGTAAGTAGAAATGACGCGCGCGCAAGCGACCCCGATGAAGCATAGGACCAGGATGCGAAAGTGCTTTTCAAGGAAAGGGGCAAGTCGCCCATCCCAAAGACCGGGAGAGGGAAGTGGCTTGAGCGAGGGCCCGTGATTTGCCGATGGATTGATTTCCTGATTGGGCATCCGAAAACCTCGGGCATTTCTGCTCTTACTCGGGGTATCCTCCGCACGGATGCGCAGGTTTAATCATCTTCAGCGCTGAGCAGCGAGATTTCGCGCCGCGCCTACCACGCGCTCAGGCCACCGTCAACCACCAGACAATGGCCCGTCACGTAGCTTGAGGCGTCCGAGGCGAGATAAACCAGCGCGCCGACCATTTCATCCGGGTGGGCCATCCGCCCCAGGGGGACTCGGGCAGAGTAGCGCGCTTTGAACGTATCGTTTTGGCCGCTCTCGACGCCGGCGGGCACCAAGGCGTTCACTCGAATCCGCGCATCCGCCCAATTCGCCGCAAGATAACGCGTCAACCCGACCACGGCGGCTTTGGATGTCGAATACACCGCCGGGTTGCTGATCTGGCGGCCGAGGTAGAAGGATCCTTCGTAGATGCGTTTATCCGACGACACGATGCCGTAAATGGAAGCCGTCTGGATGATGCTGCCGCCCGTTCCTTGCTTTTGCATTTGGCCGCCCACTGCCTGGGCGACAAGGAACATGCCGTCGACATTGACGGACATGATTCGCCGCCATTCGTGCAGTGAATACTTTTCCGTGCTGGCAAAGAATGCGTCGAGGTCCTTCGATTTGGAAGCGGCGTTGTTGTGAAGGACATTGATGCCGCCAAAGCGCTTCACCACTTCGTCGACCATGTTCGCGACCGAGGCCGGATCGGACACATCGCAGGCGACCCCGAGGGCAGGAGTGCCGTAATCGCGCTCCAGATCCGCGGCGAACGCGGTACAGCGGTCGGCGTCCAGATCCACGACCACCACCTGCGCTCCGAACTCCGCGAGTCCGCGGCAGAACCCCTGGCCGAGGATACCTACGGCGCCAGTGACAATTGCGGTTTTTCCAGTTAATTCAAAGAGGCTCTTATAGTGAGATTTCATTGAGGAAGACTTCCCTATCTTCTTTGCGCGCCAATCGGCCGGCGATGAGCACGCGCATGATTTCGAGGGTGCGGGCAGGCAGGATGGCTGGCTGGCCCGTGCGAATGGATTCGGTAAACTCCCACAGCATGCGGCGGAACATCGAAAAATTGTCGAAAATGTCAAATGCTCCGGTGCGCTTCGTGCCAAAGAACTCGAGGTGAAACGTGCGTGGGCACTCGCCCAGAGCATCGAGCTGCAACAAAACGCCATCATCAAACCGGATCAGCGCTGAGGCATGTTCGGCAGACGACATGCGTACTGAGACCGGATGCGCCGACGTGATGGCCATGACCGCCTCAAGCAGATGGACGCCGTATTTTTCCCACGACAAGACGATGGCGCCCCGGATCAACTTCAACTGGCCGTAGGTAGCCAAATCCGCCCGCGGCTCGTCCAGTTCGCGGGAATAGCGCATGCCGGCGCAGGACATCAATTGGGCCTTCTCAAGATACGGTTTGAAGGCCTGCAATTCCGAGATTTCCAGGCTGAGCGGCTTATCGACGAACACCGGCAAACCGGCCTCAAGGAAGGGCATGGCCATCTGAAAATGGGCTTCGTAGTCATCGCGAGCGACGATGACGGCATCCACCTTGCCTAGGAACTCGCGATAGTCGTCAACGGCATTGGGAATGCGGGCGGCGGCACACAGCTTCTTGGTGGATTCGGGATACTGAGTCCACGCATGAGTTATTTTCCAGCCCGCCAGCCCGAATTCCGACGCGTGACGGCGCCGGACGTATTCGTAGATGCCCGGCCATCCGGAGTCCGCCAGCCCCTCCGGCGAGTAGCCGTTGATAATTGAGCTGTAGGAGAACGGGTGGCCGTTCCCCTCGCTCAATCCCATGATCCCGATGGACTTTACCATATTGCCCAACCGCCATCGACGCAGATGTTCTGCCCGGTGATGTAGCTTCCGGCATTCGAGCAAAGCAACGCAACGGCGCCCTTAAGCTCCTCGGGCTGGCCGATGCGGTTCATCGGGTTTTTGGACCCCAGGCGCTGCATGAAGCCTTCATGTTGCTGGGTGGGCGGATGCGGAAATGCGCCGGGGCTGAGGGCGTTGACGCGAATGCCATGGGGCGAGAGAAAGCTCGCGAGGTACTTGGTGAATTGAATGACCCCGGCTTTGGCCGCACCATAACTCGGCGGATTCGCAAACTCTTTGCCATCGTAAATCCGGTAGTCGGGTCCGATGTGGCCGTACATCGAGGCGACATTGAGGATCACACCCCGGGTGGCTTTAAGATCCTCGAAAGCCGCTTTGGTCAGGCGAAAGACGGAGTTCAGACTCATGTCGATGTCGTAATTCCAGTCCTCGTCGGTGATGGACTCCCAAGAGTTTTTCTTGCCGGACCACGCATTATTCACAAGGATGTCGATCGCGTTCACGTGCTCATGGACCCGCGCAATAAACTCTGTCGCAGAATTCTTCTTTAACAGATCGAGTTCCAACGGAACTGCCTTGATTGATCCGCCGGTCTGCCCGACGATTTCCTCACATTTCTTCTCGCATTTCGCCCGGTCGCGGCTGGCGATGACGAGGTTGGCGCCCAGTTCGGCGAGGGTTTCACACATGGCGGTGCCCAAATAGCCGGCGCCGCCGGTAACGACCGCTGTTTTGCCTTGTAAGGATAATAACTGTTGTAGTGATTTATTCATGGTCGGGATTTTAACAGAATTGCCTCAACGATGGTGAAGTCGATGCCTTCATCGATATCTTGGGATCGGTCTCGTGGCATCATCACCGCGCCGACCTTTCCTACTAATACGGACTGACCTTCCTGAGCCAGCAAACTCGCGCGGAACACATAAACCGCGCCGTTCAACTGGAAAGCCTTGGGCTGCTTCTGCCGGGGCAGCCAGGGAATCGCGCCGGGAATGAACACTTCCGGGCTGCCGTCGACGATCCGCCAGGCCCGGTGCGGATTCAATTCGGCGTCCTTAAAGGTGGCGGCCGAATCATAGCCGCCTTCGCCGACGAGCGTCAGGCATGCGCGAACATCCTCCACCGTGCGCAGAGGGCACGTTGCTTCAAGCAGAACGATCCACTCGGCTGTTTCCCCTTCCGCTCGGAGAGTCTGGATAAGATCCTTGAGGGCGTCGATCACCAAGGATTCGTCGGTCGCAAGATGCGGCGGGCGCGCGTAAATTTCGGCGCCATGGGCCCGGCCGACGGAGGCAATCTGCTCGTCGTCGGTCGAAACGATGATGCGGTCGATCTCGCTCATCTGCCGCGCGACGTCAATCGACCATGCAAGCAGCGGTTTGCCTCCGAGCGACCGGATGTTTTTTCCCGGCACCGATTTGCTTCCGCCGCGAGCGGGGACCACCGCGATGACTCGTTTTCCGTTCAGCATGAGATGTGTTGTGCCGCCTTCGTCATTCAATTGGCGCGCGGCCGCCGAGCCTGCCGAGGAGATCGATCGCCTTGCGGTATTCCGTCCATTCACCCGTGTCGATCCACGCCTTCTCACCGATGGGGAAGACGCCGACGCGCCCGCCGGCTGCCTTGATCAGCTCGATGAAATCGGTCATGTCGCACCGCGATTCTTCCGGAATCAACGCCAGGCGGTCGCGGCGCACGACATACATGCCGGTGTTCACAAGAAAGCTGTATTGGGGCTTTTCCTTGATGCGAGCAAGGCTGCCGCCCTTTTCCAGTTCGCACACTCCGTACGGAATGTGATAGTCCTTGAGGGATGCGACCAAGGTGAGATCGTAGTTGTTGTCCGAATGAAATGAGACCAGCTCGGCGAAGTCCGCTTGGATCACGATGTCGCAGTTGGTAACGATCAGATGTTCCGGTGTAGGCGAATAAAGCGCTCGGAGGCCCCCGGCCGTACCGCGCGGCTCGTTCTCCTCCAGATAGACCACGGAGTAGTTTGGGGCCAACTCCTCAAAAAACGATTTCAGGATCTTCGACTTGTAATTGACCGAAAGGTGGAACCGGTCGAGACCGTAGGGCAGAAATTGATCGATGATGATTTCGATGATCGTCTTGTCGCCTACCGGGATCAGGGGCTTGGGGAGAACGTTGGTGAAAGGCGCGAGCCTTGTCCCTTGACCGCCGGCCATGATCACTACCGGCAAACTCAGGCGGCCTTTGGGCTTGATCGCGACCTCGCCTTGAAATAGCTCCTTCCAGAACAACAGCCGCACTATTTCCCGGGCCGGATTGACGACGGGAACGCAGCTCAGATTGCCGTTCAGCATGTCGGCGCGGACTTGCGCAGTCTTGAAGCCCTCTTCCGCTACATAAGGTTTGCGGTTACAGACGTGAAATACCTGCGCCTTCAGGTCTCCGTCGGACAGGATCCAACGGCGGATGTCGCCGTCCGTCAGCGCGCCGATCAGCCGTGACTGCTCGTCGACGACAAAGACAATTTTCTCTTCCGTCTTTTCTAACTGCTCCATCGCTTGACGGATGGTATGTGTCCGGGGAACGAGAAACGGCTTAACGTGGTCGTCCATGGGGTTTGCTAAGAATTGATCCTTGGTGAGGTGACGAGTCGAAGCCTGGCGCAGATCTCAGTGAAACGATATGTCGTGAAAGCTTTTCTTTAACAAATCGGCAGAAAGACGAACGTTCTTAAGGACATCCTTGATTCGCTCACTGGTGCGCCCATCGTGAAAGCGGTCATAAGGATTGCGCATGCCGCGCAATGAGGCGCGAAAACGCGGGGAGATTGCCCGCTTGATTCCGCGTAGAATTGCTTCGCGTGAGCAGGGAACGTCGATTACGTTTTTCGCCCGAATCCGGCCGCGCTGTCGATCACCGATATTCACGACGGGGAGCCGAAACGATGGCGCCTCGGTCAAGCCGCTGGAGGAGTTTCCCACCATAACTGCAACGTGCGCCAGGCAGCTCAGGTAGCGGCGGTGGCCCAGATGCGGGATCCACTTGTATCTTTCGGGGGTTTGCCCACACAGGGCGCGCAGTCTCTCATTGATGCGGGCGCCCTCGGCGTCGGCATTGGCCATAGTGAAGACCGCGTTCACCTTGCTCGCCTTGATGGCACCTACGAGATTGCGCACCTGAGATTCGACGCTGCCCGGATCCTGGGTGGCAGGATGATAGGTGACCAGCGCAACCGGCTCCCGGAGCGACAGTCCAATTTCTCCTTCGAGTTCGGCGCGCGTCATCAATGGCGTCCCGTAAATCTGGTCCAACCCCGGGGCGCCAAAGTTGAACACACGCTCCGGGGATTCGCCCATTTGGATGATGCGCCGGCGGTACGATTCGGTCGCGGGGAAATGCAGCGAAGCCATCTTGGTGATGGAATGGCGCACCGATTCGTCGATCGCGCCCTCGCTGCGTTCGCCTCCGTGAATATGCGCGATCGGAATCCGCAGCATGAGGGCGGCGATGGCGGGCGCGAAAATTTCGAAGCGGTCCCCCAGGAGGACGACGAGATCGGGTTGCAGTTCCGTCAGTGCGTCGGCAATGAGTGGAAGTCCGCGGCCAATGGATTTGGCGTTGGCCAAGCCGGACGCGCCGGTAAGCTGCAGGTCGATTTTCCGGTCGGTCTTAACGCCCGCGGCCTCGATCTCACGCGCGGTAAGTCCGAATTCCGGGGACAAATGCGTCCCCGACGCAATCACCTGGAGCCGCAGCGCGCGGTCCGCCTGTATGGATTGCAACAGTCCGTGAAGGAGGCCGAAGTCGGACCGGCTGGTTGTCACCACACAGATCTTACGTCTGTTCACAATAATCGATCTCTGCGTACTGGGGCGGTTGAGCAGGGTTGGGTGATTCCACAACCACGGGTTCGCGCCAGATTCGGTCGCGGCCCATTTGCGCCATGATGCGGCCGATCCCTGTGGTCGTAGTGCCATAACGCTTAATTTGCGCGGCCATCTCCTCCTGCTTGGCGACGGGAAAGCCAAACTGATAGGTGACGGGCTCGCTGAACTTGTACAGCGAGAGAGGCGTGGAAAGCGGGCTGCGCATCCAGCTTTCAATATCGTAGCTCAGGAGGGCGCAGGGATTATCCTCGTTGCGGTCGGGGCCCCAAATATTGTGTACGCGTCCGGCGCAGAAGGCCCGGACGTCGGCGACGATGGCCGCGCTCTCGACGTCATTATGGATGTCCTCGCCGAGAATGCTGTTGGCGGTGTCGAAGACATATTTGACCCAATCATCCATCACCGCCAGGCTCATGGCCGTGTGGGTTTGAATAAGGTTGATGCCGATCTCCCCTTTGAGCAGTTTCTCGTAATTGTTGTCCGCGCGCACAAAGGCCCGGAGCTCGTCTTCAGAGTTCCAAAGTTCTTCTTTTGTCAGCCGGACAAACGAGTCGAAAACCGCCTGCACGGAAGCTGGCGCAGACCTGATATCCGCGATCATTTTTTGCAGCAATCCGATGATGGAGACTTTCCTTTGCCGCAGTAACCTCAGCAACGCGCTGAAGCCGCCGCCGTTGTAGACAGCCGCGACCATCATATGGAGTTTCCGGGCCTCTTTATAGTCCTCAAATGACATCGTGCTGGTGGAACTGATGACCTCTTCAATCTCGACGGCCACGCGCCCGTTGCCGAGTTTGGCGAAGTCGCGGGGCAAGATGCGGAAATGCGCGCCGATCTTATGTTTTGCCCGGCTGGCGGCCGTATTCAGCTCCGTGCCATTCAGCAACATGCAAGAATACGTCTCGACGACGTCGATTCCCGCCTCCACAACCGCCGAGAGCGAGTTGACGTGCCGCTCGTACGAATCACCCGGCAGGCCTAAAATGAGTTCGGAAAATGTGGGCAGGCGCAACTCCTGATAGACGCTTGCCAGGGCCATCATCTGGGAAGTGCTGATGTTGTCGCGCTGAATCTCCTTGAGTACATCCGGGTCCATCGATTGGACGGACATCCACATTGACATGGAGCCATTCAGCTTTCGCAGCGCGCGGGCAATGCGCTCCTTCTTGTTCTTGCCGGTTGAGGCGAAAATCGAGCGCGGCCAGTTCTGCTTTTGTTGGATCCCTTCAATATGTTCGACGATCTCGTAATCGCGCTCGTACATGGCAAAATTCGGGTCGGCGAAGATCAGGTTTGAGATGAGGATAGGGGCATCCTTTACGACGGATGCGATGTAGTCCAGTTCCGCTTTCACGCGTTCAAGGCTGAAGTGGTTCACCTTGGAAATAAGCTGATTTCCCTCGTGGCAAAACGTGCAGGAGAACGGGCACCCGCGGTTGGTTTCCATCATCGGGGAAAGCTTCCCATCGAAGAACTTGTCCATGAACCCCGTGAGATAGGGAGAGGGGATTTCGTCAAGGTTCCGCCGCCGGGAAAGCATGGTCCCCTTCATAACTTCCGTATCGCTGATGCGGTGAATGAACCCGTCGATGGGGGCCGACTTCATCTTTTCCCGGTCAGCCCCGGTTTCAAGCGCGCGAGCCACCAGGTTGGCGAATGCTTCCTCGCCCTCCAGGTAGGCGTAGAAGTCGATCAGATGATTGCGCTTGACGAACTGGGTGCGACCTTCCTCCTCCAGAGGAATGTTCGGGCCGCCCATCACGCAGATCGTCCGGGGCGAGAGCGCCCGCGTCATGCTGAAAAACTCGAGGCCCAGGTTGAAATTCCAGGGATAGTTGCTGAGCCCAAGGATGTCGGGCGGCGTTTCAAGGATGGCTTGCTCCAGATCCTCGACATATTTGAACAGCCTCAAGTCGACTTCCATGCCGAAGGTTTTGTCGGCATAGGCCGCGATGAATCCGATGTTGAGCGGAAACGCATCAGTCGCCAGCGACAATGTGGTATAGGTCAGGTCCCCTAAATAGATGCGCAGCGGCCTTTGTGCTCGGCCGCTGTTTGCATTCGTCATGTGCGTCTCCATATTTCCAACGTAGCGACGATCAAGTCTTCTACCGCTTCAGTTCCGCATCGCTCGGTGGAGCGACATTGGGTTTCGTGCGGGGATGCAACGGGTTTGTCGATCCGGTAAATCCTAATGTCGCCGCAGTGTTGCTGTTCAACCAGCCGGGCGGTAATGGCCTTGGCAGCGAGATGTCGGTGCCGGGCAACAAGCCATCGGACGTGCCATGTCCTGGCGATGTCGCGCAACGTTTCCGGATCGAAGGTCCACCCTTGCCAAGTCCCGTGCTCGTCGGTCATCACTTGTGCTGCATTCGCGGAGGGGCTATAGCTCAATTATACTCCAACCTCTCCAAAATAGGTTAAACATCAGAATGCAGGGTCCCGTCAAAGTCGAGGGAGGGTGGGGCAGAATTGACACTGAATCACGCCATCTGATTCCAGTTAATGATCTCATCCTTGGCGATACCCACACGAAGAGTGCGCCCGATCAACGTCGGCAGAAGCTTTGGGGCGAGCCCGCTGCCGGGGCGCTTGATGTCCAAGTCACCGGCCGCGAGTTGGTGTCCCTTGGGCAGCGTGCGGGCCGCGACAATGCTTTTACGCGCAACCGAAATGTTGGGCAGTTCACAGGGGGCTGGGGCCTTTATCCCGGTGCCCAGTGCAACTTCGACATGGCGGATGGCCGCCACCATTTGCTGCAGTTCGGCCGGCTCAAGGGACGCGGCGTGATCCGGCCCGGGCAGCGCACGATCCAGCGTGAAATGCTTTTCAATTACTTCGGCGCCCAGGGCCACTGCAGCGATGGCAATCTCGATGCCCGGGGTATGGTCCGAGTAACCCACCGGCAGGCCAAAGGCGGTCTTGAGGGTCTGCATGGCCCGCAGATTAACCTCGGCGTACGGGGCGGGGTACTCGGTTACGCAATGCAAAAGAGTCAATTTCGTGGCCCCCGCTGCCTGCAAGACTTGCACGGCCTCTTCCACCTCTCCTAATGTTGACATGCCCGTCGAAAGTATCAAGGGCCGGCCTTTATGGGCAAGGTGCCGAAGGAAAGGCAGGTTGGTGATCTCCCCCGAAGGCACTTTGTAAATTGGCACGTCCAGCGTTGCGAGTAAATCGGCGCTTTGGGCGTCAAATGGACTGGACAGAAACTGGATTCCCACCTCCCGGCAATGGTCGATCAGGCGCTGGTGAGCCGCCGTATCCAATTCCAACCGTTGCAACATTTCGAATTGGGATTCCGCTTCAGGCGTCGTACGTTCCTGATATGCCGCCTTGTGGGCGGACGGAGTTGCCAGCAATTCAGCCCGGAAGGTTTGGAACTTGACGGCATCGGCGCCGCTGGCTTTGGCCGCGTCGACCAACCGCAGGGCAAGATCGAGCGATCCGTTGTGGTTTACACCTGCCTCGGCAATGATGAATACCCGCGGCATAAGATCCCTATTTGATCCGGCGGGCAGGACTGCCGACATATACGCCCGGCTCCGTTAGATCACGCACGACAACCGCTCCGGCCCCGACCATACAGCGGGCAGCAATCTTGATTCCTTCAATTACCGTTGCCCCCGCGCCAATCATCGAGAATTGCCCGACTACGGCCCCTCCGGAGATCGTGGCTCCAGGCGCGACGTGTACCCAGTCTGCCAATATCACGTCGTGTTCAACGGTGCTGTTTGTATTCACGATCGCACCGCGGCCAAGGGTGGCCCCGCTATTAATGACTGCCCCATCCATCACCACGGAGCCTTCGCCACCCGCTACCCCCTCGTTGACGACGGCGGCCGGTGAAATGATCAGAGGAAAAAGTAGAGCGGGCGATTGCAACCGATTCCAGAGTTCGTACCGCTTCTCCCCCAGTCCGACTTGGCCCACGGCGAGCACGGCACTAAGACCTTTCGATCCCTCAGGCAGGGCGGCCAGCTCACGGTCCGATCCGAGGTAAGGGACTTCCAGCACTACCCCATGATCTTGCATGTCGGTATAGCCGAGAATGCGGAAGCGGTTCAGCTTGCGAAGAATGCTGATTACGACCTTTGCGTGGCCGCCGCCCCCGATTACAACAATTGCATCCATGCCTTGCCCGATTTCCAGAAAAAGTCCCGGGAATCTCGTCGGCTAGCCGTTCAGGTGCCGCTGGAGAAGGGCCGGAAGCGAGATTGCCTCAGCGCAACGCGTTTTTGCCACTTGTCTGATGCGCGCGCGCAGAGGTTCACCTTGGTCAAGGTACCTGCGCGCCGCCGACACGATCTCCGCTATTTCGGAATCGTCGGGAAAGGCGTCGAACTGTCGGTGAGCTTCGTACTCGAGCACCCGCGCCAGGCTGCCCATTTTGTGCGCATGTGACTCGAGAAAAATGCACGGAGTACCGCCGAGCGAGGCGAGAATCGAAGGATGATATCGCCCGGAGATGAATAGCCTGGCATTGCCCAATACGGCGCCGCACATGAGGATAGGGGCATCCGCCGGAACTATCCCCACACTCTTTTCCCTGGCAATCCGCTGCAAGAATGAATCCGAGATATCATTCGCTGTGAGGAAGACGCGATATCCAAGCTGGCCGATCGCGTCAACGAGACGCGTATAACACTGTACTGACCTTTCAGGCTGGCTTGCGACCAATGCTCCTCCGCCTATGCAAACGTACGGTTTGGAAAAATCAAGTTTGCCCCAGTATTCCTCTTTTTCGGGATAGGGCAGCAAAAAGTCGCCGTTGGACGGGGGATAGACGGTGTCGCCTGCATAGAGTGAAAACCAGGCAAAGAGCGAATCAGGGATAAAGCTGGCGTTAGCCTCCGGCATCTCCTTTTGCACATACTCAAGCGACTCAGGGTCGCGCAACGCCACGGCCCGGCACTGCGCGAACAAACGCCTGGCCGCGGCGACGGTCGTTTGGTTTCTCCCACTCAGCGGACAATCCGATATCATCGAATTCACCAGAAACACGGGCTTTTTCAGCCGAATCCCCAGTTCGATCATTGCCAGCAGAAAGAGGGTTTGCCGGCGGGGCGGTGTTGAGAAGATGATGTCGCCGTCCCCGTCGAGGACCATTAGATCCGCTTCCGACGCTTCACGGCAAATCCGATCGAGCGCCGGATAGCGGCGCTTGTGAGCTAGCAGATTGTCGATGCTTGCAGCCGGATCCTCAACGATGAAATCCTTGGCGCCTAACGACCGTTCCAGCTTGATATACCAGGCGATGGGCCGCCGCCACTGCCTGAGCAGCAGATACCGAAAGTGCCGGTAGTACTTTGGCGGCATCAAAGTGCCCACGTACCCGGCTTCTGCGGTGGACAAATCGAACAAGTCACCGGTAACGCGGCCGCTGATGTGGAACGAGCCTGACAACAACTGACTGAGCGCAATGCTTGCGGCACGGCCCCAGTTCATGGCCGCACGATTGTCGCCCACGAAAAACACTTTCATGCGGTCAGGTATTGCCGATGATGAGGCCATTTCCGATGGGGCGTTCGCTGGTGATTTGACACCTTCTCAGTTTTTGGATCCACGCTTGATCGGCTAGATAAATGACGAATGTCACGAATCAGGTTTGATCGGGATCGGACCGCGCGCGTAGTTCCGCCGTATCTGGCTAGCGGCTGCTCTTGAATGCGCCCGCAACATCCACCGCGCCAACTGGTGCTGGGCGCCTCAATGCGACGGCAGCCGTAGAGCCGTCAGGGAACCGCCACTCATAAGGCACAACAACGGGTGTCGAGTAGCGCGCGTTCGTCAGAAATTCGCCTTTGTAACCATACTCGGCAAGATCTCCAACCACATTGAAATAACCTACCTCTTGATAGCGGATTATCTGGTCTTTTGCGTTGGCCGCCCGAACGATCATCTTGACGGTATAGCTCTGTGGCAACAAAGGGATAGACCGGAAGGTACATGAAATCTTGCCGGTACCGTCCAGGAAACCGGGCCGGTGTCCATCCAAAAGCATATTGGAAGTAAAGCAGGAGCCGTTAATTCCCAACACACCTAGCGCAATGATAGGCCGCTCGATGCGCTTTTGTGCGTCGTACGATATTTCCACGATCAAGTCTTCGCCCGGACGAAACTGGCTGCTTTCCTTCCCCTTGTCGTTTCTCAAAACGACCTGCTGAATGGTCAGCCCGTAATCCGGATTCGCGCAGGAGAAGGAATTTTCACTGGAGATGCTGTTAAAATAGGCCTCAACGATTTCATCCGCCTTACCATCATCATGCACGCGGCCGTCTTTTAACCAGACACCCCTTTGGCAGAGGCTGCGGACGGCTTCCATGTTGTGGCTGACGAACAGGACCGTCCTTCCGCTCTGAGCAAAGCTCCCCATTTTCCCAAGGCATTTTCTTTGGAAGGCGGCGTCACCAACTGCAAGCACTTCATCGACGATCAGAATTTCCGGGTCCAGGTGGGCGGCCACCGCAAATGCCAGGCGGACATACATGCCGGACGAGTAGTGTTTAACGGGCGTGTCGAGAAACTCTTCAATTTCAGAGAAAGCGACGATCTCGTCAAACTTGCGAACGATCTCGGCGCGGCTCATCCCCAGGATGGCGCCGTTCAGGAAGATGTTTTCTCGTCCGGTAAGTTCCTGATGAAACCCCGTCCCCACCTCGAGGAGGCTCGCGGTCCGGCCGTCAATGCAGATGCGCCCCTCCGTAGGGACGGTAATTCGGCTCAGGAGCTTTAACAGGGTGCTTTTACCCGCACCGTTGCGGCCAATGATTCCTACAACTTCACCTTGTTGGATCTGGAAGGAGACGTTCCTAAGTGCCCAGAAATCAGCGTGTTGCAGCTTTCGTTGCCAGCGCGACCGAAGCCACGCAATCGGCGCCCGCACCGCACCCTCAATTGCGTGGCGCAAACCGTCACCTTGGGCCCCTTGATGGCCAAGCGTATACCGTTTGCCGAGATTCTCAATGGTGATGGCAGCATTGGGCATGGCACGAATCGTGAAAGGCACCTCGCTTGGCAATTAAATCACATCAGCAAAGGTTCGTTCGGTCTTTCTGAAATACCAGATTCCCGATGCGACAAGAACGATTACGACAGTCCCAGAGATGGCGAGTCCCAGCCTGTAGATGCTGTTGTGCGCGCCCAAGAGGCACCAGCGGAAGCCGTCTATGATTCCCACCATCGGGTTGAGTGCGTAGAGGAGGCGAAAACGCGCCGGGACGACGCTGCTCTGGAATCCGACGGGTGAAACATAAAGGCCAAACTGCACCATGAACGGGACGATAAAGCGGAAATCCCGGTACTTGACCATGAGTGCGGAAACCCACAGACCAACCCCGAGCGCTGCACCAAATGCCAGAAGGACAAAGAATGGCAGAAGGATCACGGCCACCGGGGGTGGGTAGCGGTAACCGATCATCAAAACGGCAAGGAAGACAGCTGAAATCAGGAAATCTACAAAGCTGGTGATGACGGCGCTTACCGTGATGACGAGCCGGGGGAAGTAGATTTTGGAAATCAGATTAGAGTTTCTTACAAGGCTGTTTCCACTTTCGGCCATCGCCGTGGAAAAAAACTGCCAGGGGAGCATTCCGCATAGAACGAGCAGAGGATATGGCAGTCCCCCCGAAGGCATCTTGCCCAGCTTCCCAAAAACCACGGTGAGCACAATCATCGTGAGGAGCGGTTGAATGACTGACCAGCCCACTCCCACGAAAGTTTGCTTGTAGCGCACCAGGATATCGCGCCACGCAAGGAAGTAAAACAATTCCCGGTAACGCCAAAGATCCCGCCAATACTGCCCCTCGGTGCGACCGGCTTCGATTACCAATTGACTCATATAAGGTGTATCCGGTTTCCGGAAGCGGGTTGCGTGCTGGCTCGGCTCGCGGGTTTGGCTGAGAGATTTAACGTAAGGAACCCTTTGGTCGATACGTCAACTCAGCAGACGGTGCTGCAGAGCTTTCGCAAGCGTCAGCAGATGCTGATTTTTGCTGAGATAATTATCTCTCACTTCGGAAAGCCTTCTCCGCAAAAGAGCTTTGGCATCCCACCGAAACCCAAGGCTTTCCCGGGTGGCATGACGATTCCCATAGACCACTGAAAACGTCTGGGAAGTGCCGGGAGCCAATTTCGCCAAGACGCAAATTCCGGATTCACCAGCCTCGACGCCAGCGAAAGGAGTACCGTCCCGAAGCACTTGTTCAAAGGGAGAGAATTTACCGGCCTGGCCCCATAAAATGGAATACTCCTCAAAGGAGCCGGAATCATTGGTAATGCGCACGTTACTTGAGAAGGCCCGAACCTGCACCATTCCATCTGCCGTTCGCCGCCTGAGAATGGAGTTGCTCACGACACTTTCGAGATTGGACCAAGATATTCCAGGCGCAATGGAGTTAATCTTCTGGACGACCTCGAGCAAAGATTCAGGGTTCTTGAAGGTCTCATGGTGCTCGACGATCAGAACTGGCCTGCCGAAGAAGAGATTGAAAGCAATGTCTTGACTGTGGGTTTCCTTGACGTAAGTCCGAATGAATAAAGGGAACTCCCCAAATCGATGCACCGCGGGCTGGGCGAGGTCAGCGATTCTTAGCAGTGCCAGCGAAGTTATGGGATGAGGCCTCGAACTCACCGAAGCATGGAAGTTCCGAGCTTTGAGGACCTCCATGGCTTCTACCGAAAGAAGTTCTTGCGGAAAAACCATCACTCGTGCGCAATGCAGTCCGGTCACGTGCTCGTGCACCTTCATTCGCTCTTCGGCGACCGACAGCATCCTGTTGAGAAGGGCAGTGTCGGTTGACGCAAATTCCGCGTCGGTATGATCATTGCCGTGAAAGCAGATCGAGAGGCGATGGGCGTTTTCCCGGAACATCTGAACGACTCGCGCCGAATTCCTCCTGTAGTTCTGAGGGATAAACGCGATAGTCGTATGAAAGTTGTACTTTTCCATAAGGGGAAGCAGGGATTCGAAATTCAGATAGCCATACTCCCGCCGTAGGAGAGGATCATCAACTATGAATGAAGCATAAGGTTCGCAGGGGTGCCAGCATTCCTCCGCGAAGATTTTCCGCAGCGCCATAGCCTGGGGTATTAATCGGGAGAAATATTCAGCCAAGGGCACTCGATGGACTTCCGCGTTAATGTCCACAGTATCTTCACTAGCGAGAAACACGATTTCTGCCGCACCCCGCTTCAGGGCTGCCATAAGAGGGCGTCCGGCAATACAAATCAGGTTTCTGACAGTCGAGTCATCGGTTGTGGCGCCAAGTACGCGGTCGTTAGCACTATCGACAGGACCAAACGAGAGCCCCGAAAAAAATCCGCAGACGTCTTTCGAGTTCGAGCAAATGTCATACGGCCGCCCGGCATCCTCGATCGGCTGGACCGATTGCAGTTTCCCACCCGACAAGGTGGCAATCATGCCTGCGACGAAAGGATGCATTGTTAGGCCGTGAACGAACACGTACGGGAAGCGCGACACGAGGCAGGAAGCCAGTTCAGCCGGAAGAACATCGCCACCAATCCATTCGCGCATGACTTGCGGGTTTATGACCACGCAAGAATTCTGGTCAGGGATTACTCTTTCAATATACGCTGCATGATGTTGAACCTCTTTGTCCAAGCAAACTGGCTCACAACGGATGCCGAGAAACTCGGCCAGACGGATCAGGCGAGCGTCTGCGGCTTGTAGTTCGCCGGTATGTGGAACGACGAGCTTCATAGAGACTCGGCTCGCCCGTGCCCTCTCCTCGGCACGAGCTTCAGGGTTGCCGCTTTGGGCCTTTCACGTGGGCGGTAAGTGGTTTGAGTTGCCTGGAGAATTCTTTCATCGTGACGTCGGATCCTAGCGGGATCCCGCATCGGGCTACTGGGACGGCGGGATTCCCCTGGACAAGCGTCATGGGGGGCACCGACCGTGTCACCACACTTCCCGCGGCGACGACCGCGCCGTGCCCGATGACTACATTCGGCAAAATGACGACGCCGGGTCCAACGAATACATCACTTTCAATTCTGACGCCCTGCATTAATTCTCGGAAGTGGCCGATGATGACGGTTCGGATACCTATCGACGCCCGGTCCTCGATCGTAATGAGATCGGGGCACGCCGTTTCCAGAATCACGTCCTCACTTATAAAGACGTTTCTCCCGATGTGGACTCCGCGGGCACGATGGAGCATGACGCGAAGGGTCTCAGCGCCTGGGACGTTCCTTGCCAGTAATTGCAGAACACGGTTAATAGAACCCCGCAGAAAGGTTTCCCTGCGCCATTCTCTCATTCGTGTATTACCCCAGAAGGGTTCTGTTTTCGGAGGTATTGCTCAATCGCCTGAAACGACCCAAGTTTCAACAAGTCCGATAGTTCCACATCTACACCGAATTCTTGATCGATGAGCGTGACCAGCGTCACCCCCGCGAGCGAGTCAAGGTCAAACAACGGGACGACATCTGCGGCTCGAATTTCTTCCTCGCTCAGGGTTGGGAACACACCGGCAAAGCACCGCACCAGGCGATCGTCCTGGTCAGACATTAGTAACCTCCGTGATGTGATGAAACAAGGCTGAAACTTTGGCGTCAAAACAGGCTTTGCGAACGCAGAGAGCAGGGGCAGGGGGGCTTCCAAGCAATTCCGCAAAGAATTCTTGAGCAGGGCCATTGCGGGGGGTCGCTGCAAAATCGAAAGCAATCTCGTCAGCATCGAGCTTTTCAAACAAAAACTTCAAACATTGATGTTCGATACGACGGGAGAATGCGCGGCAGCTCATGACCCAGGAATTCACATACAACTTGCGGCCGCCTTCGCTTCTACCCAGGACGACGGCGACCTTGCCCAGCGGGCCATACTTATCCTCGTACGAGGCAGTAAGGAGAAAAGCAGTTGGGTCTTGAAGAAAGACCAGCCAATCCGTTTCGCTGAGTCGCTTGCCATTGAGATTGAATTGGTTGGTTTTATTGATCAACTCGAAAGCTCTGTTGTCGCCCGCGTCAGATCCCAAACAGAAGGTGATGTTGGCTTCGGCGTCGCGAAGAAAATCCTCATGTCCTAGCGCACGCCCCTGAAGCGAGTCTCTCAACGCGGACGCGGCGCGAATGCTGCTTAACCGGATCTCGTCCTCTGGAGAGACGATGCTCTTCCCAAAGCTATCCCGCAATCGGATAAGAAGATCCCAGATGGCCTGATAATCACCCTTCGGAAATACTGTGCATTCCATTTGTGGGAAAGCGGCCTTGACCTCGGCCACTTCCATCGGGCTATCGTCGATAAACAAAACATCTGCCGGAGCGATATTCCACCTATCCAGGATGCGTCCAACGGATTCGGACTTGGGTCCCCAATTTACCTCCATTGGGAAGAGCTTGTCCTTGGAAAGCAAGATGTCACTGCGGCCGAGCGCCTCTTCCACCAGTATCGGATCATTCTTGCTCGCGGCTGCGAGAAGCACTCCAGAACTGGCTAATGACGCAAGAAATTGCTGATACAGACCGTGGACATGAGCATGACCCGCCATATCCCAAGAGATTCCCTCCACGCCGACCTCACCCAAGATTCCCGCCCACAACGTATCATCAAGATCGGTAATGAGCCCCTTTTTCGGTGGGCGATCGTGAATCAGAGTTGCCAGGAGTTGCGCTAAAGTTGACGCATGTTCGAGGCTGTACGGGAAGCCGGTAGTGATTTCTGCTTTCGCATCGAAGCGCCGGCCAAGCGGTGAAAGTTCGTCGAGCCGTTGAGGGTCTAGCAATCTCACCCGTTGATGGCCCGACAGGGAGGTCGCAAGTGATGCCGCGATTTCTCGTAATTGGCACTCATGCTGGTGGGCTTGACTCCTTCGCGTGGTAAAAAGGGGAGGCAAGGGAAGAGTGGGTGCGCTCACGCAAACGGGCACGCTGCCCGCCAACTGTTGGATGTGGGAAATCAGATGCTCGGTTTTCCGGCGGACCGATTCCACAATGTCGGGGATGTCCGCAGAGCGCCAACCGCCAAGAGATCGTATCCCCAGCCGGGGATCGAGATCCGCCCACTCGATAATAATACACGCTATCCACCCACCTGACGAGGGCTGCAGTCGCTCGATATTCCCTGCCAGGTCACCAAAGAGCCCTGTTTTGATGCTGACGCGGTCCCTAGGGAAACACCGGCGCAGGTGAGCGGCTAGAAATGTTTTCAGATGAAGAGGTGTAAACCCACACTGCAACGAAAGCGTCACTTCCGACGCCGGTTCGGGGATGGGTTGCTTCAGAAGTTCTAGGGCCTCCAGTAAGGTCATCGAAGAATCGCCTGGTTTGCGGACAGGGCCATTGTTTTCTTGCATCGAGGTAGGACGCGCCTTGAGATATTGTGCGCTCCAACGTCCGGGCCGCGCAAAGCACCGAACTCCATGCCGCGTCTCCTGCTGGACTCAGCGAAGGCAGGCCAAACGTAGCAGCGCCCTGGGACTTGAGTACGTTTCGAGTTAGACAGGTTGGCCGGACAGGCGCATCTCGCCAAATAGCTTCCGGAGAGACAGGGCTTCCGCTCGAACTGGAGGTATGAGTGCTGAGAGCAAGGAAGCTACGGCGAACCCCAAAGCGATAACCAGAAGCTGTGCGACGATACTCTGCGGAGCGATCAAGTGCACGGCGAGTTCCCCGAGAAAAACGCCAGCGAGGCCGAGTGATACCGGGTACATGATTGCCTGTCCCAGACGCTGCAACGTCAGGTCCGTGCCCCGATAGGCGAATTTGAGCATCCAAGGGAGGATCCCGAGCAGAACGAGAGACCCAGAAAGAGCCACACCTTTGATGCCAAATGGCAAGCCGATCACGAAGCTACCAACGATGATGGGAGAAATGATCGCCAGGAGTTTCAGAAGCCGCTGCGATTGCCCCCGACCCACAAACAACCACACGGTCGAATCGAAAAGTAGTTGTCCCAAAGCCGAGATCACGAGGATCTGGAAAACGGGGGCAGCTTCCTGCCATTTATACCCGAGTACCAGGATGATCACCGGTCCTGCGGCGACGAAGAGGAAACCGAAGACTGGAGCGGTGATCCAAAGGATGAGATTAACGCAGCGCAAATAGTATCGCGCAAACCTCTCCGGATCGGTCTGGAGCCTGCTGAAAGCTGGAACTGCAACACTGCGGGCCGGGGTACCAAGCTGGCGCACGGGCAGCATGAGCAGGTTGTAGGCTCTGGAATACAACCCCAGTGGACCGGCTCCCCAGTACCAGCCTGTCAGAACGGCGTCGGCACTGCGATTCACGGCCATGATGACGTAGGATGCGGCAACATTGCCTCCGAAAACAATCAAAGAGCCGACCTTGGCATCGCGGCGGGGCAGCCCCGGCATCCATCTGACCATTACCCAGGATAGCGTCATATTGGTGAAGTTCAGGATCAGGGGAAGCGCGACGATCGCCCAGTAACCAGCCCCTCGCCATGCCATGGCGATGGAAACAGGAACAGCGATGGCATAGGCAGCTATGTCCCGAATAGCTAGAGATACAAACCGCATCTGGCGCCGGAGAAGCGCATCGTGCTGCACCCTGAGGCCGCCGAGCAGGAACGTAAGGGACACTACGATAGTGATACCTTTGAGTCGCGGCTCCCTATAAAACCAAGCCAAGGCGGGAGCCAGAGCCACCGTGACCAGCATGAGTGTCGTCCCAATCGCCACATTGATCCAAAACAAGGTACTGACTTGATGATGGGTGATTTCCTGACGTTGGATGGTCGCCTCAGAGAGGCCAAGATCCGAGAACGCTTGGCCCAGCCCTGTGATCGCGGTCACCATCGCCACGAGTCCGAAGTCGGCGGGGAGTAGCAAGCGCGCCAGCACCACGGTTGAGACTGATTGCATAACGAACATGGCGCCTTGCGAGGTCAGGGTCAGCATTCCCCCGCGAACCGACCGCCCTTTCAGGTCGGCGTGCAGATGTTCGGTGCTAAACGGATCAGTCAACTGTTGTACGGCTGGCATACGGAGTCCGGGGGGCGAGGTTCAGTTTGGAAGCATGGATCAAATTAAATACGTGGCTAGGATTGATTCTCATGCTGTCATGAGGAGGCCTTCGCGCCCAGCGAAGAGCTTGACGCACCACGAACCAATCGCTCCTCTGGCGCGGGCAGGCCAAGCAAGCCGGCATAAACGCCCATGGTCATGTGACCGACGACGTCCCACGAATGCCGTTCCGTCGCATAGTCGCGTATCTCTTGCCTGCGCGTGTTTAAGTTACCGAATAAATCGCTTGAGAAGTATCTTTCGACGGTCCTCGCCAAGTCCGCTGGATCATCAGGCCTGAATACAAAACCTGTCTTACCCTCGATGATATCACCTCTAAGGGAGCCCACGTCGGCAGCGAGAACAGGCAGGCCGTAAGTGTATCCCAGGAATAAGACGCCGCTCTGAAAGATTTCCCTGTAGGGCAGCACGAGAACGTCGGCCGCCTTGAAATAAACCTCCGTCGCGTCGTCTGGAATGAACTCGGCCCTGAGCAGGATTCTCCCCGTCTCCACGTCCTCCTGGATAACTTCTTGGAGTGCGTTCCAGTAACTTTCACATCTGTCGGGCCTGCCGGCGATAATCAATTGATAATCCTCACTCCGGCCCAGAATCTGTTGATATGCGGCGATCAGGAGATCGAGTCCCTTGGCGGGTGCGATTCTGCCATAAAAGAGAATTGTCCGCTTGTGAGTATGGATGCCCAGTCGCCGCTTTGCCTCGCTCGTGGTGAGCTGCGTGTTCGGAACTGCGTTGTTGATCCCGTACGGAATGATGGTGATCCTGGCCCCTTTCACGCCGAAATCCTCAGTGAGTTCAAGTTTCATCTTTTCTGTATGAACGAAGATGTGGTCGGCAAGCTGGTATTGAATCCGTAGCGTTAGGCGATTGAGGCGCGTGTCTTCAGAATCCCGCCTGCCAGCATTCACATTGTGCGCGGTGAAAACGATCCTTTTTCTCAGGAGCCTGTAGTAAAGCATCAGCAGCGTGCGGTCGAAGAACTCGAACTTGTTGTTCCAGAGAATATGAAAAATTTTGGGCTTGGCCAGCGCAGCATAGCCAATCAGCTTGGCATAGTAAATCGAGACCCTTCTGACCTTTCGCCCAACGCCGGCATTCAGGCGCTGATCGCCTCGGAGATTGAGAAAGTTCATCCCGGGCATGCCGTGGAATTCCGGGCAATCAAGGTCATCGCTTCCAATAAAGTCTAGGGCTGCCCCCTTCGCGATGAGCGCAGTTGCCAGACCGAACGCGTAGTGTCTGTCACCCCCGCCAGTAAGCAAGGATACTCCTATGTTACGCGTCGATATGGGTGCCGTCGACTTGGATCCCGCCCCGAGTATTAGCTTGTCCTCCTGTGAATGCCTGCCCATGCCTGGATTGACTTTGTTTCGCGGCGACCTCACAGGATAACCACATTCGCGAGGGGTGTATCGAGCTTTCGTTGGCGAGTCATTCTGAATGCGCGGGTCATCGCGAATGGAGTCAGTTCAATCAACTCTGATCCCCGAAGCCAATTTTTTTTTGCGAACTCAGGTGAGCGCTGGGGTCATGTGTGGTCCCGGCTGGTCGTCATCGGTGTCGCCCGGGGCGGGTGCGCATGGCTAAGGGCTTCTTCCGGTCCTTCCCACTTAAACATGGCTTGGTCAAAATGTCTGACCATGAAAGTCTTCATATGCGGCAGCCCCACCTGGGCCCATTTCGCCGCCTTCCGCCCAAATACCGGCTTCATCCATGCATACTTCCAGCGCAAGCGGGGGACCTCCAGCCGACCCCGGAGTTGTCCGGCCAGTCTCTGTAACTCATTGAAAATATCAGGCCTTTCTGGATAGACATCGACACACTTCGTCCGCAGGTATTGTAGACAAGCCTCGCGCACGCGTTCGCTGTCTTCTAGCGAGCGGAGGTACCGGATATGCAACTTCACGGAAACAAGCAGGGCGTCTCTCTTCCGATCGGATGTGCCCATATAGCTGATACTGTTCGTGCCGGTGACTCTGTAGAAAACCCCGGTTCCGGGCACGAAACGGGTACCTTCTGATGCCAAGAGTACGCGGCAAAAGTATTCGCCGTCGTCATCATACCAGAGGCGTGTGTCCCAGGGGCCTGCTGCCTCAGCCAATTCCCGGCTCGTCAGCCAAGTCGCGGGCTGCATGTAGAGGTTTTCGCCCATCTTCCGCAGCAGCCACTCTACAGGCGAAAGGTCCCGCCAGAGGGAGCTTGGAACAAAAAGCGCGTGGCGGGTCCGATAGTAGAAGCGTGCCCACGGCGAGGAAAGCAATATTCGCCCGCTCTCAGCTTCGCGGAGCGTCGTGAGTTGGCGCTCAATCTTGTCCGGCGCCAGAAGATCATCCGAATCCAGCCACTGGATATAGTCCCCTTTGCTACGTTGGAAGGCGTGGTTGCGAGCCGCCGCCGCGCCCTGATTCTTTTGGCTTACAACTTGCACGCCCTCGGGCTCAAATCGACGGGCGACGGCCAGGGTTTGATCTGTAGACCCGTCATCAACGACAATAATCTCCTTTCGCTTCCACGTCTGACCGATCGCCGAACGAATCGTGGCCGCGAGTAATTTACTCGCGTTATAGGCAGGAATGAGAATTGAGACCAATGGGTTCCTGCCACCGCGGCCGAGAGTTCGGCCGAAATGGATGCGGGCGTGAGACTGAACACGCTCTTCCTTCCGCTTGATCATCGCGTCGATTCGGTCCAGCAAATCCAGATTATCGTCCGAAAACTTTCGCGCGAAGAGCGCCTCTCCAGCACCGAACTGGTCCTCCACCCAGACCTCTTCTTGTGCTTCAAAGAGTCTTACGTGCGCGTCGTCCAGCATGACAGGGTGATCTCTCGCGGAGAGGGGCCAATCTCTATAGAACAGGCTTCGTTTGACTCGATCGCGGAACGGCGAGTTGCCGAGGATGGTGTGAACGAGCATTTCGTCGGACGTAAATGTGCTGCGGAAGTACCGCTCCACCTGTGGATGACGCTCCATGTACGCGACGATGTACTCGCATGCCTCGCGCGACAAGGCCCAGCAAGCGTCGCCGGCGTAAGCATCGAGCTTTCCGAGGTACATCTGGTAGTCCCGTTGCGCCAAGCCCACCTTGCCCAGCGTTTTCGAAGCGATGCGAAGGATCGGCTTATCCGACGGGTACCTCAGCTTATTGATTTTGGAAAGGGGGTAGCCGCGTGCCGGCATCTTCACCAGGCTCACGAACTCCCAGCCCTTATTCTCTTCGAAGAATTTCTCAATATACCTGCTGCTCCTTAGCGGATAGTCGCTTCCCTGCAAGAAGACGAAATAATCGTACTTCGCGGAAGACTCTAGCGCCTGTCGCATCAAGAGCATCGTCGCTTCGACCTGAGAATATTCGCCCCAATAGACGGGAATCCGCTGGTCGGTCAAAAAGACGTTGTCAGCGGCGAGGCCGGAGAACTCCTGAAGGTCCGCCTTTCGGTCAATATGGACAAAGAAGCCGCACCCCTCGGATGAAAGCGTGGCTAACGCCCTCTCCGCGAGCCGCGGATTCTTATGCACCAGCATCAGGTATGCGATCTTCATTTGCTTGCCCAGTTTCCCCTGGATGGACCCACCCCGGTGTGGCTCCTCCCGCTGTAGAGCGTCAAGTTAGATGCCCTTGTACCCTGATCGTCTGTCATCGCCAGTCCTCCACAATGGGACGATTTTGGCCGAACCTCATGCTCTTTGCAACTCCTGCCGATAACTTGGTCGCTAGGACCATTAAAACCCGGAACGCCCCGCGAGTGGTAGGAATTTGGTTTGCGGAAGGGGAAAAACATAGCTAGCCGGACAAAGGCACCGTCGAATTAGTCCACTTTTTCTCCAGAGGATACGACTGTTTTCGCGACATCCTGGTCGCGGAGCGGCACAGAGTGCACCGCATGGAAACGAGGGAGTAGAGCTTCTCAAGCACGGGTACTATTGACAAGCGCAGTCATTTGTCCGATAGTGAGCGAACGAGCGATGAGCGGCACTTGCCCCGGCGCCCCTCCGGGTTGAGCACGAGCAAAGGCACGGTACGCTCAGTTAGACCGGCTTGGCGCCTTTCCCAGGGCCGTCGGAGACCTTAAACTGTTGTCTTCAAATGAGGAGGAATCGCATACATGACAGGAATCATAAAAGGGGCAGTATTCGCCCTTCTTTTGGGCGCAGTATCGAGCATCGCATCGTACGGCACGACTCGGCCGGCCGCGTCGTGCAACACCAGCGATGTGCAGAGTGCTATCAACTCGGCGGCGGAAGGTGATACGGTAACGATCCCTGCGGGCGCGTGCACTTGGACCGCCGGCGTGACCATCACAGGCAAGGGAATAACCGTAACCGGAGCCGGATCTGGGCGCATCGTTGCCTATTCCGTGCTGAGTTCGGCTTACACCATCGGCACTGGGAGCAAAAGCATAGCCATCACGGGATTCTCGCCAGGCATTACTAGCTCGGTCTTTACCACGGGCAGCACGGTCAAATTGTTCGAAGATACCGACGATACCAATGTGATGACGGGAACAGTCACCGACTATTCCAGCGGAACGCTCACCTTGAACGTAAGTTCTGCCTCGGGAAGCTGCGGCAACATTGCCAGCTCGAATTGCAAGCGCTGGCTGGTAGGCACCGTGCCCTCTTCGGCGACCGTCATCACGAATAGCGGGGTGGCTACCGGAGGACCGCTGTTTGCTATCACCGAGGACACCTCCGTGCACACGAATGTGGGGAATATTCAGTTTCTGGCGGGGACCGTTAGCCAGAACATTTTCATCATTAGCTACGCTGCTGGTGGGCAGGCGGTTCTGTTGCACGATATGTGGATGCAGGGCAACTCGAACAATCCTCAGCCTTCGAGCGGGAATGCCACAATGATCCTGGGTAATTCCCCCTGGCGCGGCGTGGTGTGGAATTGCTCGTTTGATGCCTACCCTTACACCATCGCGGGGATGGGTGCGATCAGCGTTCAAGACAAAGGCAATGTCACGAATAGTGCATCGTGGACGACCGCTTCGACTTGGGGCTCGGAGGATACCACCGGTCAGAGCAACTTTTATGCAGAAACGAACGATTACCACGGAATGGGCTACGCGACCAGCACGGATGATTCCGGGCGCGCCGTTTTCCGTTACAGCCTTTATGACAATGCAGGGGTTGCGACGCACGGTGCGGATACCTCGAATTATGGCCAGCGCTACTTTGAATTTTATGAGAACACCGGGCTTTTTCAAGGCTACACCGACGGTACAACCTTTAATTTTCAGGGATGGGTTTATCTCCGAGGGGGTACGTTCGTCATTTGGGGCAACACCTTCCCCGATGTCGTCTCGCAGGACTGGGGCACGAAAGACAATGTGAACATGACGGTCATGAACCTCCAGCGAAACCAAGGTCCTGATCCCTGCTGGGGTGCGGGGTTTACAACTGCGGGGCAGTATTACCATGCCCCTCGCCAAGTGGGATTTGGGTACGTCACGGGAACCGGAACCGTTACTTTCCCTGGGTTGAGTTTGAGCAACGCTCATAATGATTCCATGGCCTACGTGGGTGACAGCGAGCCAGGGTACATTTGGGGAAATAGCACCCAACCGTTCGACAATGTAGGCTTAAGCGATTATGGCGGAACTGCCTGCACCAACCCGGACTCGTCATCGAACTACATCATTTCGGGTCGGGATTATTTCAATTCTTCGACTGCCAAGCCGGGCTATTCGCCTTATACTTACCCGCACCCGCTCACCCAGACAACCACCACTCCTCCCACCCCTCCCACGAACGTTAAAGCGGTTAGCCCTCCATAAGACGGGGCATGGGAGCCTGGGGTAACATCAGACTGCGGCGGCATGGTTCAGCGCCGTCTGGACTCCCGAGGGTGGTGGAGGGCTGGGCTTTCCTGGATTGTCGAGGAAAACGCGATGAATGAGTTCCAGCGTCAGTAATTTGTGCAGTTCGCCGGTGTAGTTCCGGCTTCCGTGGAGATGCCCTTCCACCACCGCCTCGATTCCTTTTCGGTCGATGTACGGCCGGGAAAGGCTGCGCGAGTCCAGCAATATTTCCCGAACATACCCCGCGAGAGTGTCCCGATACCATATGCGGAAATGGAATATTTTGTGCCTTCCCAGGAAGAGGCGTTCAAGGCGCAAGGACGACAGGAAATGGTCCAGACGGGCCACCCACTGCGGCATTCCCATGTCGTAGCCGTATTCCGCTTTAAACAGGAATTCGAGAAAAGCTCGGGAGACTTCTCCCAAAAAACGTCCACGATTCCCACCCACGCCGCGGTCGGTCGGAATTTGCAGCAGCGCCCCGTTTCCATCACCAATCAACCGCAAGGAAACCTTATGGTTCGCGAGGGCTGAGTCCGGCGCGCGAAACACTGCGCGGACAAATTCGTTGTCGAGGAATGGGGACCGCACCGAGAGTTGCGTCTGTTCCAGCGCCAGCCCCCCGAATTGATGCCATGGGGCTTGCTTAAAAACGGCAAAGGAAACCGCGCGACCACGCAGGTTGCTGGCATATGTTTCGCTTGCTCGCCTGACGTGGCCAAGGAGTTCCCCTGCGAACAATCCCGGCAAAGATACCTGGGGCTTAAACGAGCGGACCTGCCGAAGGACCTCGCCCCCAAAGAGTCCCGTCATCCTGACCGGCGCAATTTCGCGTGCCCGCTCGCTCAGGTAGAGGTCCGGGGCGCGGCTCACATCCACGCATCCATCGGTGAGGTAGACCGCGCGCTCGGCGTAATGGGGAAATCGTACCAGGAAATCTTCGCCCGCCGGGATCACTTCAAAGGGCTGCTGGCAGAAGTGGGAGATCTCGCGCGCCACGATGACATCCTGGCAGTCGCGGAGCATTCCCCCGTAGGTGTAAAAGGGAAGGGAATGGCGCTTGGGCTTGTTCCAAGCCACGACCATTCGGGTGTCCAACCCCCCCGTCATGGACATCGCGATGCGCTGAGGCCCGCGGAAATACCGAGGGAGGTTTCGCGAGAAGGCCTGCCGAATTTCCTTGTAGGAGGACTCCGGATCGAGTCGTTCCTGGTTTTCCCACTCCTTGGGGTGGAAATAGCTGGTCTTGCGCTCGAGGGAGCCGTGGCGAAAGAACCATGCCGAAGCAGGCGGCAAAACCCGGATGCCGGCAAAGAGCGTGCGATTTTCCAGGACCGCGCCGCAGGCGACGAACTCTCCCCAGCCCTGGAGATCCATCTTCCTTAGTTCCGGACAGACGGCCAGAATGGCTTTGGCTTCCGCGGCGAAATAGAAAGCGTCCTCGGATTCGTGATAGTAGATCCGGTGCATCCCATAGCGATCGTTGAAAAGCACCGTGGTCTTGCGGTTTTGGTCGGCAAGAAGCCCGTGGAATCGGCCGTTCAATCCCGCCGGGAATGATAGATCTTCCTCATAAAGGTGAACGAGATAAGAGGGGCCATTCCCCTCGAGTTCGTGCCCTCGTTCCTTGAGGCGCTGAGCTGTGTCCGGCTCGGGAAATTCCTCGCCGGAAAAGACCATGAGCACGTCGCCACGTTCATTTCGCAGCGGCATTCCGTCCGCGGCGGAGCCCTCTGGCGCTACCCACCCGGCGTAAATCCCTTCCGACTCCTCCGCCCATGTGCCTACCGCGTAGAAGCTCTCGTGACGAAGCGCTTCCACCATTTGCCGAAGTTTTTGTTCCGCCCAGTCGCGCGGGAGCCGGGTTATACAGCCTACAATTCCTGGCATGAGTGCTCTGGCTAGGGTTCGATCCTCAAGGACGCATTCCGCTACACGCTCTCGAGGCCGGGGAGTTTCTGCTTGTACCAGTAGCTGCGGATTTTGCGGTAGGTGCTGGCGACCGGTTCCGGAATCCAATCAATCGTGCCGCGGTGCAGACCCATACGAAGCGCCATCCGCCCCACGATGGTGAGGGGCACGTAATACCGCGGCACATCAACTTTCTGGAATCCATTGTGGCGCTTGAAGTCAGCCAGGCTGTCTTGCTGCTTCTTACCATAGGAGAAGTTCGCGTACCAAAGGTTGGCGATTTTCCGGTCGGCGCACGATCGAACAGCCTGTGCGACCAGAGCGTTGGTGGGAGCCTTGTCACGTTGCTGAATCATCGAGACAATCTGCATCAGACCGGCTTGACTCCAGTCTTCATTGGCCACCAGCTTCACAAAACCGACCAGGTTGTCCTGGAGGTATGCCCCGATGAAGATGGTGCGGTCCAGAAACGTCCCGTTCATTCTGCGGACGGCCTCCAGATCTTTCCCGTAGTGCCAAAACCTTTTGCCCTGCCGGATGGGCGTCTCGTTGTAGATCGCGTGTATCCCCTGAACGAGAGAGTCGTCAAACGGCACTTCCCGCACGCTCACTCCATTCTTCGCGCTCTTCCGGACCTTGTTCCTGACCTTGAAATCAATCTGATGGGCCATCCAGTGGTCGAATGTGGAAACGGGAAGCGCCGCAATGTTATCCCATTCCATCGGGAAGCTGTGCTTCGGCGAAGTGTCAGACAATTTCTGAATGAAGGTGAAAAGGTCAGCCCGGGTTCCGGATTTGCGCAGCGCCACCACGGCGGCATCGGGGTCATCGAGAAATTGGTACCCCTCGCCATCGACGTGGGCAATCCGGACCAGCCTGCCCTCAAACTGCATTTCCTTGCCACAAACTTCCATGGATTACCTCTTCATAAGCTCGTTGAAATCAAGGTCGGTCGAGGCCCTTCGCTCCGAAAACGCGAGGCGCTTCCGCGGCCTAAGCCGCGACGCCCGCTTAAGCGTCCAATTCCCAGACCGAAACGGGGATCGGCTCGATATGATCCGCTTCGCTGGGTACGGGAGCGCTCGGTGGCCGGTCTTCGGAGCGTGGGGCCAGGGCGATAGCCCCTGGGAGTAACGCCAACCACAACAATCCCCCGGGAAAGGCAGCCTCCGTCATATTATAGAACAGCAGGATGGTCCAAACGGCGAGGGAAAACGATCCAAGACTAGAAAACGGTTTGAGCCTCCGGCCGATGTTCCGGTAGCTGGCCATCAGAAACGCCAGTAGCAGGCAGAGACCGATGAGGCCCAAGTTGAGGTAGACTTGCAGGTAACCGTTGTGCGCCTCATTGATCCGAAATGTCCGCCAGACCTCCGCGAGTCGCGAACCGAGCCAGAAGCTCTCGTATCCAGTCCCGAGGAAGGGATTCGTGTGAATGCTGAGAAGGATTGCCCAGATCTGGGTTCTATCCGTAAGCGTCGGGTCCCGGCCAACCGCGCCGGCGAACACGCCATTCAACCCCAAACCGAATGCGAGGATTAGATAGAGGACGAAGCCGGTAGGAATCATGGCCATGAGGAAACGGGGGCTACGCTGGAAGGTGCGAGTGTGACACAACGCGATCACCATGCAACCGATTGCCAGGCACACGGTGGATGTGGCACTTTCGGAGGCGTGCAGCGACCAGAGTGTCATGATGATGAAGGCAAAGTTCACCAGGAGGGTCCGTCGCGTCCGCGATCCTTTGCGCTCAGACCAGCGCGCGACCGTATCCCAGAAAAAAAAGAGGGCGCTCACCAGACATGCAGCACCCAGCATGTTCTTGCTCGTGGCAGCTCCCACATTACTGGCGGCACCTGTCCAAGTGGTATATTGCCTGCCCATGTCCGGATAGTATTTGATGAGCAAAATGGAAAGCGGGATGAGAAGGTAGGAGACCCGCCGGAAGACCGTGCGGATGGCCTCTAACGGGCGAGGATCAGATAGGGCGACGAGGATCACGACGTAGTTGCCGAGGTCCCGGAACCAACGCTTGAAAGCCACGAACGTATAGTCAGACCACAACACGCTCGCCAAGGCAAATAAGAGAAGGGCCATCAGTGCCACGTTCCGCGCGACAAAATCGCCCCACTGAAAAGACCGCGAGACCAGGATGCCAATCGCCAGCAGGATCAGAGCGGTGAAGACGGTGCGGTCCAGGGGATTCCCTTCCTCAAAAGCCGCTGCCGCAAGATGCACCTCTTGGCCGACCCACTGCGAAGGGAGTCTCGATCCGACAATGAATATCCAAATGACCGGCACCCACAATGCCCACGATGCCTTCGGCTCCCGGGCGGGGTCGAAGCGAAGCAATGCCAGCAGCAGGACCAGCCAGATGCCAAGCGCTAAAGAGGGAGGCACGGTATCCGCCTCCCTCCAGGAAGATTAACCTTGACCCCTCGAATATTCACCTGCCAACCTCACGGGGCATGCGCGTGTCTGCACTCTCAGTGAAAGCCATGTCGACGTAATTCTCCCGGCTTTGGCCGCCAGTTTCGCCGGTGCGTTGTGGCTTATGGGTGCGCAATCGCAAACCCGGCAGATGGCCGCCATGAACTCCTGTGACCTTGGCGCAGGCCGCGTCCGGCTGGCTTTCCGCGGTTTCGAACACGACCGATCGGCGCATTTGGAACCAGGAGACCGCTTGCCCCGCCGTGGCAAACCACGCGTCTTGACTCTGTAGGTCCCGAACCAGGTCGCGATAGCAACTGCCCCACAACCTTTCCGGAGCGAGACTGCGATCGTGCCAGTTGATGGTGAGGCAGCCTCCAAACTGGGCGGCATTCCTCACCAATCGGTTGATGAGAACTCTCGCCTCCCTTACGGATAGACCGAGATGATCGGGATAAAACAGCGCCGTATCCATGATATGCAGGGGTAATTCCAGCAGGCGGCTGGCCGTGAGCGGCTGGTACCCTTGCGTGGTGCCGGCGCGATACCCGACCGTACCGTTGTACCCTATCGTTGAATCGTATGCTGCTCCGGCATTCTCCAGGGTCACCGGCGACTGCGGGTCAAAGTAGAGCCAGTGCATCCGGACGCCAATGGCTGAAACTCCCGTCAGCCGTCGAATTTCCTCCAGCTCCTCTTCCCCTCGAGCGCTATCGAGCCATGCATCAATCCCGTGCAGTCCCACTTCGGAACCCGCACTTAGCAATTCTTTAATTGTATCGGTGAAATCCTGAGCCGCATAGCCGGCAGCGCGAAACTTTGGCGCGGGACCCTGGCGGGTCTCTCCGGAGCGGTTCTTGAAAGGAATGATGAAAAAAGTTGAGGGGAGGCCCTTTTCCAATTCCCGGTAACGATCAGCAAAATCTCGCCAAAAATCCTTCGCCATGCCCAGATGGACAAAGGGCAATTTCAGCGCCGCCGCCCAGTTGGCGACCAGACCTTGAACCGGGATCCGTCCGCGAATGAGGTCGCGCAACGATCCCAGGATAGCACGGTAGAAAAACCCGAATGTGGTGTGATCCCACTTATGCTCGCGGATCGAGGGATGGTCGACATCGTGCGTCAGGCAAACGATGAACCGGTGCCCCAGCGGAACCGGTGGAATCTCAACCAGGGGAATTCCGCACCGCGTGATGATGTCTCGCAACAACGCGATGTGGAGCTCAAGCGCCGGCAGACTGGCATTCGCGGGTGGCTGACCGGCCGCCAACAAGGTGCGAACCTCAGCAAACAAACCATAGCCGATTCGGGCCCGCGCCCCTTCGACGGAGGGGTCTAAAAATGCCACGCACTGGCGGCTGTGTTCATCCTTGAGAAGGCACCCGTCTCTTTCCGCAAACGTGACGGTGCTTCCATAAACGGGTATGCGGTTGTTCTGATACGAGAGGATGCAGGGGTTATCCCGCTGGGCGCCGGTCGCGATCTTCCCTTCATCGTCAAATTGTGTCTTCCTCCCGGCATAGAAGACGACAAGCTTCGCGGTTCCGTCGCATCGTTCGCCCTCGGCACAGACAAGAACCTCGTAGTGCCGATTCGGGCGATAGGGTTCCCAGGGAGTTTTAAAAAGCTCGAAGAACTCGCGGACCACATCCAGGTCCGAGGCAGGCGCAATGACGCCTATCATTAACTGGCGCTCCTAGCTCAACGCCGCCACCGGCGTCTCGTGCGCCCGCAGCCATTCCTCGAAAACGACGAGGCTGAAAAGGATTTTATGGTTGTCCTGCCGGCCGGAAGCGTGCTGCTCGAAAAGTTCGCGCACCGCACTCGCCCGAAGATACTGAAAGATTCTGGAGCCGCTATCGAGGAGGGTATCCTTCATCCCGCTGTCGATAGCGCCGCGGAACCAGTCATCCACGACATTGACGGCGAACCCGCGTTTCGGCCGCTTCAAAATCGACTCGGGAAGAAAGGCGCGGCACACTTGGCGGTGGAGCCACTTTCTCGAACCCTTCCGCACCTTGAGGTTGGCGGGCAGCCGCTCGACGTATTCCACAATTTCTTTATCCACAAACGGGACGCGAAGTTCGAGACTGTGCGCCATGGAAAGCTTGTCCGCGTACATGAGGAGCTCGTCGGGAAGCGTGGAGCGCACCTCGAGGAACTGAAGCCCCCCAAGCTCGTCGGTTTGAGACATGAGATCTGACATGCTCGCCCAGCAATCCAGGATGGTGTCGCCGGAATTAGGAGCCAGCAACCCTTCTTGAAACAGGTGGTCGACCTCGTCTCCGGGCAGGATCGACAGAACATGCTGATACCGGCGCATTCGATCGGGAATTGCCAGAGAGTGGACGCCGCGTTTCAGGGTCTCATTTCTCGGTAAGGCGCCAACCGCCGACGAAAGAGGCGCGCGCATCCAACCCGGTAATCCCGCCCACAGCGTGCCGTAGCGGACACCGAGATGGCGGCGATAACCTCCAAACAACTCGTCCGGGCCTTGTCCGACGAGGGCCACCTTGACGTCTTGATGGGCGCGCTCGCAGACGAAATACATCGGGACGATCGAGGACGTGGCGATGGGCTCTTCCAGGCAACCCACGATCTTCGCAAGCGTATCCTCGAAGGTCGATCGCGTAATCGTGACCGAGGTATGGTTCGAGCCCAAAATGCGAGCGGTTTCCGCGGCATCCGCCAGTTCGTCGTCAGCGAAAGTGGAGCCGTAACCGACAGTGTAGGTCGGCCAAGAGTCGCCATTGAGCTTCATCAAGGCAAGCAGAAGCCCGGAATCGATGCCACCGCTCAAGAGCAGGCCTACCGGCACATCGCTGATGAGCTGGCGCTTGATAGCCTGTTTGTAAAGCGCCAGCAACTCTTCTTTCGCCTCGCCGGGCGACTTTGGCGGCGCAAAAGGAGTGGGCTGAAATCTGTACCATCGGCTCAATTGATACGAACCGTCTTCGACAGTCAGCTTGGTTCCCGGGGCGAGTTTGTTTATTCCCTTGATGATGGTGTACGGAGACGGCGTGTAACGATAGCGCAGGAAAAGATTCAGCGAGGTCGGATCGATTTCCGCACCCTCCGGCATGGCGGCGCGAACGGCGCGCATTTCCGAGCCGAAGTACAAATGATCGCCATCGATCCGGTAGTAAATCAGTTTGATTCCGAAGGGATCGCGGGCGAGGACAAGCCGGCGTTTCTGCACGTCCCAGATGGCCAGACCGAACATACCGTTGAGGCGATTGAGCACGTCGTCGCCCCACTGCTTGTAACCATGAATGATAACTTCGGTGTCGCAGTTGGTGCGGAAGACGTGGCCGTGCGCCTCGAGTTCGCGGCGCAGCTCGGGGAAGTTATAGATCTCGCCGTTGAAAACCACCCACACGGATTCTTCCTGGTCCGACATGGGCTGATGGCCGCCGCCGAGATCGATGATCGAGAGCCGGCGAAAGCCGAAACCCAGCGGGCCGGCGATGTAGTAGCCCTCGTCATCCGGACCACGATGGACGAGGGTGTTGGTCATCGCTTCAATGGTTCGGCGCTGAACCGGTTCCGGGCTTCCGAAATTAAATTGTCCGCAAATGCCACACATAAGTTGCTTTTAGTTTGTCGACTTGCACTCCATGGGCTGAAGGGAAGTGCTTGCCAGCCTGTCTTGGGCACTCTTTAGGTTTTGCGCGAGCACGAAGCAGAGGCTGCGAAAGACCTGCGACTGCGCCCAGCGATGCATGGGGACATTGTCCCAACCGAGCAAGAGTTGGCGGGCTCGAAACGAGCCATCAGGTTTCTGCCACCGTTCCAGCAATTCCGTGACGAGTGTCGACAGGGTCCGGTCCAACTCGGGAAAGCGGCCCGACAACAGGACGGCCAGGTTGATGCACTCCGCACAATCGTAGAGCTCACGGCGATAAACCGTGAGACGCGGCCGCTTGGAAAATGGCAGGGGCAGACCCTCGGGATCGAGCAAATTCTTCAGGTAGTAGCTGACCCCACGCTCAATGGCGCTGCGCGTGCGCGGACCCTCGGTAAGTTGCTCGATTTTTGCCAGGGCCTTCAGCACAAAGCAGGTATGAAAGTGATCAACAAAATCCCTTGCGCCGTCGGTTGAATAGTACCAGGAACCGTCGGCGTTTTGAGACGCGAGGACGAAGTTCAGGTTTCGCTTCGCGATCTCCAGATAATGCGGCTCCGAAAACTCGATGCCGGCCTTGGTCAGAAGAAACGCTCGATAGGCGCTGGCGTTGATCACTCGGCAAGGGTCGTCGGGCGCGGGAGTATAGCCACAAGTGGCGGTATCCGGGGCGACCTCCAAATCGCGATAACTCTTGGCGGCATGCTCGGCGATGGATTGCATAATCCGCAGCCACTTCGGGTCCCTGTCAATCGCATAAATCTGCGAGAAAGCTTCGTAAACATAGGGGAGCGTCGTGATCATCGGCGTCCCCTCTTTCATCGTGCCGGTTCGCGTCTCCCAGTTGAAAGGATAGCCCCAGCAGTAGTCCTCGAAATCCCGGCAGCGAGTTTCCTGGAGGGCCTCGAGGAAATGAACAGCTCGCTGGTAATACTGATCGGAACCGAAGACTTGCCCAAGGAACGCGAAGCCCATGGCGTAGTGAGCGTCAGCGATAGGGAAGCGCAGGGGCTTGAAGAATAACTTTCGGGCCGACGGCAAAAAGGCCTCACAAAATACCATCGGAGCCACCGCAAGTGTGCCGAGCAAAGGCCGGCTGTAATAAAGACGCTTGGCGCCTCTGCCGAGCTTTCCCGCGTAAAAACTTTGATGATCGTAGGAGGTCTCGCCATAGCGATCAAGCCAGCCGCGAAAATGGTCGACCGAGGTGACGATTTTTCCCACCAGTGCTTCGTTCATGGTGCCCGCAAGGATCTCGGGTTAAGTGCGCTCCAAGTTGAAATTGTCAACCCGTTTGAATCTAACTAGGGACCCAAGGATGGCCTTGAGCTTGGTCATCTGTTCTTTGCGATGGAAGGCCATCAGTTCCCGCGAGACGGGGCGCGGTGTCCGGCAGAGAAAGGCCCAACAATAACCCAGCCAGAGGGCCAGGCCGTCGAGGATGTAGGGCGGCTTGGTGGCGCGGTAGGCACAGCGAAAGAGTTCCCAGATCGGGTGCCCCCCAAGGTAGTAGTCCTTTTCACCGTAGGAAAAGGAGGATGCGAGCACGCTGCGTTCCGCGGTCCCCAAATGCCGGTAGTGAAAGAACGACCTCTCGCGGAAAGACTCGGTTTTCCAGCCCATCATGCGGGCTGTCGTCACCGCCATCCAGTCGATTCCCCCCGCGCGGTGGGGGATGTAGCCGCCGATTTCCTCCCAGCATTGCCGCCGGAATAATTGGCACTGGCCGGAAACGTGCTTGCGCCCCTCGAAGCTATCCGTTTCAGAATTGTAGCCTTCCTCGCGAAAGACGGTTCCGGCCACGCCTAAGGTCGGATCCTCCGCGAATTTTCTGGCCAGGAACTCGAGATGGTCCTTATCAAATGAAATGTCGGCATCCAAGTTGCCGATGATTTCATACTGGAGGCCGCAGACTTTCTCATAGCCGGCGTTAAAAGCCCCCACCTTGGCGGCAAAGCTGCGGTCACGGCGTTGAGGCATCTGGACGAGTTCAATCCAGGAATTCTTCGCCAAATAGCGGGTTACGATCTCTGCCGTGCTGTCGGTTGACCCATCGTTCACAATCACCCATTTCACCGGCAACGCGGTCTGATGGATGACCGACTCGATCGTCTTCTCGATAAAGGCTGCTTCATTGCGGGCAGGGGTGACGAGAACGTAGGGCGGGGCAACGGAGCATTGGTCCGCCTCACTCCCGACGGATTTTGGCGCACCCTTGCGGACATCGATCATAAGGTGTTTTCCGTCCATACATAAACCGGACGAGGATCGTGAGAGCTCAGAGTGATGAATCGAATTTACGATGTTGAAGACATCGCGCTTTGCGTTGCGCGGCCGGCCTCCGCCGTGGCACCGACTCTCGAGTCTCCCGTGCCTAATAGTTTGGCGACAAGCCCTATGAGCCGCGCTCTCTCCATCGGCCAGCTATGCTCGTGAAAAACCCCTTGCCCTCGTGCCGCCAATTCGCCCGCTTCGGCGCGATGGGAGAATGCATATTCGATCTTCCGGGCAAGATCCTCCGCGCTCCCAAGCTCGAAGAAGAGCAGGGAAGCGTCGTCGAAGTAATCCAAAATGCCTGCGGCGCGAGGGGCAATCACGGGCTTACCCAGCGCCAGGTATTCGAAAATCCGGGTTGGCGTATTAATCTCCGTGAAGGCGTTGCGTTGGTTGGGAACGACTCCCACATCGCAGTTTTCGATTTCGCCCACCAGATCTTCCAATCGTCGGGGTCCCAGATATTGCACTTGGTCCTGCAGGCCCTTCTGCCGGGCCGTCTCCATGACTTGTTCGAGAAAAGGGGTTTTGCGTCCATATATTCGCAGTTGTGCAGCGGGGACGGTTTCGCGAACTTTGGCCAGGGCATCGACCGCAAGATCCAAGCCGTTGCGCTCGACCAGTGACCCGTGGTACATGATCACAAAAGGCTTGGCCGGAGCGTCGCTGCCAAGCTCTTGTGTGCTCGGCGGCCGCAGCGGGAAAATTGTCTCATCGGGAGCATTCATCACGACCCCGATCTTCTCAGGACGACAACTTCGCGAGGCAAAGATTCGCTTGCACGCGACATTGACGGTAAGCACCAAATCCGCGCGCGCCATGCTCCATTTTTCCAGCGCGCTTATAAACCGAACGCTTAAGCTACTCTTGTCAAGGCCGAATATTGTTGTCATGAGTTCGGGCATCGGATCGTGGAGGTCGAGGATTACCTTCGCTCCCAACATCTTTGGGACCAATGCCGTCAAGACTAAAATATCCGGCATGTTATGCACATAGATCATTTCATAACGACGCCGAAGCGAACGCATCGCCAGGATGACTCCCGAGACGAGAATGAAGGCAGAATACTGGTAGGCGTAGGACAGCTTGCCGCCGCGTCGGTTGGTCACGGGGATACGAAAGATGTCGAGACCGTCTTTTGTCTCGCGCTTGGGCGCCTTCTCATCCCCAAGACATATCAGGTCTACCGTCATGCCCGCTTTGAGAAGGGCGTCTGCGGCCCGCCGCGGTCGCGGATCAGAAGGATAGGAAGAAAATACCACCATCCCCACCCGCTTTCCCTCTAGGGCCGCACTAGAGCAGGGAACATTAGATTGAAAATTCGATGAGAGATGCCCCGAGGCACCATTGGTTTTCATACAGCCCTCAAATACTCCCCTTCACTCCGCTCATGGTTGCACCAACGCCATCTGCAACCTCATTGCTCGACTCGCGCTCGATCTTCAAATTGTTGGATTCTTGAATCGCCTCGATAATCACAGTGCGATCGAACTCGCTTAGAATTTTGATATTGGGCATGACGCAGTGCCCACCGATGATTCCAGGAAAGAACTTAACGGGAGGCAGGTACTTTATTTCTTCCCAAAACGAGCTGATTTCGCCGTAATCCTGGCCGGATTGATCGCAATACCTCTCGACCTCCTGCGCCCAGGCGATCAATACGCCAAAGTACGTCGTTTCTGTCAGCTTCGCCAGCTCTGTTGCTTCCGGAGACGACAGGATTTTGGTTTTCATCCCCAGCGACTCGAAATGTCTTGCGGCGAGCTCGCCCATTGCAGGATCGATGGCGCCTACAAATTTTCTATAGATTAGAAGTTCCTCGAGCATGCGAGCATGTTTGCCCCGCACCGGGCTGTTGACTACGGCGACGCCTGCTCGCTTGGCTATGCTTCGCGTTGTCCCGACCGCCACAGTACTGTTGACGATAGTCAGAGCGGGCCTGAAATACTCGATGTAGCGGACAGTCTCACCAACAAAATCCTTGATCGCGAAAGGGTAGCAAACGTGCAGGACGTCGACCTGCCCGGGCCGATCGATGGGTGAAATGTCTACCCCCACGGCGTCATGGTGCTTGGAAACGAGCTCGAAGAGGGGCTTTCCCACTTCTCCCAGCCCAGCGATCACAACCTTGCTTTTTTTTGTCACGACCTTTGAGCCTCCACCTTTGAACGGTTATACTTTGGCGATCAGCGACGCCGTCTCACCACAAACGAAATCCAAAACCTGCTGGGCAATTCGCTCTTGCTGCTCGCGCGTCAACCCGGGAAACATGGGCAACGAAAGGATGCGGGGCGCAGCTTCTTCGCAAACAGGGAAATCACCCTCGTGGTAACCGAGATGCTTGTAGGCATTTTGCAGGTGCAGGGGAATCGGGTAATGAATTCCCGTTCCGATTCCAGAATCACTGAGGTGTTTCTGAAGTTGTTCGCGGTTTTGAACCTGAACGACATAAAGGTGGAAAACGGACTTGGACCAGGAGGGCTCGAAGGGAAGAGATATCCCCTCCGCAGCCTCGCCTAAGAGCTCCCGATAACGCGAAGCGCATTCGCGGCGCTTCTCGTTCCATTCGGCGAGATGACGAAGCTTGACTTGCAAGAATCCGGCCTGAATGGAGTCCAGTCTGCCGTTGTAACCTTCCATATCGTGATAGTATTTCTTCGCTTGGCCGTGCTCGCGAAGCACCCGGATGTGGGAATCGATAGCGCTGTCGTTGGTCGTGACGGCCCCGCCCTCGCCGCAAGCACCAAGGTTCTTACCGGGGTAGAAGCTGAAAGCCGCCGCCCGTCCCATTGATCCCGCTTTAAACCAGCGATTCTGGCGCTTGGAAAAATACTCTGCACCATGAGCTTGGCAGGCATCCTCAATAACCAGCAGGCCGAACCGCTCGGCCAGGGCCAAGATGGGGTCCATATCCGCCGTTTGCCCGTAGAGGTGGACGGGGACGATGGCAGTCACAGGCCTACCAAGTCGCTTGTTAAACACCTTTCCCGAGGCTCCGTCGACTTGGCACTCGACCTGAAGGTACTTTTGAAGCTGGTTGGGGTCCATACTGTAGGTGCGCTCGTCAACGTCCACGAAGTCCAGGAAGGCCCCCGCCTGGGTGATAGTTTCCGTTGTGGCGATGAAGGTGTTTGGGACGGTTACAACAACGTCTCCTGGCTTCACGCCCGCGGCAATTAGAGCAAAGCGCAGAGCATCTGTGCCGCTGCCGACGCCGATACAGTGCTGAGTTCCGCAGAATCTGGCGAAAGATCTTTCGAAGCCCTCAACCATGGGTCCGCCAACGAACCCGACGGTGTCCATAACCTGCTCAAATACGTCTGCCAACTCGTTTCTGAGTTCCCGGTGTGGTGTAACGAGGTCCAGAAAAGGAATTCGATCAGTTTGCACTTTTTGCAGCCTCCGTCTTCTGCTGGTCAAGCCTTCTCATCAATTTGGCGGGGTTTCCCGCGAAGATCACATTGGCAGGAACGTCTCTCGTAACGACGCTTCCTGCCCCGATAATCGAATTTTCGCCGATGGTTACATTGGAAAGAACCGTACTCCCCGAACCAATCGAAGCACCTTTCTTCACCAGGGTTGTTTCCACTTTCCAATCTGCTTCGGTCTGGAGCGTTCCGTCGGCATTTGCCGCGCGGGGGTAGGTATCGTTAATGAAGGTCACACCGTGTCCTATAAAAACATTATCTTCAATTGAAACTCCCTCGCAAATGAAGGTGTGGCTTGATATTTTGCACTTCTTGCCAACTCGGGCATTCTTTTGGATCTCCACGAAGGCGCCGACTTTCGTTCCGTCTCCAATTTCGCAGCCATAGAGATTGATGAATTTTGAGAGCTTAACGTCTTGCCCAAGTTTGACATCAGGCGCGATGCATTGAAAGGTACTCATACCGAGACGGTCTCCCCTCTCAGTTTTAAAGATTTTCCCGCTGCTTCCAACAGTCTGACCACGCGCAAGCCCGCCCTGCCATCGTTGAAGGGAGTTTGGTCGTTCTCGATGCAGTCCAAGAAGTACTGCAGTTCAACCTTGAGCGCCTCAGTTTGCTCGATCCTTGGCGCCCACATATCTCCCGAGCGGTAGCTGACGAGCAATTCGTAGACACCCTCCCGGCTAGTAATATTGACTCCCTTGTCGTAGATCTTGACCTTTTCGTCGGCTTCCAGGTCGTTCCAGACCAGCATCTTCTTTTCTCCCCCGATCAGGGTCGTCCGGACCTTCACGGGAGACAGCCAGTTCACATTGATGTGAGCAATCGTGTTTTCGGGGAAATAGACGGTGATAAATGCGACGTCGGCATGGCCGTTCAGGTGCGCCTGGCCAGTCGCGACGACCGCCTCGGGCTCCTTCTGGATGAGGTAGTTCATGATGGACAAATCATGGGGCGCGAGATCCCAGATCACGTCAATATCGTGCTGGAAGAGACCCAGATTGACCCTTGTGGAGTCGTAATAGTAGAGATCGCCCAGTTCACCATGATCGACCAGTTGGCGAATTTTTCTCACTGCTCCGGTGAAAAGAAACGTGTAGTCCACCATAATCTTGAGGTGCTTCTTTTCGGCCAACTCGATCAACTCTTCCGCCTGGGCGACGCTTGAAGTTAGGGGCTTCTCGAGAAAAACGTGCTTTCCGTTCTCCAAGGCGGCCTTTGCCAATTCGAAATGAGTCCACACGGGTGTGACGATGGCCACGGCATCGATGTCTGGAGAACGAAGGACTTCATTTGCGTCAGCCGTCACCAGAATATTCGGGTAGGAATGTTTTGCCATCTTTTGAGCCTTAGGGGTCTTGTCGCATACGGCCACAACCTGCGCCGAATCTAGAGCTTGCAGGTTGCGGACGATGTTTGGCCCCCAGTAACCGTAGCCGATAATTCCTGTTCGAATCATACTTTCTCCCATTGGGTAGCTTTCGCGATTCTCAATAAGCCCCGGACGCCCGAAAAACGGCCATGGGCGTGCGCAAAAGGATTTTGATGTCCAGCCAAGGAGACCAAGTCTTGGCGTATTTGATGTCCATGCGAACCATTTCGTCGAACCTAACTCTGCTTCGACCTTCAACCTGCCACAAACCCGTAATGCCGGGTTTGACCTCCAGGAAACGGCGTCGGTGCCAAATATCGTAGGTCATAACCTCGTAGGGAATGGGCGGCCGCGGTCCCACCAGTGACATTTCACCCCGAAGCACATTGATGAATTGGGGAAGTTCGTCGAGGCTGGTTCTCCGGAGAAATCTCCCCACCCGTGTCACGCGGGGATCGTCCTTTATCTTGTAGGTCCCTCCAGCGCCACCCGCGTCGCCCTCGCTCACCTTAGCGGAAATGAGCCGCTGGACGTAGTCCCGATGAATCTTCGGGTCGTTCTGGAAGTACATCGACCGGAATTTCAAGAACGTAAAACGAACTCCATACCGCCCCAATCTGTGCTGCTTGAACAGAATGGGGCCTTTGGAGGTTAGCTTGATGATTGCCGCGATCACGAGATAGAGCGGTGACAGCAATAGGATCGCGGATGCACTGCCAAAAATGTCGATTGCTCTCTTGATTCCCAGCGACACTTTTTGGGTTTTGTCGATCGGCTTCAAGTCGGGATAGAGGCGAGTGTCTGCGGATCGTCGTCCATTTTCGAGATCAAGATCCTCGGGGTACACATGCAGAGAGATATGAATCTCATTCATCTCTTCCAGACTGAGGTCGCTGCGGAGCGCGGTCAGGACTCTTAAATGCAAGGCACTGAGCACCGAATCCATGCCCCCCGATCCAATCTCTGTGCAGATGACCCCGAGGACTTTGTCCTGTTCGTACCAGCCCGGTAGGTCTGTCTCCCGGATGGCCCGGAAAAGTGCTTTTGTTATCGCCCCAAGGCTTGCCTCTTCGCGGTCAATTGCGAGGAGGTTGCCGGCGTGCAGAAGCATGAGCACGAAACGCTGGCGAGAGCGCTCGCTCCTTTTTCTCTCGAGGGAGAGTACTCGCTTAAACATTTCCTCTGGAGCAAGTATCACGCCTTCCTCCTAGCCCGGCCATCGGTTCCTTGACTGCGCTTGATGGGTGTTCTATGGCCTGGGCTTGTCATCGTGGGCTTTCTCAACACAAAAATGTTAATCGTGATTGATCGTGGATGCCGGTTCGGGGGCTTACGATGCAATGATTACCGGCCGAGCGGGATGTTCTTGAGTCGGTAATCGATACCAATCGAGAATTGGTTGCGGTCAAAGTTAGGAAAAACTGCCAAAGTCCCAGTGCTTAATTGGTGCATGGTGGCATACGTCATGTGGAAAGTGGAGCCCTTATGGATCGTCCGAGTTATGTCAATAGCCGCAGTCAGCCCCTTCGTAGTTTCATTGGCAAGCCGAAAGAGCGCGGTGTCGGATTCGGCCGCGCCACCACGCAAATCTGCTTCCCAGAGTCCGGTCAACTTTCGCCGAACACCAAAAGTGATATTGCTACTGATTACCGAGGTGTACAGGCCACCGCCATCGGAAACAGATCTTTGGAGCGAAAGAGTTAGTGCCGTCTTCCCCGCTTCCTTAATGACGCTTCCCCCGCCCGAGCCCTCAAACTCCCCCGAAACGCTATTCGCTCCCGTGGATTGGCCGAGGGTACGAAAATATTGCGGCCCACCAAAAAGGGTTATGCTCAGGGTTGGAGACAACCGGGATGATACACTCGCGTACCCGCTCTCAATCTGAGAGCGCTGATGGAGACCGAAAACTTCGCCTCCCTGGTAGGTGGAGTCCTGATGAATAAAGAGGAGACCGAAGGATGTATGTTCGGTTGCCCGGTAGTTATAACCCAGGCCTCCGTTCTCTCCCAGCCCGTTGTACAAAGACTCGCTTTGTGTCGTTTGGCTCCCGAATCTGCGCTGGTTGTAGCCGCCGAAAAGAGTTATCGAGGTTCGCCGGCTCTTCATGAACGTCAAATCGAGTCCAGTCGTGTTGGATAGCGTTCGGATCGAGTAGGGGAAAATGAGTTCGTTAAGGCCCGTAGGCGAGAGGGGCCCGGACAGGATCTGGTTCGAACCCAAGGCAGGATATGCGCCGTACTGGTAACCAAACGTGTCGCTGAGTGCCACTATGAACCGCGGGGTCAATTGATAGGTCACGCCCACATTCGCCGCTTGGTTTAACTGATCAAAGTTGCTAAGTTGCCGGTACAAAAGGAAGAAGGGACTGTAATTGAAGTCGACTCCGAGGTGCTCCGTTTCCCTGAAAACGTTGATCTGCGAGTCCAGAGAAAGGGCTTCGTCGCTAACGCGATCGTAGTTTCTGGCCAGAACGTTATCGTCGTACATTGCTCCGGCCCCGAGGTCGATCCCGACAAAATTCTGCAGCTCAGTTTGTCCGGCGAACTGAAGCGGCGCCTGAACGCCGGTACCGTACACGAATCCTTGTGACGTGGAGGTGGTCGAGCCCGGAATGGTAGTAGGCGTTGCTTGCGCCGCTAGACTGACGGGAAACAATAAAAGCAAAGTCACGAAGAGTATGAAGGCCCAGGGCGACTCTGTCCGCCCGCGGCCACGCTGATGGCGAGCATCGCGCGAAATCTTTGACTCGAGGTCTCTTTTCAACATTTCAAACCTGTCGGGGTTCTTAATCATTCGGCTTCGGTTTTGGAGCGCATGGCAAGATTGTGGTCGTGCCGCTACAGCCTTGGAACATCCGGCGCGGACGCCAGTGAGCTTAGGAACGAGATATTTCTCAGGGTGTAAGGCACCAGCATGGCGAGTGTGGCCCCGATGGTGTCAATTCCGCAATCGCTGAGGGATCCGTGCCGGCCAGGAACAAACAACTGGTGGAACTCATCCGTTAGCGAATACGCCGCGGCAATCGCAATGCACATTACGGCACGCCGGGCTTGCCAGACCCCAGGGTGTCTACCGTGGGGAAAGCCGTAAAGAAGAAGTGCGAAGATGGCATATTCGGTCAAGTGTGCTGACTTTCGGAGCAGCATGTGGAGGTGATTGAATGTGCCCAACGAGACTTGAATATGGAGTGACGCCAGCGCCCAACCTAACAAGCCTTGCGAAAAATCGGGACTGAAGGTTCGTGTGGATAAGAAAAAGATCAGCCCGGCCCACGCGACGGTCACAACCCACCACACTACGGAAGCTAGAACAGGGAATTTACGATCCAAAGTTATTGAGCCCCAGGCTATTCGAGCCCTTCGCTGATTGCTCTTTCGCACGGGCCTCGGGTTTCACGTATCCGTAATACTTGGAGTACATCCGATCGAGTCCTGGCACGCCGTTGAGAATGACTCCGATGACGTGATCCCGCCCCAGATTCCGGGCCGATTCATCGATCGCCTCGCGGGGTGTATGTCCTGCCCGTGCAACCAGCAAAGTCCCATCAGCTTGGGCCTTCAGGGCGAGGATTTCGGCAATGGGGGTCGACGGTGGCGAATCGATCAGAATCCAATTGAATGCGCTCGAAGCAAAATCCTTGATCAATTGTGGAACAAAGTTCGACTGAAAAAGAACGTTGTCATCTCCCTCGGACTGTCCTGCCGGTAACAGATAGAAGCCCAGCGGGTCGATGCGACGGATGGCAAGGCGCGGTTCACTCTTGCGCTTATAGCATCCGTACAGCCCGGGCCATGGCCGGAGGCCCAGCTTTTTGACGAGCGAGGGCCGGTACGTGTCAGCTTCCACCAAGAGCACCGACTGTTTTCCACCTTCGGACAAAACCGTGGCAAGATTCAGGGCAGAGGTCGACTTGCCGTCTCCCGGCAGCGGGCTGGTAATCAGGAGGGTTTTCAACGCTCTCGCGCTCTGAAGGTTCTTCAGGCGGATACCTACCCATCGGTATCGATCCGCACCGGCACTCCGGGGATCGTTGTAAACAACCACCCGGCTGTCATCCGGGACGGCGCTGACTTCCGTGGCGACGGGCAAGTACACCTCAGGTCGCTCCCATGTCTCGGATAACTCCTCCCCGGGACCAGACGACACGCTAACTTTCTGTTGCTTGAGAGTACGTTCTACCATATCAATTTTCAACTCCCATCGGTGTTCCTGTTGTTAGAGCGCGGGTAGGGGGGCGGGGCAAGAATCTAACCCCGGTGAATCACATAGAATTCAGTTGCGCAGATCAGCAAACACAGGACAGTTCCCACCAACCATTCGAGGACCTCTCGTTGCGATCGCCTCCGCTCGTCCGCCTTACTCAATAGCATCGGGACCCCCAGCAGTAGGGGAAAGGAAAAAACCGACCGCAACTCCTGTTCGTCGCGAATCGAATGGTCTCTGGTATCAACCAAGAAAGCCAGCGCCGCTCCCACAGCGATCCCTAGCAACAATCCCCCGAGGCTGATCTTCAACTGTTCCGAGTTCGATGGTTTTGTCGGCAGGCTCGGCGGGTCAATAATGTTGAATCGCTGACCCTGCTGCCGTATGACCAGGCTGGTGGCCAATTCGGATTGACTCTTCTTACTTTCCAAATCGTCGTACCGCAGTTTGGATTGGTTGTAATCCCGGAGCAGCTCCGCGAGTTGTTCCTCGCGAACAGGGGTTAGATTGAGTCGGCTCTGGTAGTCCGCAATCCGCGCTTGAATCTGCTTGACATCCTCGGAGGCGTTCTGGATTTCCAGTCGGTTGGCTTCAAGTTGGCTTCTGACTTGCGCAGTAGCGGCATTGTTTTCGGCGGGGACAGCCGGTTTGGACGTATCTCCGTCGTCCTTGGTGGCCTTTGGCGCCGACGCCGACGCGGCCAGGAGCGCTTCCGTTTCCTTGATTTGCTCGTTGATTTTTACCACATCAGGATATTCCGGGGTATAGCGGGCCAGGAGGTCGGATCTTTCATTTCTCAGCCGTGTCAGTTCTGCCCTGATCGTGTCCTGGGGATTGACGCCCGTGCTCCCGGGGCTGACAACCTCGTTCGGGGTCATGCTCTCGTACTGTGCGAGCAAGGATTGCAAATAAACCTGCTGCTCGCGTGCCCTCGCGAGCGTGGCCGTCGTGTTCTGAAGTTCCGTATGCAAACTGGAGAGGACGGCCAAATTGCCTTCCTGCTGCTCCGGAAGTTCACCGAGGTATTGCACTTTAAATTCCCGAACACGAGCCTCCTGCTTCTTCAGGTCCGCGGCGGCAGCGTCAAGCTCGCCTGAGAAAAAATTCGTGGTTCCTTCTGACTGTTTTTCACGCGACTTGTCGCTTTCTTCAATGAAAAGATTCGTCAGCCTGGTAGCAACCTCTTGCGCCTTGTGGGGGTCAGGGCCGGCAAAGGATATCGTGAAGGTGTTTGGATCATCGGGCTCCCCAAGTTTCTTTAAGGGTTCAATCTTTATGTTGTGCCGCATCACCCCGACAAGTTGCTCAGGAGTGAGCGTCTTTCGCTGCTCCGGGTAGAGAGAATATTCGTTGATAATCCGGACCAGTTGAGCCTCGGAAATAATGGCATCGGTCATGGACAGGAGCGCTTCCCGGGCATCAATTGTCGTGTTGGGAGTAACAAAGTGTTCTGGCACCTGTTGGCTTTTTACAAAAATGGTCGCGGTCGACTCGTAGCGGGAGGGCAGGAGCATCGAGACCATACAGGCAACCAGGGCAACTGTCGACGCGGGTATGATGATCCACCAACGCCGTTTAATCGCCATCTGCAGGAGCTTATTTAGACTCTGCTCAAGGCTTACTTCTTGTTGTTGTTCCGGCAATGAACCCTACCTCCTCTCAACCTTTCTTCGCCGCAGCTCGCGCCTACGCCAGGTCTTAGGGAACAACGATCGTGTCGCCGCTCTTGAGGTCAACGTTCTCATCAGGAGCGCGCTCATTAATCACTTTCTTGTAGTCAAACGGAAGCCTGATTTGCGTGCCGTCATCCCTGCGCCTCAGGATGTAAACCTTGTTGACCTTGGCGAAATCCAGAAAACCGCCCGCGATGGCGATCGCTTCCAGAACCGTCGTCGGTTTTGCCAGATCATACGACCCCGGCTTGGTGATTTTGCCGACGATGATGTAGGTCCGGCTCTTCATCTCCTCGACGGTTACGGTGACTTCCGGCTTGGCGATGTACTCTTTAAGCCTCTGCGTGACCAGGTGCTGTACGTCGAGCGCGGTCATCCCGCTCACCTGCACTTCGCCAATGAGGGGAAGAGTTATCTTGCCGTCAGGACGAACGGGGACATTCCGCGTGAGCTCGGGATCCTTCCAAACGTTAATCGCCAGGACGTCGGAAGGTCCGATGACATAATCATCGCTGGGACGTTTTGCGCTCGGCGCGCTTGGCTGATTCGCCGCGGTCCCACCTTGCCCACCCCAACTGGCCTTCGGGGTTCCCGGGATCGCCGCCGATTTGGCCGAATCAGATCCCAGAGAATTGGTGACGGGAAACACGAAGCATGCCGACAACGCAAGTCTCGCAACCCAACAACTGAGGCTATTATTCCACATGGTATCTGTTTGCCTTCTCTCCCTCTGTTCGCAAGCTACAGGGTATTGGGACACCAAGATGATCCACTGGTGGGCAGGAAGCCTGCGGGTCCATCCTTCCTCGGAATTTCTTTTCGACTCGCATCGCCCGCGGACACACGCTCGACAATCTTGATGTCGACTTCAACGGCGGCGGACTGAGAGAGCATTTCCACCGAGAGGACCAATCGCACCCCGCGCGTCTTGCGAACAAGAATTCCCTTGATCCCTTCCAGAGGGCCGGATTTGATCCGGACGAGATCTCCACACTTCAGAAAGGGGTGCGGTTCGATCTGCAAGGGACTATTGACCAGCCGCCGTACCGCTTCGATTTCCTCTGTGGGAATCTCCGCCGGCCGAGCGCCCCAGGTCACCAGAGAGTGGACCCCGGGCGTCGTTACAATGTTCAGCATTCGATCAAGTCCGCCATAAATGAACACGTAATTCGGGAAAAGCGGGAGCAGGACTTCCTTCCGCCGGTCCTTCCACCGATGCACGGCTCGATATTGCGGGAGAAACACGTCGAACCCTTTACTCAAAAGAGCCTGGGCGACCACCTTCTCGTGCTGATGGCGAGTATAAAGGGCGTGCCACCAAGATACCGCACGGCTGCCCTCACGACCGGTGACTTCATTATTTGTCAGCATCAGTCAATCCTTATGTTGGTTTACATGAGGTGGCTTATCGTCCGCCGACAATACGATAGTCCCTTATCTTGACTGCAAGAGCAATGGGATTTTCCTTAACAATGCTTTGCTCCAGACGGACAACCTTGCACTTGCAGTGGATCTCGGTAGGCCCCTTGCCCTTGGCGCCCATCGACACCTGAAGCCGCAGATCGAGCTGGGTTTCTTGCGCCAGCGGAGAAGAGGAGTGGAGCAAGATACCGGTGTAGCTGATATTCTCCGTTTTTCCTCGCAGCCATTTCGGGCTATTCGGCTCGCGAAAATAGACGGGAAGATGAAGCGCGTAGCGCCGAGGCCGGTCGCTGTCTTGCGGTAAGCTTTTCGAAGTCATAAGGCCAAGCACCAAGCCAACGTTGGTCGTGGATTTTGCAGGAGTCTCTACGGCAAACTGCAAATCCACCACGTCCGCCGGAAGATTAGATTCATTTTTGGGATCTGGGTTTTCCTCGACGGCGGAGGTGAGCCGTCATATTATTCGGGTAAATCTCGCCTGCTGCGGAGAGGCTTTCTATTGGCAGTCAACCTCACCGGTCGCTTTGATCTGGATATTTCAATCTACAGCTCCGCCCTGTGAGTTACAGGATTGCCTTTCCTGTAAGCCCTTCCCTAGCCCTTCGAGGAGAAAACTGATACTACCGCTCGGGCCGTGCTACGCAAAACCGACCGTCATCCTCGAATGGCGGTTGCCCAACCCTTGGGCACCGAACCCGTGCAACAAACTTGTTCCCTGAACTCGCGGATGGGGAAGTTGCACACCTCCCATCCTGGGCAGGAATAACCCTGCCGGCCCTACGTAGCTCGCTGAGCGTTGGGTCATTCGTTGCAGTCCGCAATACTCAACGCGTATTGAGTTTAGTCGATCCTAGAGGCTTGCCAATGGCCCAAAAGTCCTATAGACCTTATGGGCTTGGCTCATCGTTCCTGAACATGTTCCTTAAAGCGTACTTAGTTTAACCGGTCCTCCGGGTTTGCCAATGGCCCAATGGTCCTATCGTAATAGCACTTTAGTGCCCCCGTCGCCGGCACCGGTTAGTGCTATTTACGCTGATTCTATTGACTGAGGTTGGTTACGAGAGGCAATTCGGGCCGAAGATGGGATCAATCCTCCGAGATCAAACGGTGTTCGAGAGCGAACAGGACGAGCTCCATGCGATTGGAGACTCCCAGTTTGTCGAAGATGTTTGTAACGTGGTGCTTGGCGGTGTTTTCAGTGATGCCCAACTGTTTGGCGAGGTCCTTGTTTGTGTACCCGGAGCTAATCAGTTTGATGACCTGCATCTCGCGGGAGGTAAGTCCGAAGTCACGAGTTTCTCCGGCATTGCTGCGGTACGGAGCCATCCGGCGTAGCGCCTGGATCAGGTCCAGAACCCGCTCGTGACCCAGCCAGAACTCTCCATCGTGGACGCAACGAATACCTTTAAGGAGAAGCTTCAAGGCCGAATGCTTCAGGATGATTCCGTGGGCGCCCAATTGCAGCGCCTCGACTGTCTGCTCGCTCTCGATGGCGTCCGTCAGAATGATCGTCCGCGTGCGGAGGCCCAGTTTGCTCAGTTCCCGGAGGGTTTCGATTCCTGTTACCTTTGACAATGCGGGGTCTAGAAGCAGGATATGCGGATTGTGCTGACGAACAAGCCTCACCGCCTCTTTACCATCCGCAGCTTCTCCGACAATTCGCGACCACGACTCGGCCTCCAACAGTTTCCGCAGGCCCTCCCGGAAAATGGCGTGGTCGTCCGCAATGACAATATCAATCTTAGATGAGGACTCTTCCATGGGTGGTGAACGGTTCTAAAGCTCTTGATTATACAACTGATCCGGCCCTTATTCTATCACGAGTTATCTATGGATTGCACTTTGTGTCCGGGATCGATTTTAGCCGTCGACTGAGGGTCATTCGGCGAAGCTCGGTCGCGCGTCAGACCCAAGAGGCGGCTGAAGAACTCCTCAGTCCGGGTTTCCAATGAGAAACGCCTAGCGCAGCGGAATGGCCCCTGGGCTCAGCCCCAAAGGGGCGAGCTAACAACACTCCTCTCCAAGATAAATGAGCCTTGCGGCTAGGCCGCAAGGCTCATTTACTCTGGGCACGGGCGATTCAATCCGCCCCCAGGCCTTCTGCTCGCTTGCTTCTGCCCACTGCCGACTGCCTTCTCGCTACTGCCTTCTGCCGACTGCTTTCTGCCCACCGCCGACTGTCTTTTCCCGCCCGAAGGAACGTCCACAAAGCGCCTGCCTGTGGTATCCTGCCTCGCTGCACATTTTCCCCATGGGCCCGCCGGGAAGGGAAGACATTCCCTTCGCGTGGAGTTGAAAGCACCCAGTCTCGCGGCGCGGCGGCCACACCTATTGGAAGAGGAGTCTAGCCTGCCATGAAACTGCACCACGTCATCGAGGCGCAACAGTTCAATCCGACCGTCCTTCAACAACTATTCGATACTGCTTTGGAAATGGAAAACGTCGTGGCTCACGGTGGCACCCTGGAATTTCAAAAGCGCATTATGGCCACACTCTTTTACGAACCCTCCACGCGCACGCGCTTCTCTTTTGAAACCGCCATGCACCGGCTGGGCGGGCGCGTGATCTCGACGGAAAACGCTGCCGAGTTCTCCTCTGTGGCCAAGGGTGAGACCCTGGAGGACACCATCCACATCATTAACGGCTACGCGGACGTGATTGTCATCCGCCATCACGAGGTGGGCGCGGCAAAGCGCGCGGCCGCCATCTCCAAGATTCCCATCATCAACGCCGGCGACGGCGCCGGGCAGCATCCCACTCAGGCCCTTCTTGATCTTTACACCATCCGCAAGGAAATTGGCGCCATCGACGGATTGAAGATCGCCATGGTGGGAGACCTGGCGCAAGGCCGCACGGTCCGCTCACTCACCTACCTGCTCAGCAAGTATCAGGGAATCAAAATCCACTTTGTCGCGCCCACGCTGCTGAAGATGAAAGACGACATCCTTGAGCACCTGCGCGAACGCAAGGTCTGGTACGAAGAAGAAACCGATCTCGACAAGGTGCTGCCGGAAGTCGATGTGGTCTACCAAACCCGAATACAGAAGGAACGATTCGGCGATCGCATTGCCGATTATGAAAAGTGCCGCGGCGTTTATGTGATCAATCGCCACACTCTGGGTTTGATGAAAGCGAAGTCCATCGTCATGCACCCCCTGCCGAGGCTCGATGAAATCAGCATGGAAGTTGACGGCGACCCCCGCGCCGCCTACTTCCGCCAAGCGCAGAATGGCCTGTACGTGCGCATGGCGCTGCTCTCATTGGTCTTCTCGTAGATCCCGTCGACGCCCGCAGTGCCAGGTTACCATGGGGGTACCTCTGTACCGGTACCTCAGTTACATTGAACTCAACCCCGATTCCCCTCAAAATCAATGCGAGAGGGAAAATGTCTAGTGGAAGTAATAGACCGCGAGGGGCTGAATATATGGTTATCGGGACAAGATTGCGTTTTCTCCGCGAAGAGAAAGGACTGTCGCAGGGGGACATCGAGAAGACCACGGGGTTGCTGCGTTGCTATATTTCCAGGATCGAGAACGGCCACACCATTCCGTCGCTAGAAACCTTGCAACGGTTCGCCGGCGCGCTGGATGTGCCGATGTATAAATTGTTCTTCTCCGGGGAGGGCGAACCTCCCGCGCCGAATCTGATGCGGCGTAAGGCACTGGAGGAGCTGGCGGAACAGCCCGGCAAAGCCGGGGAAGAAGCGCGCTTCATGCTCCAGTTCAAGACCGTCTGGTCGCAACTCGGCGAGCCCGACCGCGACGTGCTGCTGACCTTGGCCAAGAAGCTGGCGGCCCGCTGACCCTCACGGGCGCTGGTCCAGCTCTGCAATTGACGAACCTCAACGCCGCGCCGAGTGCGACCTCGGCGCGTGCCCGTTTTCGCTACCCTACTTGGTAGGCTTGTCCGGGACCAGAATAATGTTCTCGTCAAGCTCCTTGCCGGTGGCCTTCTCCGGCACCTTGCCGGATACCGACCGCAGGTAATTCACCAGGTTCCATCGGTGCGTTTCAGTCAAGCGGCCGGCTTGCGGCGGCATGGGATCCTTCCAGCCTCCAATGATGGTGAAGAGCTCTCCGTCGGTCCGACCCTTGAGCGTGTCGGCCTGGGTGAAATCGGGCAGTTTCAGCTTCATGTCGGCCGCCAGGTCACCCTTCCCATCCCCTTTCTCTCCATGGCATAGAGCGCATTGCGTGCCGTAAACCTTCTTGCCGCGGTCCACGGAAACTTCCGTAAACTTCACGGGGTTCTTCAGCGCCTTGTCCGCGTCCGAAATGGTCGTCGGATGGGGCGACTGGGCAGCGGCGGCGCCGGCAGGCGGGGGCGTCTCCTTGTTCTGTTCTTGCGCCCACAAGCAACCGGTTGCTACGATCAGGACTAGAAACAATGTCTTTGAAGGCATGGCATTCCTCGGGCGGATACGTGTCTCGCTCCGCAATCAGTCCGATTCGGAGAAGGTTGCGGTGCTTTTAAACCACCCCACTGCCGAGAGAGCAATTTGGATGCCCATTTTGACCTAGGTCAAAGAGGAATTCGGTTAAGTTGTCATGTTTTCCGAGGTCAATATGACAATTCGTCGCTTTATGCTGCGGAGAATTGGGGCTGGGTGCGTCCTTTTGCCCATGTCCGCGTTCAATCGCCTCTTCCAGCCGCTTGCGTCGGCCGGCAATCTGTGCGACCAGATCGCCACGGCAAGTCCTTTCAACCGTGACCCGCGACGTGAAGGCGCAGAGCGAGGCCGGCAAACCAGAGAACGCCCGGCGCTCACATATCGATGCGTGGGTGCGTATGCTTGCGCAGGTACCAGCAGGGCTTGTAGCCCAGGTGAGGAAACAGGGAGTTCACACAGGTTTGATTTTGGGGATCGAGAAAGTATAAATCCGATTTGCCGCTCTTGAGGCCCACGTTGTAGTAGGGGCGCACGACCACCGTGCTGTATGCGGCCCGCCCTTTCGGAATGGGGAGGCGCACCACGGCGTAGTCGCCCAGGTACAGCAGCGCGAGCAATCCCACGGTGATCATGGCAATTCGGTTGATGAGCCTCACGGGTTAACCCTGCTTCATGGACTGGCCGAGCCTCTGTAATGCCAATACCGCCCGAGAATCGGCCCCCGAATCGTGCTCGGACAACACGATTGTACCGCATTTTTGCTGGACTCTGTACGATCGGCGCCACCCGCCCTGCACCCCAATCACGTTCCCAGCCGCAACGGGCGCGCCCGTTCGCGCGGAAGAATCGATCCCCCCGGGGCGTAGCGCTGGCTTCCAGCCGGCACCGGAGCCGCCAAGATGGCAGCGCTACGGCCGGCGGGGCTATGGCACGAGGGAACCGCGAAAACCCGCACGGGCCTGACGATTTGTCGCTCAAAATCGGCATTTCTCTGAAAATTAGCGCTCAATTCGACGAAAATGTCGAAAACGAGGAACTAAAAGTCTGTTTCTATTCGGGCATTGTGTCTTGCGATCCTTTGTTTTCATGCACATTCC
>CAZCVY010000003.1:32990-75323 GCA_964501985.1 uncultured Acidobacteriota bacterium | reverse complement strand
GAGAGGAAAAGTGGGGTGCGGCGATAGGTGCTGGAGGTGATGAATTGAAGTTCGCCGGGACCGTAAACGCGGTGGTAGGAGGGCATGACGCAGGAGAGTATACTCCCTGCGATATGGGTCCGGAAGAGAGCGTCCCTACGGGAGATCGCAGACGCCAAAAAACGGGCGTCTGCGCCAGCCAGCCATTTTCTTTCGTGGAGAGAAGGGATAGGATTCGGGCATGGGTAGATTGCGGTGGAAAGCACCTGATCCCCTTTCCTCACGACCTCGAAGGCCTGACTGTCGCGGAAGCACGAAGGAGAAAGGTGTATGACGCCTGGCTTTCCTAGTTCTCCGCCGGCGCGGGGACCAGTTGCGGAAGCATCTCGACTCTCTCGACTTCGCGCTCGATTTTCTCCACGACGACGCGGGAATAGGGAATAAAGTGGTGGCCGGAAATCATGATGGTGGCGGCCATCCAGATTTTGGCGGGCTCCATAGCGTAGTGGCTTACGATCCTCAGCGCATATTTCCAGTATGCTTTCCGGTAATTTGATTTGATACCCTGTTGCCAAACCGAGCGAAGGACAATGGCCGCGATGCCGACGGCGCCAGGCTGCCGGGCGGCGTGTTGAGTCTTCTTCGTTTGCCAGCTTTCCATCGACCGCCACGCGCGTTCGTAAAAAGCGGCGGGATCGTAAATGGCCGCGAGGGTTTTCGCCTGCCCTCGCAGTATCGCCGCGGGCGCGAGTGTGGTGCGAAAGTTCGGAGGGGTGGTATCGCCGGTGGTGGGGGACTCGGCCAGCAAGCGCCCTTCCTTCTGCATGCGATCGTGAAGCGCGGTACGCGGGATCGCGTGCAGGCAATTCAGGATGGCCCAGGGAATGGCCGTGCGCTCGATAAATTCAATCTGGCGATCAAAAATGTCGTCGGTATCAGAATCAAAGCCGACGATGAATCCGCCTGTCACCCACAAGCCGTGTTCATGAATCAGCTCGACGGAGCTTACCGGGTCGATCGCCAGATTCTGGAATTTCCTCGTTTCTTTTAAGGCTTCCTTGGAAGGGCTCTCAATCCCCAGGAAAACGTAGAAGAAGTTCGCCCTCACCATGGCGTCCATCAGGGCGGTCTTCTTCGCCAAATCCATGGAAGCCTCGGTGTAGAACATCACCGGGAATCCATGTTCCTGCTGCCATTTTTCCAGCTCCACGCACAGGTCCAGCGCGCGTTGGTGATTGCCGATGAAATTGTCATCGACCATGAAAACCTGCTTCATCCAGCCCAGGCGCAGAAGCTCGTCCAATTCCGCCGTGACCTGCTGCGGAGTTTTGGTGCGGGGCTTCCGTCCGTAAAGAATAATGATGTCGCAGAATTCACATTGAAAGGGACACCCGCGGGAGAATTGGATCGACATGGAGGCGTAACTCTCGAGCTTGAACAGATCGAATCGTGGCAGAGGCGACTTGGTAACGTCCGGCTTCTCGGCAATTTCGTAATGCCGCCGGGCGGTGCCATCCTCGAGGTCGCGAGCGATTTCCGGAAACACTTCATCCGGCTCTCCCACCACCACGTGATCCGCCATTGCCAACATGCGCGCGGGTTCGCTGCTGGCGTAGGGGCCGCCGACAATGGTCCTTCGGCCCAAGCGGCGGGCGCGGGCCAGAACGGCCTGCATCCCATGCTTTTGGACTTCCATTCCGCCGACCATCACCAGGTCAGCCCAGTGCAGGTCGAGGTCGGTCAGATCCTCCACCGCCTCGTCCACCAGCCGCAACGTCCAATTCGGCGGACAGAGCGCGGCAACGGTGGCGAGCCCTAGCGGGGGCATCACGACTTTTTCGGGAAGCAACTCCAACATCCCGCTGAAGGCCCAGTAGGATGGAGGGATTTTGGGCCAGACCAGCAAGGCTTTGATGTTTTTGCCGAGAGGAGGATAGGTCTGCGCTATATCAGGCGACAACGCGGCCGCGGGGATCATGGGCGATCCTTTCGCGTGGATTTCCGTCCTGGGCAACCGTCAAACGATAATGGACGTAGCAGGGCCTTCCCCACTACCGTGCAATTCCCTTCAGGAATGGGATCCACCTTGGCCGGTGCGCACGTGGAGCATCTTTGGAGTGAGACTCACACCGTGAGATTTGTGGGCTCGGATGGGCGCGATTGGTGCGTAAGCTGCGATATACAGCTCAGTCTTCAGGCCGGGCGTGACTATACACCCGTTCGGTTCTACAAGCAATAAATGATTTTTATCATTTTTGGGGGATATTGCCTCGTGAGGCACTGGGAGAGGTGTCGGCGATTAGGGGTCAGTGGTGAGGCACCAGCAAACCCGTACCACATACATCCCATTCGCCGAGCGGCCCCATTGACAAGGAAACCCTCGGGACGAGCAAAGGACATTCGCCCCTCGCTAATCCCTAATACCTAACCCCTGATGCCTGAGACCTATTTCTCCCTGCGGGTTTCCGGTGAAGCCAGTCGCACGCCCGCGGTGGTTACGAAATACTTCGCCAGCATATTGGGCCGCTCCCACGCCGGCATGGCTTTGGGCGATCTAAGATACTTCAGGAACTCCTCTACCACTTGCGCGAAGTGCGCTTCGTGGCCCACACGGTAGCGATCGGGAATGGTGATGTGCATCCCGTCTTTAACGAATTCCCACCCGATTCCAGGATAAGTCTCCTGGAGGCGCTCAATGCGGGCGCGTACTGCCGTAACAACGTCAACCTGAGGGTCCGGACTCTTCGAGAAAACGAACAGTTCCGGCCGGTAATTGTTCTGAACCGTCTGGTCCACCTCGATGACCGCCTTAGTTCCCCAGTAGATGGCATGATGAAAATCCACGCCCGCCGGAGACTCCCAATTCCACAGCACCTTCAGCCGCACTTGAGCTCCCCGAATTTTATAATCCACCTGATTGTTGCAATAGTAATCGAACTGGTCGCCGTGAACGTATGGGGCAAATTCGGTTGGGAAAGCCGCCGCGCCGGTGACCTGCCGAAACTGCGCGAGGGTGACGGGGGTGGCCCAGCGCTTGCCATCTTGAACCTGAATGTCGCGGCGATAATCGAGGGCTTGACTGGGAAAAAGCGTCCACTGCGCGAGGTCCACCAAATGCGTGCCTACGTCAGTCAGCCCTTCCCCCTGGTCCAGGATGTCGAAGAAAAACAGCGGACGGGGGTTCGGGTTTCCGGCGACGGTCTTGAGGATGTAGTGGGTGCTCTCCATGAAAACGCCCGGATGGTTCGGGTCAGCGGGAATGATCGTACCGAAGACGGCCGGGTCGTTCACCAGCTCGCGTTGAAGGATGGTGGTGATTTCATGCCGCTCGGTCATCATATCGTACGCCACCAGTCCCTTTTGGTCGGCCAAGGCCAGTGCAGCTTCCAACGCGGGCATGTCCTCGGCGCGGATAATCCAAGGCTTGTCTGACAGCACATTCAATCCCGTCTCGAGCGAGGCATTGATCTTGCCGATTTTGACGCGATTGCGGCCCGCGAGCACCACCACGTTGCCCGGCCGCGCGGCGATCATCTCTTCCAGTGAATGGAGACTACAGTGGATATCCAGTTCCCAACTCGTGGGGTTCACCGGCCGGCTGTTGAATTGTTCGATCAATTTCAAGTGCGCCAGCAGGTCCGGCCCCAGCGGAGCGTATAGGGCAACGCGCTTGGAGATTCCCGGCAACATCTGCTTTTGCACGAGTGCTGCGTGGAAGTGAGCAGGATCGAGCGTGATCAGCCTGACAAAGTCGGGATCTACCATGGATTGGCTCTCTCCGTTTGCGGGCGGCGGACTCCCTGAGGGCCGTGCCACCCCAGCAAGCAAAGCGGAATTGGCGGCCGACCCGGCAAGCAGCGCTCCCGCCCCAGCCGTTTGAATGAACTTTCGACGGTTAATGTCTCTGTTCCGCATTACGGGCTCCCAAGTTTGTAGATTCGGACTCAACCCTGCCCAGCCATTACAGCGTCTGTGCCGTACGGCGCGCGCTGCGGACGGGATAGCAGGGCGTTGGCCTCATCGTCATTGATGTACCGCTCGGCCTTGGGGTCCCATTTGAGTTCGCGATTCAGTTTCATGGCGTCGTGCGCCAGCAGGCACGCGGTGCAGGACCTGTGGCCGCCTTCCGCTGGTGCTGCCGGGGGCTGACGCGTTTTGATGCTGGCGAGCCAGTCGAGGTGATGATCGTTCTTGGGGCTGTGGTGCAGCTGGATTTCATTGTCCTTGATGCCGGCCATCAGCATCTTCCGGTCGCTCGCGTCGAGCGGCGGGTTCGGCGCATTTAGCGCGGCGGGATCGCTGGCAGTCACGGCCGCGCCGCGCGTAACCCAGATCCATCCGTCTTCGCCGATAAACTTGACGCCGGTCGGATACATCTCGCTGATAAACACATCGGCGCCGCTCGCGTAGTGAGCGCGCACGTGAAACGCGCCGTGAACATCCCACAATCCCATCTTGGGAAACTCCGCGCTGGCCGCGATCTCGATGGGACCCGTGTGTTCGGTGTCCATGGCCCAGTGTGCCGTATCGATGTGATGCGCCCCCCAGCCGGTAATCATGCCGGCGCCGAACTGCTCACAGCGCAGCCAGCCGGGCCGATCGTAGCGAGGGTTGAGGGTCGCCGCCTGCGGGTGCACGCGTTTTTCCGTGTAGTAGACCATGGGCGTCGAGCCAAGCCACATGTCGTAATTCAAGTTCGGCGGGATTAGCATTTCCGGCTCCACATCCCCGGAAGGATCCACCGGCAAGCCGATCAAGACCTGCTGAATTTTGCCAATGCGCCCGTTGCGCACCAATTCGCAGGCCGTGCGAAAGTTATAATCCGAACGCTGCTGGCTACCCTGCTGAAAAATGCGGCCCGTGCGCTTGAGCGTGTCCGCCATCTGTCGGCCCTCTTTGACGGTTAAAGAAGCGGGCTTCTGCAAGTAGATGTCTTTGCCGGCCAGCGCCGCCTCCATCGCAATCTGCGCGTGCCAGTGGTCGGGCGTGCTGATTGCCACCGCATCGATGCTTTTGTCCTGGAGCATCTCGCGGTAGTCGTCATAGGTTTTAAGCTCCGCGTAGTTCCCTGCCCCGAACCTCTTCGCGTAGGCCTGCTCAAGCATATTTTTTGCGTCGGCCAACCTGACGGTGTCGAGGTCGCACACCGCCACGTAGCGCGCCACATCACTGTTCCTGAGAATGCCGGGGAATTCCGAGACGCGGGCAATGCGGCCGCAGCCGATCTGCGCCACCTGGATCAGATTATTCGGCGCGCTTGACCCAAAGACGCGCGCCGGCACGATGGTGGGAAATCCGACAGCCGCCGCGGCGCTGAGCGAGCGCTTCAAGAAACTTCGTCGCGATCTCGCCTTTTCAAATCGCATATTCTCACTCTCAAGCTGGCCGCAGATTAACACGGATGAACACGGATCGCGAAAGCGGAAGCAAGATGCAAAGCCTCTCTGAGGATTGCAAAAAATCGTGCCGAGTTCTTTTAATAGCGCGGGCGTCATTATCACTATTTTTGCAACCTTCAGTAGCACTTGCTCTGACACTATTTCCTCAGGGTCCCGCTTTGCCGTCTTTTCCCCAAGATTCTTGTGATCCGTGTTCATCCGTGCTAATCCGTGGCCTGTTTTTTGCCTCCCGAGAGCGTCACACGGAACCTCATCGTCAGGGGCACCTTGCTATCGAGGCGGCGCAATCCCAATCCAGGATAATCCACCCCCACATATCCGTAGTGCCGCAAGCACCAACCGTTGGGTGCCCCGGGGGTGGAAGCATCTTCCGTAACGCGCGTGGTGGCCGCGTTGCCGCCGAAATTGCCGGTCAGCTCCGCCCAAGCGGCGGGCTCGCGGTCGCTGTCAGGGGCATCGTCGAGTGCAGCCGTGCGAATCGTAGTATCGGTTCGCGGGGCAAAGCGAATTTCGAGCGCTCCGCCATAGCCCTTGTCATGTTCGTGCGTGCCGCCAATCACTACCTCCGCCCCCACCGAACGTAGGGTTACTCTGATGTCGAGGTCGCGACGGCCCTCCACCAGGGAGTGCGCGACGATCTCCACGTCCTCTTGCACCACCTTACGCTCCCCGACGTACCACCCGTCCTGAAACGCCAGCTCGGCACTATTCTTGCCGGCCTTCTTACGCTCCCACTTTTCGAATCGGTCGAGAATGCCCTTGATCGTCCACAGATCGTAAGTCGTACCGTCCACAATGACGATGGGCCACATCCAACTGATGCCGCGGTGGTGGGGATGATCTTGGGGGAAATCGTCGGTCACCACTACACCGTTCGGCGCGTAGATGGGATGGAGATAGCAGCAACGGGCACGGTCCGGCGCGGTGCCCTTTTTCAGCATACTGCCGTAATTGTAGACAAATACTGGAGCGCCGTTTTCCGTAAGCTCGACGGAGGTGGAGTTCAGGTCGCGAAACTGAAACTGGCCCGCAGCTACAGCGGGTACGGCCGCTAGCGCCAGCACGGATAAAATCAGGGTCCGCAAGCCTTCACCTCTCCCTCCTTCGAGCTGTCAGTTGCGGTGTGATGCTCGGGGCAATCAATCAACCGGCGCCAATCATCAATCACCGATTTTCCGCTAGTCCCACCCATCGGCGGAAATTGCCGGAGAACATCCGCTCCACATCGCGGTCAATTTGCTGCCGCGTGAGGGGATAACCATCGGCAATCAGTCGCGCGTAGGATGCCGACAGCGCGCGGGAAATGGTTCGCCGCGAATGCGCCCATTTGTAAATCAACTGATCCAGGATTCGCGCGTCGGAGTGCTGGGGGATCATCGTCGAGCCGAGCAATTCCAATCGCTCTGACGTAATCTCATCAACAATCGAGGGGTTGTTGAGGAACCACCAGCATCCGAAGGGCATCAGGTTGCTGAACTTTCGCGCGGCGACGCACAGAGCGTGCTGGTTCTCGCGCGAGAGGATGCTCACCAGAAATCGCACACCCGGGTTCTCGGCGCAAATCCGCTCTACCGAGGCTGTATCCGCATATCCGACGCTATCGCCCGCATCCTTCAGGGCAGGGTTCACCTGTCGTGACACTCCAATCATCAGGGTGAATGGAATGTTGTGCTCGACGCACATGGGAAGGACGACTTCACGGATCAAGCGAGTGCGCGGAGAATCATCTGGGTAAGTAAAAGTAAAAGGCATGGAAACGGCAAGGTAAACCGGGCGCAGGCGGGATATCCAATGGTCCAAAAAGCGTCTCGCTTCGCTCACGGTCTGCGACGTCAGATCCGCACTGGTCTTGAAGCCTGCCGCCGCCATCACCCTGTGCGCGGTCGACCAATCGTTCAACACGGGGTCCATCCGCAGGGCGCGGTGGAACCGCTCGGGGCAAAGCTCATTGCACTCCCACGCCGCCCTTTCCACCGGATTGAAGGGATCGTTCGTCATCACCAGTTCCGAAACATGGGCGAGTTTCAGGACTTGGTCAATGTACTGTTCCACCGAGACCGATGCAAAATACTCGCGCGCCTGCTTCAGGTCCGGGCGGCAAGGATCGAGCCCCAGCTTCACCATGACCGCAACCACCCCGGCGGTGGCCTCAGAAAGTGGCGTGTTCTTTACGAACAGCGCGTCCCAAATCAGGTCGGCCTGCTGGGGTTTATTGAGCGCCCAGAATTGCTGCGGGGTTACCGATGACGATCGGAACAGTTCCGCCACCAGATAGTGGTAGTTCACGAGTTCGTCGATTCCCCACAAGCATAGGTCCGCGAAGCTGGAGGGGTAAAGATGGGTGTGAACGTCAAGCACCGGAGTACGCTCGATGGACTCTTCGACGTTCCGTTGTAGCTCTGCTGCTGTCACTGCCTCGGTGATTTGGGACATTGCAGTTCTCCTTAGCGATTAACTTCGTTTTCGTTCTCTGCTCGCGGCGAATCCCTTCGGCTCGTCCGATCGTCGCCGAGATGGTAATACATTGAAACGTTGAGTGCGAGCAAGGAATGCAGCGTTAAAGTAAATCGGGCACGCAGCTACAAGAAGGGATTCTTGATCTCGAGGTCGCCGAATCGTTGGCCTGATTGGAGGCCCTCACGGCTTCAACCCGAGATGCCTTGGGGCATATCGAAAAGCTCCGACATCGGCATCATTTCGAAATGGGCTCCGCCGGATCGATCAGTGGCGGCAGGGCGTGCTGAGTATAGATCGTCCGATTGCGAATGAGCCGGCTTGAAGCCGCCTCCCATCGTGCTAGTTCCTCGTCATAGCGAACGAGAATGTTCCCCAGAAAGTACGGGCGGTTTTCCGCCAACCAGATTTTCTGGTACATGTCGTGCAACTGCGTGGTTTGATCGCGCATGTCCTGGATCAGCCCATTCACCCCATTGATGCGTCCCAGAAGGTGCCGGACCGCGGCGGGATCAGAAGACTTGGCTTGCGCTTGGGAATAGAGATCCGCGATAACCTTCGAGTAAATGGCTTTCTGGCCGAGGAAATCGAATCGCCGCGCGGCGAACTCGGTGTAATCCAGCAGATCAGCATTGCGCCGCGCGAGGTGGGAATTCTCCAGAAGGTCGGCGATGACGTCTTCCGCGTCCAGTCGGATCTGGTGGGCGGCAGGCTCCATCCGCAGGTAGAACGCCTGCCCTTCCGGAATCAGCGCATCGTGCCAAGTCAAAGAATCCTGTCCGTCGGTGTGGATGGCTTGGCGCAGCAAATCGTGAATATCTGAAAAATTCTTGAGTTCGCCGGCAAAGTGATGGTCGTCGGCACGATAGAACGCCCAATCCCAACTGGCGTCGAACTGCTGGTCGTCCACGGTTTTCTGCCAACTGTGCGCGGCTCCATAGACGAACCCATACCAGGTGAAGTTCAGCATGCTCTCGCCATCGTCCATCCAGGTGGTATTTAGGACGCCGGTCGCGCCGAGATCTTTGCCGTCATTGACGAATTGCCGGATGTTCGCGCGCGCTACTTTGTCGTCAGGGAAAATACGGCTCCAGTTGCTCACCCCCGGGGCCACCCAGGTCTCCAGTCCCGCATCGCGGAAGGGCTTGATCTGATTTGCAAACGACGGCTTGGCGTCATAGTCCCAAGGCACGGCGATCATATCGTGGGGCAAATCCTTGAGGTGCTCGGGATGCTGCACCCCCATATCGCCCCAGAATAGAATCTTGCGATGATACGGGATCAGGGTCTCATCGATCTTTCGCAGGTAATCGACGTAGACCTTTCCGTAACCCTCCGAATCGACCTGGGACTTGGTGCGCCCCTCGCCTAATTCGTTGGTTTCGTCAGCCCCGATGTGGAAAAAGGGGCCGGGGAACGCCGCCGCCAAGTCCCCGAACATCTTGCCAATCAGCGTGAAGGATCCCGGCACGTTGGGGGTGAGCACGTGGCCGTAAGGCACTTCGGCTAGATCCTGAAACCGTTCATTCTGAAGCGCCAAATGCAGGTGGCCGAAGGACTCCTGCTCGGGGATAATCGTCACGTGGTATTGCGTGGCGTACTGCACCAACTCCTTGGCTTCTTCCGGCGTGATGGCTCCGCCCGCCGCGGCGAAATTCGGAATGCTGGGATAAGCGAAAGTGTTCTCCATGTAAGGAGAGATCACATTGATTTTATATTCCGCCAGCAGCGCGATTTCACGTTTGAAGGACGCCAGGGTGGGAATTGGGCCGCGACTGATGTCCAGGCTCACGCCGCGCCACCGAATCGCCGGCCAGTCGACAATCCGAACCTCCGGCGCCTCGGCCCCGCTACCTTTGACTGGATGGATCAATTGCCGCAATGTTTGCACGCCATAAAAAATGCCCGTAGCAGTCTTGCTCACAATGGAGGCTTCACGGGACGTGACAACCAGAACGTAACCTTCCTCGTCGGCCTGCGCGGGAATTTGCAACCCCGATTTCTCCAGAATCTGCTTGCCCGCTGCACTCTCGGCCCGAGCCAAAATAATACGGGATGAACCCTTCCCTTTGCCCGCCGCCACGCCGTCGAGAGAAGTTAGATCCGCGGACAGAAGTGACGCCGCAAATCGGTCCTCTTCTGAGTTGCCGATGATGTCGATACTGACACGCGTCCCCACCTGGAAAACTCCCTGGCCAAGCTCTAGCTGATTGGGATAAGGAGTAAGAGGCAAGTTGGCTGAAGGTGCGGCGGAAACGGTTAAAATCAGAGCGAACAGGATTGCGACAAATCTCTTCGACACGACGAAAAACCTCCGGCTGTAAGCCTTGGTGCGTCTTCGTACTGCGCTGAACGCTGAACGCTGATCGCTGATAGCTGATAGCTGATAGCTTTGTTCTTCTTATCGCGCCATCCAGCCGCCATCCACGGTGAGCAGCGTGCCACTCACATAATCAGAAGCTGGCGAGGCAAGAAAAACCACCGCGCCTTGCAAATCTTCTGGGGAGCCCCAGCGGCCCGCGGGAATCCTCGACACAATAGCAGGATTTCGTTCCGGATCTGTCTGCAACGCAACGTTTAAGTCTGTGGCGATGTAACCGGGCGCGATGGCGTTGACCTGCACGCCCTTGCCCGCCCACTCGTTGGCCAATGCCTTGGTGAGCTGAGCTACGCCCCCTTTGCTTGCGGCATAACTCGGTACCAGTATGCCACCTTGAAAGGAAAGCAAAGAGGCAATGAAAATGATCTTGCCGGAACCACGGTCCACCATGCGTCTGCCCAAATCGCGGCTGAGAACAAACTGGGAATTGAGATTCACCTGAATGACCTCATCCCAATCCTCGTCGGTGTGATCGATCACGGGCGAGCGCCGCGTGGTCCCCGCGTTGGCCACGAGAATATCGATGACGGGGAAATCCGTCTTCACCCGGGCGGTGAAATCATGTACTGCCTTGCGGTCGCGAAAATCACATTGGTATGAGTGAAACTTTCTACCCGCGAGCGTTACTGCCTTTTCCACATCGCTGCCGGTCGATTCGAGTGCTTTGCTGACGCCGACAATATCGGCGCCGGCTTCCGCCAAGGCCACGGCCAGCGCCTTGCCAATGCCACGCCTGCACCCTGTCACTACCGCAATCTTACCGTCTAACTTAAAGCTATCGAGAATCGCCATCGTGAATCGACTAACCTTTCCATGTTAGCCCTTGCGGCTCTCCATGTAAGCAATGAACATTGCAAGTTCACTCGGCAGCGGCGCCTCAAACTCAAGCGGCGCGCCTGTGCGGGGATGCGTGAAACCCAACTTTGCCGCATGCAGAAATGTGCGCGGCAGTGTGGCCTCCACGCTTTCGCCGAATCGCAGTTGAGCAGGCGCACCGTAGGTCGTGTCGCCAACCACCGGATGGCCGATGCTGGCCAGGTGCACACGGATTTGGTGCGTGCGACCGGTTCGGGGCTTGGCTTCGACTAGGGTGAAGTGCTCGAATCGCCTCAGCACTCGATATTTCGTCAGCGCTTCGCGCGGTGCGATTCCCCCCGCCTTCATGCGCGTGCGGCGGCGGGGGTCGCGGCCCACCGGCCTTGCGATTTCCCCGCTGTCGGCAGCCACGCGTCCGTGCACGAGCGCAAGGTAAGTCTTGTGCACTTCCCGCGACTTGAACTGTTCGCTCAGCCGGCGGTGTGCGGCGTCGTTCTTGGCCACCACCACGAGGCCCGAAGTCATCTTATCCAAACGGTGGACAATTCCTGGCCGCTGCTCGCCGCCCATTGTGGATAAACCGCCAATGGGGGCTAGATGGCGCAAAAGAGCGTTAACGAGGGTCCCGGACGTTATGCCCGAGCCGATGTGCACCACCATGCCTGCGGCTTTGTTTACCACCAAAATGTCCGAATCCTCGTAGATCACCGTCAGCGGCAGGTCTTCCGGCGTGGCCTTCGACTCCTCATGCTCGGCTTTGACACTAATCGGTGTTCCCGCCTCGATCACTTCGCCGGACTTTTTGGCCGACGCTGTGCCGACTGTGACTAACCCGTCCCGAATCAGTCGCTGGATCTGGCTGCGGCTCCAGTCCGGCATCTGCCGCACCAGGAAAAGGTCCAGGCGGTCGCCGGCCGCTTCCGCGGGAACCATGAACTGTAGCGTTTGCGCCATGTGTGTATCAGGTGTCAGGTGTTAGGTGTCAGAAATCGGGTGATCGGGTGACCGGATCATCGGGTCATTTAAGATCGCCTGACGGAGCTCAGTTCCTGTGGGTAAACAGGAGAAGCCGGGCAGCGGCTATCTTTCTACTCCGAGTTTTGCGGCCTGACACCTGGCACCCGGCACCTGACACCTATTCCCCCAGCAGCACCTGCAAAATGACCAATCCCGTTCCCACCACGATGGCGCTGTCCGCCAGGTTGAAAGTGTACCAATGATAGCTGCGGAAGTAGAAATCGAGGAAGTCCTCGACCTCGCCCGCGCGCATGCGGTCGAAGAGATTGGACAGCGCCCCGCCGAGAATCAGCGCCATCCCGATGCTCAGCTCCCATCGCGCGTTTTGAGTTTTGATCACCAGGGTCACCACGGCAACCAGCAGTACCGCGGAAATGACAATCAGCAGCGGCGTTTTCCACCAGACCGCCGTCTGGGAGAACATGCCGAACACCGCCCCGGAGTTCTTGCTGTTGGTCAGGTTGAAAAAGCCCTGCACGACGGAAACGACGGCGCCACTGGGAATGCGGCGTTCCACCATGGACTTGCTCACCTGGTCGGCCGCAAAGACGGCCACAGCGATCGCCGCCATGAGGATTCGCGTGACGACAATGCGACGGGCGTTCATGGCCGCGGGGGGATCGATTTTGGATTTTAAATTTTGGATTTTCGATTCCTGTGTCCGTGATGGCGGCAGTTCACCGCGCCCATTTTGACGTCACGACCAAAGCGCTAGGAAAGCCGCAGGGAAAATTCACCACAGAGGCACGGAGATCACAGAGAACGAGAACAGTGGGTGCTGCCGGCGCTCACGGGACCTTGTACTTTGACCGAAGGTTCATTCTGTGTGGTCTCCGTGACCTCCGTGCCTCTGTGGTTAATCTCTTCCGTTCACAACCGCCCGCGGCCCCACAAATCGACAGTGTTTTTCTCTCAAAACTAAGCTGCCGCCCCGATTTCCTCCAGCGCCGCCGAGCACCGTTCGCACACTGTCGGATAGCGAGGATCTTTCCCCACCTGCTCGGAAAAGTTCCAGCATCGATCGCATTTCTGGCCAGCAGCTTTTTCGATTTTCACGCTCAGGCCGGCGAGTCCCGAAGCGGTCGCGCCCTCCAGAGCTTGGTGGCTGACCTCGACCTGCGACACGATAAAAAGATAGCGAAGCAATTCGCGATACTGCTCGACCAGCGGCAGAAGCTCCGGACCGACACTTAGAACGACGCGAGCTTCGAGCGACCCGCCAATGAACTTCTCCTGGCGTGCCACCTCGAGCGCCTTCAGCACTTCCTCGCGCAGAGCGATCAGCCGCGGCCAGTTTTCGAGCCGCTGCAAGTGTTCGGCGGAGAGCCCCCCGCGCAGGTCGGCAGCAGGAACAAACTTGGCAAGGTGAACGCTCTTTTCCCGCAAGTGCGGAGTGGGAAGGTGTTTCCAAACCTCGTCGGCGGTGAAGCTGAGCAGTGGCGCCACTACGCGGACCAGGGCGTCGGCGATTCGATAGAGCGTGGTTTGCGCTGCCCTGCGGCGAACCGAACTCGCGGGCGCAGTATAGAGACGGTCTTTCAGAATATCGAAATAGAACGCGCTCAAGTCCACCGTGGCAAAGTCATACACGCCGCGGTAGACCTTATGAAACGCGTATTCGTCGTAAGCGGCTTGCGCGCGCTCAAGCAATTCCGCCGTGCGCACCAGTGCCCACGTATCGATCTCATCGAGCTGGCTCGCTTCCACGCAGTCCTTGGCGGGATCGAAATCATAGAGGTTGCCCAGGCAATAGCGGAAAGTATTGCGCAGTTTGCGATACGCTTCGGAAAGCCGGGTGAGCATGTCGGGCGAGATGGAGACGTCCTCGCCAAACTCCACCGACGCCGCCCACAGGCGCAGGATCTCCGCCCCGTGGGATTTGATGACCTCCTGCGGCTCAATCACGTTGCCGAGGGATTTGTGCATGGCGCGGCCTTGCGCGTCGAGCACCCAGCCGTGCGTCAGCACCTGCCGATAGGGCGCGGCGCCGTGCGTTCCCAGGGCCACCAGCAGCGAACTGTGGAACCACCCGCGATATTGGTCGCCCGCTTCAAGGTAAATATCAGAAGGCCAGGGCAGATCGGACCGATGGCCGAGAACGGCAAACTGGCTGGACCCCGAGTCAAACCAGACGTCGAGGATGTCGGTTTCGCGGCGCAGATTCGTGCCCTTGCACTCCGGGCAGTGCGCGCCGGGCGGCAGCAGCTCAGCCTCCGTGTGCGCGTACCAGGCGTCCGCGCCCTCCTTGCGGAAAAGCTCAATGGCGTGCTGGGAAAGGCTCGCGTTCATGATCGGCTTCTTGCACTCGACGCAATGGAAGACGGTGATCGGCACGCCCCAAACGCGCTGGCGCGAGATGCACCAGTCGGGTCGTTCGGCGATCATATTGGAAATGCGCTCTTCACCCCACGAGGGAACCCATCGTGTCCTTTTGATTTCGTCCAGGGCGTGCTGGCGCAGCTCCTTGTGATCCAGGTCGATGAACCACTGCTCGGCCGCGCGGAAGATGATGGGATTATGGCAGCGCCAGCAGTGCGGATAGGAGTGGTCGAGCGTGCCCGCCGGCCCCATCAGCACGCCGCGCGCCTTCAGCAATTCGATGATGGGCGCGTTGGCGTCGAAAACCCGCTTGCCCACATACTCCGGCAAACCCTCGAAGATTTTCCCCGACTCGTCCACCGGGCAATAGATATCGATGCCATACTGCATGCCGGTCAGGTAGTCCTCGCGGCCATGGCCGGGAGCGGTGTGCACGATGCCCGTGCCATCCTCGGCGGTTACATAATTCGCCATAACCGGAACAATAGCGCGATCGAGAAAAGGATGGCGCACCTCGATTTTCCCCAGAGCCTTGGCGGGAATGTGCGCCAGGATGTTGGGAGCGTTCAACCCCGTCGCTTCCACCACCGGCCCCAACCGACGGCTCTCAACAATGTAGGCATCGCCGTGTAGATCGTTATCGCCTACCACCACGTATTCGAATTCCGGATGAAACGCCACGGCCATGCTGGCAGGCAGGGTCCAGGGCGTGGTGGTCCAGATGATCACCCAGAGCTTGCGGCCCGCCAAGGCCGGATTGAGCGCCGCCGGATCCGATGTCACCGGGTAGCGAACGTAGATCGACGGGCTGCGGTCGTTTTCGTATTCCACTTCCGCTTCCGCCAGAGCCGTTTTGCAGGAGATGCACCAGTAAACCGCCTTGCGCCCGCGATAAACGTAGCCACCGCCGAGGAATGCCAGAAAGGCTTCGGCAATGCGCGCTTCGTATTCAAAGCCCATTGTCAGGTAAGGCTTTTCCCACTCGCCGAAGACCCCGAGTCGCATAAAGTCCTGGCGCTGGATGTCCACGAATTTTTGCGCGAACTTGCGACACTCGCGCCGGACTTCGACGGTGGTCATATGGGCTTTGCGCCCGCCCAGTTCCTTGTCCACGTTGATCTCAATGGGCAAGCCGTGGCAGTCCCAGCCCGGCAAATACGGGGTGTTGAACCCTTCGAGGGTCTTCATCTTCACGATGAAGTCTTTCAAAATCTTGTTGAGCGCGGTTCCCAAGTGAATGCGCCCGTTGGCATAAGGAGGGCCGTCGTGCAGAGTGAAAACCGGCGCGTCCTTCCGCGATTCGCGAATCTGCGAGTACAAATTCTCCTTGGTCCAAGCCGCCAACCATTTAGGCTCGTTCTGCGGCAAATTGGCTTTCATGGAAAATGCGGTTTTGGGTAGGTTGATGGTCTGCTTCAGTTCCAGGGTCTCTTGACTATCTTGCATGCGTCCTCCGTCGTGAGGTTAACTTTCATTATAGAGGGCGGTGCGAGAATGTGTCTAGAAGTAGGTGTCAGGTTTCAGTGCAAGGTGTCAGTTCGGAATCGTAGCGGCGAGTTAACCTCGCCACCTGGCGGATAGCCGCCAGCAAAACTGCGGCACGTAGCGCGGACAATTTCTCGCGGTCCGCGCGGGTGGCAAATACACCCTCTGCAAATGGATGGGGATGAGTTTTATCCCCGGGTGTCCAGTTTAACCACCACGGACCGTGAGAACTCCGGCAGTAGTATCTTGCCCCCGCTAAGATTCGCGGCACTCCACTTCCCGGACCAGGGATCGTATACGCGGCCCGATCCTTCCCTGCCGAAATCCACGGTAATATCCGCAAGCATCTCGGGCTGCTCGCCTCTCTCGATTTCGGACCGCCAGTCATTGCGCGAATCGCGGCACCAGGCGAGCCATGTGCGCTTACCCTTTAGAACGTAAACCCGCAACCGCGGATGTTCGATCACGGCGGGTTCAAATGCCTCGGCTGGAGGGTCGAGGCCCCGCACGGCTTCGGCAAAGCGGCCGAAGTGATACCAAAGATCGTTAGCGTCCACATATTCTGCCCAGTGCCAAATCTGCCCGCTCCCGGCCGCCCCGGAAAAGAAGGGCGCAAAGAGGATGTCGTGCAGGATAATGCCTGCCCGGTCTTTGGCATAGAGGTGCGACGGCCCGGAGTGGCTAGGTTCGACCGCGCCCGACTCGGCAAGGATGATGGGGCGCCCCGGATGGTAGCTCCGTAACTCACGGATGGCATCAACAGCAAGGATGTCCACCGGACCATGGCAGACTTCCAGCTGGGCGCCCTGGTCCAGGTAGCGATGCACTTGGGCCGCATCGTTGCCCGGCATCAGGCTGAGAGGACGATAAAATTCGCGGGCTCGGTCACGGTCGAAACTGCCGAGGCTCTGCATGGCCAGGTTTTTCGGAAAGGCTTTGTGCAGTTCAGGCAGCATCGCTTCTGTCCACGCGAGGAAGTCGCCCCCGTGCACGGCGTTAATTTCGTTCCACAATTCCCAGCCATAAATGATCGGGTCATCCGCATAATGCCGGGAGTACCACTGGACCTTCTTGCGGAATTGTGCACGCGATTCCTCGCCGTCAAAGAAATCGGCAATGGAGGTGGCCGGTCCATTATGAGTGATGCTATAGAGAGGATTATCCGCCCAAGCTTGTGGCCCGCCACCAATGGAGCGAAAGTGTTCCATGGTCAACTTGACGTGGATATGGTAGCGGCGGCATAGCTCCAGCAAGCGATCGATGCGGCGTGCCTTCATGGGGTCATAGACGCCGCACTTCTCGTGCTCGACACTCCAAAACGGGCTGCTAAGCCACACGCGGATGTAATTGCCGCCGTTGCGGGCGAGCTTCTCGAGCCAGTTCTCGAAGGCATTCAGCCCTGCTGCCTCGTCATCGCGGGCGCTCTCCGGCGGCGAAATCATATTCAGACCGATGGGAATATAGGGCGAGCCATCGGCCAACTCGAAATAACGGTAATCGCGCGGGCTGACGCGAACAAATTGGGGATGCTCCTGCTTGTTGTTGCCCCGAGCTGAGAGGAGACCGTACGGTGCGGCAAGTGAAATCGCCAGGAACGATCGACGGCTAAGCATATGTAGTCCTCGGTATGGTCATGAGATTCTGCGATAGAAGGTTCAAAAAACCCTCCCAAGCAAAGGCCAATCGCGGCAAGAAGATTGAGTAGGTGTTTCATGGCGGCGGGGATTATATCAACAGAAAGAAGGACGTCAACTCTAGCGGACAGCCGCGACACGCTTTCTCGATCGTGGGATTTTTGCTTCGTGAGGCGGGTCATGGGGCAAGAGGAAGAACCGAATCCATGCCGATCGATGCGCGCCACGCCGGAAGAGCCGCAAGGCCGGAGAGCGGAACCTTGCGCTACGCCTTCTTCTGGCGCGGCGAGCGGAGCTGCGCTCGACTCCTTCCCGGGCCAACTAACACTGACCTCGGTCTCCTCGGGAATATCTGGCCCCGCTGCTGGTATTATCAAGGTGAAGGCGGTGGGAGGCTGTACAAGCTAGGCCTTGAAGAGTGCGAATTCGTGGAGGTTGAAATGCTGATGCCCGATAAAGGACAAGACAGATTATCGAAACCTATAACGCGAAGGGCATTCATTGGGGTCTCAATCTCGGCGCTGGGTGGCCTTGCGGTGTGGCATTACCGAAGCCTGCAAGCCGTGGAGGCCGGCGCCGCGCCAGCGGGACAACCGAAGATGGTTCAGATCGTGGAATTCTCCGACGTAGGAGTGCGGCAAGGGGTGGTCGAGGTTCCGACGATCGTCAAGAGCAACGAGGAATGGCGGAAGCAACTCTCGCGCTCTTCGTTCGACATCACGCGGAAGGCGGACACGGAGATGGCGTTCTCAGGCGCCTACTGGAATCTCCAGGAAAAGGGGCTTTTCCGCTGCATCTGCTGCGATACCGCGCTATTCAGCTCCGAAACGAAGTTTGAGTCCGGTACCGGCTGGCCCAGCTTTTGGGCGCCCCTCGCCACAGAGAATATCAAGGAAGCCACCGACATGAGTTGGGGTATGGTGCGGACGTCGGTTTCCTGCCACCGCTGCGACGCTCATCTGGGTCACGTTTTCAACGACGGTCCACAACCCACCGGGCTCCGTTATTGTATGAACTCGGTCGCGTTGCGTTTCGTCAAGTCGGCGTGAACGCGACCCGCAAACGAGCGGTATTATTTGCAGGTTGACGCGAGTGTTTCGCGGCCTTAAGATCAGGCGCCAAGCGGATTGAGAAACTCCGGCGTGGAGGTCTTGCCATCAATATTACGAGATGCCGCATGAAAATCGGCGAGGATTTGAATGTGAATCGACCGGGGGCAGTATCGTTCCCTCGTCGGATCGATTCCCGCCTCCAAGCGCTTCGATTGACACGCCTGTCCTCGCGCCTGCTGCCGGCACTGATCTTACTTTCCGCCTGCGCGATGGCATCGGCACAAACGGCAATAAAAACCGGCCCGGAGGTGGGCTCGACGGTGCCGGCGTTTGAGGCGCCCGACCAATACGGTAAAGTGCAAAACTTGCAGAGCATCATGGGGCCGAAGGGAGCGCTACTGGTCTTTTACCGTTCGGCGGACTGGTGACCCTTCTGCAAAACCCAGCTCGTCGAGCTGGAACAGCATCTCGACATGATCCATGAACAGGGTCTCGGGTTGGCGGCGATCAGCTACGACAGCGTGCCCGCGCTCAAGACCTTTGCCGACCGAAAGCACATTACCTATCCTTTGCTTTCCGACCCCGATTCCAAAATCATTCGCGCTTTCGGGATTTTTAACGAAACCGTTCCGGCAGACTCGATGGCGCACGGCATCCCTCATCCGGGAACCTATGTGGTCGCTCCGAATGGTATTGTGATCGCCAAGTTTTTTGAGGACGACTTCAAAGAGCGCACGCCCACGATGGAAATCCTCGCGCGGCTCGGCGACGCGCGCAGTTCGACACCTGCAATCGTAGAAGCGAAGCACCTGCGGCTGTCTTCGTGGGCCAGCACAAACACGGTCCATCCAAACCAGCGGGTCGCCCTCTTCCTGGACATTGACCTGATGCCAAAGATGCACGTTTACGCTCCCGGGGTGCAGGGGTACATCGCGATCGAGTGGAAGATGACCGAGGCTGCCGCTAAATTTGACCCAGTGAGATATCCGCCGCCGGAAACGCTCCGACTGGACGTCATCAAAGAAACGGTCCCCGTGTATCGCGGCCACGTCCGCTTGGCGGAGGACGTGGTCATAGGTCCGGAGACCCAGGTGAAACCCAGGCTCAATGAACGCGGCGAGATGGTCCTCGAAGGGTCGCTGCGCTATCAGGCCTGCGACGACCATGAATGCTACATTCCAGAGACCGTCCCGGTGAAGTGGACGTTCGAATTCGCGCCGCTCGATCGCGAGCGCGTTCCCGCCGAGCTCCAACGTAAGCCCAAGCCTTAAGAGCGCCTTCCACATCGTCTCGCCCATCGTTCCCATAAAGAAAATCAATCGGCAAAACCGTTGCCAGATGCGCGGAGTGTTGCTAACAATAGAAGTGTTGGACCTTCACCCAGTTCAAAACTGAACCGAGTCTGAACCGGCGTTCTCGCGCAAAAGTGTGAACGCCTCGGCCGACTTCAGCTTGAACACACTTTCCGGGATTCCCGGCCTTAAGGAGAAGCATGAGCACCGATCTGCAAAACCACTTGGAACTCCCCTACAGCGAATTGGAAGAACTGAATCTGCGCGCCAAGGAGCAGCGACTCGCGCGCGTTCCCACGGAGCAAGTTCGAGAAGAGCGCCTCAAGTACCTGAGCGACGAGAAGCGGATTAAGGCCGTGACCGTGTTGTTCAGCGACCTCGAAGGCCGGCTGCACATGCTCGATTACGACAAGAAGTTCTTCATCAAGAGCTGGGATAACCTCACCTTTGACGGTTCGTCCATTCGCGGCTTCTCCGCCCAGCACGAAAGCGATTTGCGGCTCGGCATCGATTGGCCCGCTTTCTACTGGGGACCGGCGGACGTCTTCGGACCCGGGAAGGTTATGGTCTTCGGCGAGGTCATTGATAAGAACGGACAGCCTTATGCCGCCGACCTCCGCGCCGTGCTCAAGGCTTATGCCAGGAAGCTCTACGAGAAGGACGGATATACCCTCAACGCCGCCAACGAAATCGAGGGCTTCCTCTTCAAGGGGACTGACGCCGAGCGGCGATATCACGAAACGGACAAGTTCGAGTATGTCAGTATGGGCGGGTACTACCATTCCCTACCCGGCGACGCCCTGCGCCTGTTCATCGACCACGCGGCGGAAGTGCAGCGCGCGATGGGTTTCCAAAACGAGAAGGACCACCCGGAAGTTGCGCCGTCGCAGTTCGAAATCAACTATGGCTATTCGGAGGTAGTAGCCGCGGCCGACCAAATCCAGCTTTACAAACTAATCTGCCGGCAGGTGGCCACCAGGATGGGACTAACCGCGTGCTTCCTGCCCAAGCCCATCGTCGGGGTGAATGGCACCGGCATGCACTCCAACGTGTCGATTACGAAGGACAACAAGAACGTGTTCTGGGACCCGCAGGGGCTGGAGAAAATGAGCCCGTTTGCCTGGCAGTTCGTCGACCGCATCCTGACTCACGGCAACGACCTGTGCCTGATCTTCAACTCCAGCGTGAATTCCTACCGCCGCCTGGACCCGCATTTCGAGGCCCCGAACCAGCTCAAAGCCTCGGCCGTGGATCGCGGCTCGATGGTGCGAATTCCCCTCGGCAATTCACGCAGCGCCCGGCTGGAAGTCCGCGCGGTCGCTCCCGACGCCAACCCGTATATGCTGCTCTACTCGATCTTCCGCACCGGCATTGAGGGAGACATCGCCGAAGTCGAAAACCTCCGCAGCGCCCAACGCTTTCTGCCGGATAACATCTATGATGCGATTAGTAACTTTAATAACGCGGAGTGGACGACCAAGCTTCTCGGGGAAGTCGTTAAGGAGAGGTTTGTGGAGTTGAAGAAGGCCTCCGCCGACCGCTGCCCGCGATTGCTGGGAACGGTGGTGAAGCCGGCGGAGGTCCAGTTCCATCACGAGGTCTACACGCAATACCTTTGGAACCTGTTTTAGGCAGCTCGGGTATCGCAGCCTCGGACGTAGCGCGGGCATCTTGCCCGCTGTCGCGGGAGCGTCCCGCTCCCGCCAGCGCGCGGGCAGGATGCCCACGCCCCAGAAGCTGTGAAATAATTGAAAAAACCGCGTTTTTCCGCGCGCAAGTCGTTGAAAATACGCGGGCGAAAATCGAAAAGATCAATAAATTCACAGCTTCCCAGCGGGCGGGGCGCCCGCGCTACAAAAACGGCAGGTTCGCGCTACCCTTGCTTTCAAGCACTCCCCAGGGAGTGGGTGCCCTCAGGGCGCGTCGCGCACGCAATCCAAACCGCAATCCCCCACATCAGCAGTCCGGCGATAAAACCCTCGACTACCGATCCCGCGAGCGCCTTCAGTAAGCGCATGGGAACGTCACCGCTCGACGGATCGAAGAAATGGGTCTTAAAGAAAGGTCCGGCCGAGAACAACGTAGCCAGATAGACCCACGCCCGCCATACCCATCCCAACACCAATGATGGAACCAGAAGCTGGCGGGCCTCCGTCAGTCCCATCCGCACGCCCACCCCGCCGACGTAGAATGCGCTCAGCAGAACCAGGACTGTGGTGCTCCAGGCCGCGCTGCGGAAGGGCGGAAGCCCCATGGCCTCGGTCCAGAAACGCATGATCACAAACACTCCCAGCATGGCGCCGGGGGCGACAGTGATCGGCCATCGCCACAGAGTGTGGACGATGGCCATCAACAGCAGGATGATGACGAAGAACACACCGATCTCGATGAGGTGCCCCATCAAGTGTCTGCCGAGGTGGCCCCAATTACCATAGTCGTCGCTTTCGGCAAAATGCGTCCGCGAAAGACGCAGCACCGCAGAAATGACGGTTACGACAATGACCCAGCCTTCCGTCCACGCGGCGAGGATCAAAGCGGGAAGCAGCAGTTGCGAGAACTTACGCAAGCCGTCGCGTAGCGGGCCAACCGCCGCCAAGTAAATGCCCACCATCAGCATTCCCACGGTGCTGGAAACGTATCGGGCGAAATCCGGGGGCATGCCGGCGAGTTCCAAAACCAGACGCCCGATCACCAACACCGCCAGAGTGGCCAAGGCCCCGCGCATCAAAAGAGAAAATGGTTCCCGAGTTAGGCCCTTCGGTTCTGATGACATCGCTCCCTCGTGGCTTCCTGGAATAAGTTTAGGCCTGCATCCTACTTGAGCGCGCAAGGGGTTTCAACTCGTTTTTGGCGCCAAAGCAATAGCGCTGCGATTTGCCCGCGAAGACACTCGATACGTGCGGGTTCATCGCGAATCGGCGATCATTCATATCGCAGCGCGACGAGCGGGTCGACCTTCGTGGCCCGGCGCGCGGGAATATAACACGCCAGAAGCGCGGCACCCACGAGCAATGCCGGAACCAAAATCAGCGTCATGGGATCGTAGGCGCTGGTCTGGAACAGGGCCGCCAGGATCAGGCTTCGGCCCAGGGGAAGCAGCGCCAATCCCGCCGCGCAGCCCGTAAGAGCAAGCGCCGCGCCACGCTTCATGACCGCCCAATACCCTTCCGTCCGGCCGGCTCCCAGCGCCATGCGGATGGCCAGTTCTCGCCGGCGTTGTGCCACCAGGTACGACATGACGCCAAACAAACCGATAAGCGCCAGAGCCAACGCGATCAATGCAAACGAAAGCATCAGTACGGTGGTGAAGCGGCGTTGCGCCACCGAGTCAGAGATGAGTTCTTCAAAAGTGGTGAAATGGTAGACGGGAAGGTCGCGATCGAGCGACCAAATTTGCTGCTGAACCTCCGGGTAGAGGCCCTGGCCGCGTTGCCGGGCGGGGCTCAGGCGCAGCAGAAGAGCGGTACGTTCGCTCGCGCCACTTTGCACTTGAAACATCGAGTTGTAAATCATGGGCGGCGGATCGGCGTCGAGGGCGGAAATATGGACGTCTCCCGCCACGCCAATGATCGTGAACAGCGCTCGATCTCCCCAATGAAATCGCTCGCCCAGCGGGTTGCGTCCGGGAAAGTACTGGCGAGCCAGGGCCTCGTTGATGATGGCTGCGGGGGGAGTGTCGGGCCGGTCCTGCTCGGTAAAACTCCTGCCGCGTAGAATCGGGATTCCCATGGCGTGGAAATAGCCGGAGGTTACCAGTGAGTTCTCCGCCCAATGGAAATCGTCGGGCGCAGCGTGTTCGAGGCGAAAACCAATCTGGCGGCTATCGCTCAGAGGCAGATGACTCGCCGCTGCGACAACTTCAACGCCTTGGATCCGCTTTGCGCGCTCGACCAGTTCCTGTTGCACAGCGGCTCGCTTCACGGGATCGGGGTAACGCCGGTCGTCAAACAGCGTGCGAACGATGAATACCCCCTGTGGACGGAAGCCGAGCGGAACGTTTAAGACTCGCACAAAACTCTGAAGAATCAGGCCCCCGCCGACGAGCAGAACCAACGCCAGGGCAATTTCGGCCAGCGCGATGAGGTTCTGTAAACGCACGGTTGCGCGTGGCGCTCCCGCCCGCGAGGTTTCCTTCAGGCAATCCTGCGGCGACGTGTGCGCGAGTCGCCAAGCGGGGACAAATCCGAAAAGCACGGTGGTGAGCAGTGACAAGACACCCGTGAACAGGAGCGCCGACGGGTCAACAGCGACTTCCTGCAAGCGCGGAACATCGGCCGGACCATAGGTCCGGACGCCATAAACCAGCAGGAACGCCAAGGCAAACCCGGCGCCCGCTCCGAGTATCGACAGCAAGAGGCTCTCGACCAGGCACTGTTCCAACAAGCGGCGTCTGACGGCCCCGATGGCGCTTCGGACCGCCATCTCGTGGCTGCGGTGGCTGCCGCGCGCGAGCAGAAGGTTCGCGACGTTGGCGCAAGCAATCAGCAATACGCAAGCAACCGCCGTTATCAGCAGGATCATTAATGGTCGCGCCTTCTGAACGGCATACGCGGCGAAAGGATGCACGTGCGGAACCACGCGGATTGTGCCGGAGTAATGGTACTGCTCCATGAATCCCGCGGCGACGATAGAGACATCTGCCTGGGCCTGCTGCGCGGTCACCCCGGGCTTAAGGCGGCCAATAAAGTGGACGCCGAATTCGCGCAACCTATCCTGCAAGCGATCCGGAGCGAATACTTCCGGCACCCAGAGGTCGACACGTTCAGAGAGCGCCGCCCCATCAGAGGGAAACTGGAATGATGCCGGCATCACGCCGGCGATCACGTACGGTGTCTCGTCGAGGTTGATCGTCTTGCCCAGAATTCCGGCATCGGCGCCATAGTGGTCGCGCCAGAGGAGGTAGGAAAGCAGGGCCACGGGCGTACTTCCCTGCCGTTCGTCGTCAGCAGAGAAGGCGCGCCCGAGTAGAGGCGAAACTCCGAGCAGCGGGAACAGCGAGGCGGTCACGGCGGCGGCATTCACCCGCAGCGGAGTTCCCGCGCCCGTCAGATTGAAACCCGACGCCTCATAGGCGGCCGTCTGCGTGAAGGAGCGGTTACGGTCGCGATAATCCAGATATTCACCCGCTGCCATCCCGACTTCATTCTCGTAACCCATCTGGGGCACGGTTTCCGATACGACTACCAGCCGCTCCGGGTTTCGATACGGGAGCGGGCGCAGAAGAATGGTGTCGACCAGGCTGTAGACCGCGGCATTCGCGCCGATGCCGAGGGCGAGCGTCAACACTGCCACCGCGGTGAAACCCGGGTTGCGGCGCAATTGGCGCAGGCCGTAGCGGACGTCTTGATGGAGGTTCTCGACGTAGTTTACTCGTCGCATTTCGCGGCACTCCTCTTTGATTTGGTCCATCCCGCCCAACTCGCGCAAAGCCGCATAACGGGCTTCCTCCGGACCCATCCCACGCTCGGCGTTATTCTCCACTAGCTTTTCCAGGTGGAAACGGAGTTCGTCAGTAAGTTCCTGTTCTACGCGTGTGCGCTTGAACATTGAGCGGAATCGCAGCGGGAGTTTGTACAGCCAACGCATAGGAAGTTCTCAGTCATCAGTTCTCAGTCGGCAACGAGCAGTCGACAGTTGTCAGTACCCAGTCCCTCCCCTACCGCCCTTCGAGAACTGATAACTGACGACTGACGACTTTATTCATACCTCAACGCCTCCATGGGATCGACCCGCGCCGCCCGCCGGGCGGGAACATAACTAGCAAGAAGCGCGGAAATCGCCAGGATCAAGGCCACGGCGGCCAACGTAGGGGCGTCGTACGCCTGGGTTCCGAAGAGTAAATTGCGCATCAGGGTGGCGGCGGCAATCGAGCCCAGCAGTCCCGCGCCGATACCCATGAGAATCAGCCATGCCGCCTCTTTCAGGATGAGTCCGTAAACCGTGCCGCGCTGCGCACCAAGCGCGATGCGGACCCCGATCTCGCGTGTTCGCCGGCTCACCGAGTAAGCGATCACGCCATAGAGCCCTACCACTCCGAGCAGCAGCGCCACGGTGGCAAAGCCGCCAATCAGCCACGCTGACGAACGGTGCAGGTAGGCCGTCTGGGAGCCCTTAATCCTCTCGGTCATCGTCATTTCGCCCATCGTACCAAGCTCGGGGTCGATTTGATGGATCAAGGCGTCCATCGTGGGGAGAATGGCTTGCTCGGCTTGCGAGGTACGAACGACCACAGCGAAATAGGTGTCGGGGCTCTGATCAAACGGAATATATTCCGCGGGCCAGGTCTCCGAATCCAACGTGCTTTCCTTGATGTCGTCCACAACCCCCACGATCTCCTTGATCGATCCCGGCGTCAGCCCGTCATCACCATATTTCTGGCCGATGGGGTCTTCATTGGAGAAGTATTTTCGCGCCAGCGCCTGGTTAATGATGACCACGTGGGGCCTCGAAGCATCATCCGCGTCGGTGAAGAAACGCCCGCGCAGCAGTTTGGCCTGCAAGGTGGTGAAATAGGCGGAGCTCACGTGCCGCTCATTCACCTCGTTGTGTTCTCCGTTGTACGGCCGTCCCACAAACCTGATCCAATCCGTGTTACCGTTACCACTTAAGGGCAGCCCCTGGGTCACGATGCCCACGGCCTTTACGCCGGGCAGGCTGGCGATTTCACTTCTGACGCTGCTTCCGAGAGCCACCACCTGCGGATCCTTGGCATAGCGGACCGGCGGCGCGGCAATCTCCACAATGGCCACGTGATCGGGTTCGAACCCCAGGTCCACGTGGAGCAGAAGATAGAGACTTTTACTGAGCAGGCCGGCGCCTGACAACAGCACCATGGCGATGGCCAACTCCACCGCCACTAGGTTCGAGCCCACACGACGCCACATGGTTCCCGCCGAACCGCGACTGCCTTCCGCCAGACCTTCGCGCATCTCCGAAAGCGACAACCGTAAGATGGGGGTGATGGAATAGAGCCCCGCGGCAAGCACTGATATTGCCGCGCCGAAAAGCAAGACGTGAAAATTCAAACCTAAACCGTGCAAATAAGGCATTCCCGCCATCATATTGGGAGGGACGAGCCGGGTGAGGAGTCTGATCATCCACGCGGCGGAAAGCAGTCCCAGTCCCCCGCTGATCGCCACCAGCAGTAATCCTTCCGTGGCGAATTGGCGGATCAATCTCCAAGACGATGCGCCGAGCGCCTCACGTACGGCGATTTCCCGCCTGCGGCCTTCCGAACGCGCCACGAGCAGGCCGGCGACGTTGACGTAGGCAATCAGCAGCAGGAGTCCGGCTCCGCCGAGAAGGACCAACAGGATGGGACGGATATTGCCAACAATCACGTCGGCGAGCGGCACGACGCTCGCGCTCTGGCCGCGATTGGAACCGGGATACTGCCTTTCGAGATCGGCGGCAATCGTTTTCATTTCGGCGAGCGCCGCCTCAACCGCGACCCCTTCCTTCAAGCGGGCTAATCCCTCAAGGCTATGGCAGCTTCGCCGGAGGTCGCACGGGTTGGTGCCCTGAAGAGTCGTCCATAGATCCGCGTAACCTCGTGGAGCAAATTGAAAGTCACGCGGCAGTACCCCAATGATCGTGTAGGAGACACCATCGAGCGTAGCAGCTTTTCCGACCACCGCGGGCTTTCCTCCAAACCACTTCTGCCAACCCGTGTAGGTCAACATCACGCTCTTGGGCGCACCTGCCTGATCCTCGCCAGCGTAGAAATCACGCCCCAACATCGGCGTAATTCCCAGCGTGCGGAAAAACCCCGCGCTCACGCGAACGCCCACCACGGGTTGGACGCCCTGCGACGTACGGAGCAGGAAACCCGTTCCGCCCCACACATCTAAAGAAGTGAAAACGGTGTTCAGTCTTTTCCAGTCCAGGTAGTCAGGATAGGAAAGGTAAGCACGCGGAAACACCCTGTCGCTTTCGGTCACACCCACCAGCCGGGCGGGGTTCGGATAGGGCAGCGGTTTGATCAACGCCGCGTCCACAAAGGCAAAAATGGCCAAACCGGCGGACATGCCCAAGGAAAGAATCAGTATCCCAACGAAGGTAAATCCGGGGTTCTTGGCGAACTGTCTCAGGCTGAAGCGAACGTCCTGAACGAGATTTTCAATGTAATTCACGCGTCGCATATCGCGGCACTCCTCTTTGATTTGGTCGACGCCGCCCAGCTCGCGCAGGGCCGCGTAGCGGGCTTCCTCCGGCGTCATCCCTTTTTTGGCGAATTGATCCGTCAACTTTTCCAGGTGAAAGCGCAGTTCGTCGCTCAGCTCGTTTTCAACCCCACTCTTTCGGAACAGCGAGCGAATCCGCAGCGGCAATTTGTAAATCCAGCGCATCAATTCACCCGTGATTGTTCCTCGCGTGGGGCGCCAAGCGCGGTGCTCAATCACCAATCGCAAGTCACAAATCACAAACTAACAGTCATTCGTGTCGCAGCGCCACCATGGGATCTACATTCGACGCCCGTTTTGCCGGCAGGTATCCCGCAAAGAGGGCAACCCCTACCAGCAGCGAGCATCCGCTCAATAGGGCTACCCCGTCGGTGGGCTTTACGCCGTAAAGCTGACTGGCCAGCAATCGCGCCGCTGCAATCGCACACGGGAAGCCAATTGCCACGCCTGCTGCAACCACCAGAAGCGTTTCGCGCAGGACCATCCACAGCACGTCGCGTTGTCGTGCTCCCAGCGCCATGCGCACACCGATCTCGCCTGTTCGCCGGGCCACACCGAAGGCCATGGTCCCGTAGAGCCCGATGCAGGCCAGCAGCACGGCGAGTAAACCGAAAAAGGTGGACAGTGTGGCGATCAAGCGCTCCTCCACGAACGAATCGCGCGTTTGAATCTCCAAGGTCTTCACGCGGAAGAGCGGCAGGTTCGGATCGATCGAGTGTATCTGCCGGCGCACCTCATCGAGTATCACCGCCAGGCCGCCGCGGTATCGGACCTCAAACGTCGTCGAGAAGTAAACATCCGCCAGGCTCAATTGAAAGAAGGGGGTGCAAAGGACACTTCGCGGCGCGTCCGTCACGCGGCCGTAGCGCGAGTCCTTCACAACCCCGACAATTTCAAATGGGTCGCCTCCATGCCGGGTGGTGTGGTGCCCAAGAGGATTCTCATTGCCGAAACAGCGCCGCGCCAGAACCTCGCTCACAATCGCGACCTGCGGCGACTTTGCGTTATCCTCAGGACCAAACTCGCGCCCGAGCAGCATCGGGGTTCCCAGGGTGGAAAAGTAACCGGGGCTTAAGGCGTTCACGGCGATGCGAATGGTTTCGTTTTCCGCCAACTTGCGGCCGTCGATCGCGCCGATGCCGTTCACCCAGTAAGCCTCATCGTCGACCGGCCGAACGAGCGACAAGGCCGCGGAACGAACTCCCGGAAGCGTTCGGAGACCGCTCAACACTTGCTGATAAAGGCCGGCCAACTTGATATTGTCTCTGTAGCCCGCCAGGCGGGGGTCAAGCGAGAACATCAGGACGTCGCGTCGATCGTATCCCGGATCAATCGCCCAGAGTTTCTGCAAACTCCGCACGAAAAGCCCGGCGCCCACCACCAGCGTGAGCGAAAGCGCAATCTGTGCGGCCACCATGATTCTGTCCAGACCGAAGGCCCACGTCCGGCCTTTGCCGGCGAACTGCCCCCGCCCCTCCTTCAGCGAAGGTGTTAGGTCAACCCGCGTCGCCCGCAGCGCCGGCGCCAGTCCGAACAGAACTCCGGTCAAAAGGGAGACTCCGGCTGTAAAGGCCAGCGTGCGAAGGTCGGGGGCAAGGTGCACGGGGAGCGGTGAATCGCCGGTTGAGACCATGCGTAGCAGAAGTTGGCTGCCCCACCATGCTGCTAGAAACCCCAGAACCCCGCCGATCGCAGCCAGCAGAACGCTCTCGGTGAGCAATTGGCGGAGCAAGCGAGCGCGTCCGGCGCCGATGGCAAGGCGCACGGCGATTTCCTTCTGGCGGGTGGTCGCGCGTGCCAGCAGCAGGTTGGCCACGTTGGCGCAGGCAATCAGCAGGACCACGCCAACCATCATCATCAGAATCTGAAGCGGCAGCGTGAAGTCATGCCGCAAGCCCCATTCGAACCCCTTGGCGGCAGGCTTGACGTTCAGCCGCGAACTCGCGAGCATCCGCGCCATGTACTGTTGTTGGTCCGGAGGTGCCGTAGGTGCGAAATCCCTTAGCACTTGATGATGGATCGTGTCGAATTCGGCCTGGGCTTGCTGCACGGTTACTCCCGATTTGAGCCGACCCATGATCTGGATCCATGTATCAAAGGCCCCGTCCCAGTCCGGCGGTCCGGGCGTCAACTGGCCGAGCAGCGTCATCGGCGCCGTGATGTCGGGTGAGTCGCCGACCTGAAGCCCTAAGAACGCCGCGGGCGTGACGCCGACGACGGTCAGCGGAGCTTGGTTCACCGTGATGGTTTTGCCGACAATCGACGGATCGCCGCCAAAACGCCGCTGCCATAGCTCATAGCTGATGACGGTGACCGGGCTGCGAGCCTTGTCGTCCTCCTCGGTGAAGAAGCGACCCGCGGCGGGCGTCAAGCCCAAGGTTGAGAAATAATCCCCGGTGGCGACCTGGCCGAGCGCCAGATCTGCCTTTCCGCCGAAGCCCACGTCGACGCGCCCTATTTCGTTAAACGCGAAGATGTTGGACAGGCTCTGATTACGGTCGCTCATGCGCTCGAAATACGGGAAGGACATGTTGGAGTTTTCGCTGCCATCCGGGTAGGTTTCGGAAAACTGCACCAACTGTTCCGGGTGCTTTACCGGCAGCGACTCGAGCGCCACCGCATTCAGCAGGCTGAAAATGGCGGTGTTAGCTCCGATGCCGAGCGCGAGAGAAAGCAGGGTCACGGTGGTAACGCCGGGGTTCTTCGCCAGCATTCGCAACCCGTAGCGAGCGTCCTGAATGAGGTTTTCAAAGAAACTCACCCTTCGCATGTCGCGGCACTCCTCTTTGATTTGGTCGACGCCGCCCAGTTCGCGCAGGGCCGTGTAACGGGCTTCCTCGGGCGTCATCCCTTTGGAAATGTTTTCCTCCGTCAGCTTTTCCAAGTGGAAGCGGAGTTCATCGCTCAGCTCCGTCTCGACGCGGCGTCTACGGAGCAGCGAGCGAAACCGTAGCGGAAATTTGTAAACCCAGCGCATAGGAGGTCCTCAGTCATCAGTTCTCAGTCGTCGGTAATCAGTCGACAGTTTTCAGTTCCCCCCGCCCCACTGCAGCCGCCTTAAACTAAAAACTGATGATCGACAACTTCATTCGTACCTCAGCGCCACCATGGGCTCGACCTTCGTCGCCCGGCGCGCGGGGATGTAACATGCCAGGAGCGCCACGCCGGTCAGAATCACTGCGACTGCGGCAAAGGTGACGGGGTCAGCCGACCTGATACCAAACAGCAGGCTGGACAAAAGACGCGTTAACCGCAGCGCGCCGAGAATTCCAATCACTATGCCCGCCAGAGCTGGGCGCAGGCCTTCTCGAATAACCATCCAGAGAACATCGCCACTGTGCGCCCCGACAGCCAGGCGAATGCCGATCTCGCGCGTGCGTTGGGCGACCGTGTATGAAATCACACCGTAGATACCCAGACAGGCCAAAACCAGCGCCAAACCGGCAAAGCCACCGAGGAGCGCGGTGATGAACCTCGGCACTTCCACTGACTGTGCGAAGAATTGGTCAAGGGTCTCCACGTGATAAATGGGTGTGTTCTTGTCCAGGGTTAGCACCCGCCGGCGAGCCGCTTCCACAATGGTGCGGGGATCATTGGCAGTGCGGACTACGAGAATCATGGTGCCAAAGGGGCTCTGCGCTTGCGGGGCATATATTTCGGGAGAGGCATCGTCGCCCAAGCCGCTCTGCTTCACGTCCTCGATCACGCCGACGATTTCGCGGATCGGCAACTCGCCTGGGCCGTAGCCATTGCCGATGCCGGGCCGCAGGTGCTGCCCAATCGGATTCTGGTTGGGGAAGAAGCGCCGCGCCAGGGTGCGATTGATAATCACCACCGGCGCAGACTTCGAATCGTCCCGTTCGGTAAAGTCCCGCCCGGCAACGAGGGCGATGCCTAGCGTTCCAAAATAATTCGGTTCCACCGCGTTGAAATCAGCCATGGGCCGCGACCCCATGGGCGTTGGCTCGTCCTGAATTTCAAAGCTTGACCCGATGTTGTCTCCGGTCAGGGGCAGCGACGCGACCGCACTGGCCGAGATAACCCCCGGAAGCGCTCTCATGCTCGCAACAACCTCGCGAATGAATGCGGGTATCTGCGTGGCCGGCTTGCCCGCAGGGGAATCGAGTTGAAAGGTCAAGACGTGATCGGGATTGAAACCCGGATTGACGCGCGTGAGATTAAAAAAACTCTGAATCAACAGGCCGGCGCCGAGCAGCAAAACGATCGCTAGGGCAACCTCGCTTACCACCAGAAAATCGCGCAGGCGGCTGTGCTCTCTGCCTCCGCCTCCCGCGCCCCGACCGCTCTCATTGAGCGATTCGGTCAGGCTTATCTTTGAAACCCGCAGTGCGGGCGCGAGGCCAAAGAGAATTCCCGCCACGAGCGACACGAGAAAGGCAAAGCCGAGCAAATGAAGGTCAAGGCCAATGGCGTTCAGGCGCGGCACCTCGGCCGGGATGAGCCGCACGAGTATCCGGAGCGACGCTATCGCCAGCACCAGGCCGAGCCCACCGCCCAGCAGGCCTAACGCTACACTCTCTGTGAGCAGTTGGCGAGTGGCTCGCCGTCGGCTGGCGCCGAGGGCGGCCCGGAGAGCCATTTCCTTGTGCCGCCCGGTGGCCCGTGCCAACAGCAGGTTAGCCACGTTGACACAGACGATCAGCAGGACGCAGCCAACCGCCCCCAGCAGGACGAGCAGCGGCGTGCGAAGAGGGCCGATGGCGCCTTGGATTTCCGGCACGACCTGCGCGGTCCGCGGCTTGTTTTCGGGATGCTGTTTGCTTAACGCGCCTGCAATCGCGGCCATCTCGGCTTGCGCCCGCGCGATCTCGACCCCGGGTTTCAGCAGGCCGGCAACATCGAGATAGTGCGCGCCCCGTTGGTTCGTCATCGCGTACGAACCACGGGCGTCAGCCGCGATCGTGGCCCACAGCTCGATAGGGTCCGCCTGAATGGGGTATTGGAATCCCGCCGGCACGACTCCGACCACGGTGAAGGGTTGGTCCCCGAGTTGAATCGTGCGCCCCAGCACCGACGCGTCTGAACTGAACTCCCGCTGCCACAGGCCGTAGCTCAAGATGACAGGATCGGTGCCACTCACCGTGCTGGGGTTGTCATCATCGGGCAGAAAAATACGCCCGAGCGCCGGCTTCACTCCGAGCAGTGAAAATAATTGCGCGGACACCACCGCCCCTTGCAAATGGAGCGGTTCACGGGGGCCGACCAGAGTGAAGTCGCCCGTGCGAAAAGCCGCCATGCCCTCGAAGACGTGGTTCCGCGCCCGCCAATCAAGAAAATCCGGGTAGGACGCCGAATCGCCATGACCCGTCGCGGCTATCACCGACCTGACTCGGACCAAGCGGTCGGCGGTGGGAAAGGGCAGCGGCTTGAGCATCACGGCGTCCACGATGCTGAAGATCGCCGTGGTTGCGCCAATCCCGAGCGCCAGAGTAAGGATCGCGGCAGAGGCAAAGCCGGGATTCCTCCCGAGCACCCGCAGGCCGTAGCGGACATCTTGCAAGAAGTTTTCGAGGTAATTTACCTTGCGCATGTCGCGGCGCTCCTCTTTGATTTGCTCAACCCCGCCCAGTTCGCGCAGGGCGGCGAACCGGGCTTCCTTCGGGGTCATCCCGCGCGAAACGTTCTCCTCCGCCAGTCTTTCCAAATGGAATCGAAGTTCGTCGCTAAGCTCGTGTTCGACGCGGGAGCGCTTGAACAGTGAGCGGAGTCGCAGCGGAAATTTGTAGAGCCAGCGCATTAACTCACCCGTGGTTGTTTCTTCTGAGGCGTGCCGAGCACGGTTTTCAATCGGCAATCGACAATCAACAATCGGCAATCCTCAGCTTGTCTCCAGCACCAAACCAATGGCGGCGGAAAGTCTTGCCCAGTTGGCCTGTTCATTTTCCAAATACTTGCGCCCCGCGGGCGTCAGCGAATAGAACTTCGCGTGGCGGTTGTTGTCAGACTCGCCCCACTTCGCCCTGATCCACCCGCTTTGCTCCAGGCGATGAAGAGCGGGATAAAGGGCTCCCTGGTTCACCTGGAGGACTTCCTTGGACACCTGCCGGATGCGCTGCGCGATGCCCCACCCGTGCAGGGGTTCAAGCGCGATAGTTTTTAGAATTAAGAGGTCCAGAGTGCCCTGGACGAGATCGGTTGGTTTGCTCATTCACACTCCCCTCAGTTATCGACAACGCATCTTACGCCTGCTCCTGTCAATAATCAAGGGGAGATTCCGGGCCTTCTACCTCATCGACGGAAAGGCATCTCATCGGCTAAAATGATGGTGGGTCAAAAACACAAAATGGGACTCGATCAAACCGCAGTTCCGCACGCGAACTCTCTCCCGGCAATGAGCACGCAGGAGAAGGCCCTCGCCATCAATCTTGATTCCGCGACGTTTGGGACCTTTGCCGAGATCGGCGCCGGCCAGGAGGTAGCGCGCTGGTTTTTCCACGTGGGCCATGCCTCCGCTACGGTGGCCAAGTCGATGTCGGCTTATGACATGGTGATCAGCGACATCATTTATGGCGCCGCCGATCGCTACGTCAGCCGCGCCCGCCTGGAATCCATGCTGGACCACGAATGGGCGCAGTTGCTCGAGCGCCTTGACCCGGTGCGCGGCGAGCGTACGTGCTTCTTCGTCTTTGCCGACACCGTCGCGACGCGCAGCCGCACGCGTAATCAGACGGGGCAGGGCTGGATGGGCGTGCGCTTCCAGCACGAACCCAGGGCGCCGTATTCGGAGATCGTGATCCACGTCAACCTTCTCGACCAGGTCCCCGTGGGCGAGCAGGAATCGCTGGGAGTCCTGGGGGTCAACCTGGTGTACGGGGCGTTCCACCAGCGCGACTCGCAAGGGCTGATGAAAATGCTGATGGAAGGGCTTAGCCGGCTGCGCGTGGACATCGACATGATCAAATTCTCCGGGCCGGCCTTTAAGCATATTGACAACCGCCTGGCGAGTTTGCAACTTGTGGAGTTGGACTTGACCGACTCCACGATGTTTACTGCGCAGGGAGATGTGGTGCAGCCGGCAGAGGTCCTCTACGAGAAACCAGTGCTCATCTTTCGGGGCAGATTCCGGCCCATAACCAACGTCGGGATTGATATGTTGGACGGCGCGGCAGAACGGTTTAGTAAGATCCCTGAGGTGAATGTGGACCCTGTGGTGCTCATGGGGATGACGCTTCGGGATCTGGACACCGGCCATGGGATCGACCCTCACGATTTTCTCGCTCGTGCCGATATGCTCGCCGCGCTGGGCAAAACGGTGATGGTGACCAACTTCCGGCGATTCGACAACGTCACCACCTCGCTGCGGCGTTACACCCGACAATGGTTGGGATTCGTCATGGGCGTGCCCACCCTGCGCGCGGTGTTCGACGAGCAGTACTACGCCAACTTGCCCGGAGGCATCCTGGAAGGCCTGGGGCGCCTCTTTCAAGGAAATGTGCGGCTGTACGTTTACCCCACACGCGCGCACACCGGCGGCAAAGTGGCAACTTCCTCGACGCTGGAAGTCGCTCCGCACCTGCAACACCTGCTCGCCTACTTGCGCGAAAGGGGTGAGATCGAGGCCATGGAGAGCTTCGATTCACGACAACTCCACATGCTACCCGACGAGGTCTTAGCCGCCATTCAAAATGGCACGCCGGGATGGGAACAGTACCTGCCCCCGCAGGCGGCCGAAGTTATCAAGCAGCGCGCGTTGTTTGGATACCACCAACCGGCCGCGGAAGCCGTATCCTGAAAATAGCGCGCAGTTCCCTATGGGTTTACCGCACAAGTGTGAAAGAGCAGAAGTAGCGCGGGCGTCCCGCCCGCTGTCGTGGGAGCGTCCCGCTCCCACCAAGAATGCGCGGGCAGGATGCCCTCGCCCCAGCGGGCGGGACGCCCGCGCTACTTCCACGGTTTCCGCCTTCACGTTTCGAGCCGCATACCCGTTCCCGCGTTCCACCGTTCCCGTTCCCCCGCGTTAGGCAAAAACCCCCACGAATGATAAGCTGACGCACTCTGCGCGGAGCCCTGCCGCGGTGTCTCAATGGCGGCCCGCCGGAAGGAGACCCCAGGTGATCGAAGCGAAAACAGCACAACGAGCCAGCGGGCGCGCGCGACCGGCGTACATGCTGCTGGTGAGCTTGGTGGCGGCCCTGGGCGGCATGATGTTCGGCTTCGATATCGCCATCATCTCCGGCGCCGCGCCGTTCGTGCAGGAGCATTTCCAGCTCAACGAATTGCAACTCGGATGGGGCGTAAGTTCGTTGCTGGCAGGCTGCATGCTGGGCGCGATGTTCGCCGGACGGCTGGCCGATGCCCTCGGACGTAAGCGCACCCTCGTGAGCATCGCGCTGGTGTTCGCGTTCACCAGCGTGCTTGCGGCGATCGCTCCTGCATTCTCGTGGTTTGTTGCTGCGCGAATTGTCGGCGGACTGGCCGTCGGCGCGGCCTCGATGGTGTCTCCCCTTTATATCGCCGAGGTATCACCATACGCCATGCGCGGGCGGATGGTGGCCTTGAACCAACTGGCCATCACCACGGGAATCCTCGTCTCCTATCTCATCAACTACTTGCTGCGGGGGGCGGGCCCGGATAACTGGCGTTGGATGTTCGCCTCGGGTGTTATTCCCTCCGTGTTGTTCTTCGGCCTTTTGTTTCTGGTACCAGAAAGCCCTCGCTGGCTTTTTCACGCGGGAAAGCGTGCTGAGGCATCGGCCGTACTGGTGCGGGTCGGGGGCGTCGAAAACGCCGAAAAGGAAATCAGCGAAATGCAGCAGCCGGCCAAGGAGGAGGCCGCCTCGCTCCGTGATCTGCTGCTGCCGCGGTACCGCCGGGTGTTGCTGGTAGGCGTCGTGCTGGCGATTCTGGTGCAGATCTCGGGCATCAACACCGTCATCGATTACGCTCCCATCATTCTGCGTTCGGCAGGCAACACTATCGGCGTGGCGCTGTTTCAGACCTTCATCATGGGCTTTCTCAATTTTGGCCTCACCTTCGTCGCTATTTTCACCGTCGACCGCGTCGGTCGTCGCCCGCTCTACATCGCCGGAGCGACCGGAATGACGATCTCCCTGACGCTACTGAGCGCGGGATTTCTTGTGGGTAAGGTTCAGGGGCTCGTCGGGCTAATTCTAATTCTGCTCTTCATCGCTTCGTTTGCCGGGTGCATAGGTCCGGTCTTTTGGATTCTGATGTCCGAGATTTTTCCCAGTCGGATTCGCGGATTGGCCATGTCGGCGGCGGTATTCACCAACTGGCTCGCCAATTTCCTGGTCGTGCTCTTTTTTCCCTGGATGTTCAAGAATACCGGCGGCAGCGCGACCTTCGGCTTCCTCGCGGTGATGGCGCTCGCGATGATCCTATTTACCTGGAAAGTCGTTCCGGAAACCAGCGGCAGGACTCTCGAGGAAATCGAGCTGCATTGGGAAGCTCGCACACCATAAGTCCATTCCGGAAATGCGGGCATAGCGCGGACCCGTTTTGTAGGTCCGCGTCTCTTCCCCGGTTGGCATGGTAAGGCCGCGGACCTACAAAACGGGTCCGCGCTACGGTTCCTTCCAAAATCACAAATTACTAATTGCCAATCACTCGGTCAGCCGATGTGCCAGTTAGTTTTCCAGCGGCTGCACCCGCACTTCCACGTCAACCGATTGCCCCCCTCCGCCCAGGGTGAGGCCTTTCACCGGCGTCACATCTCCATAGTCGCGTCCCCAAGCCAGGGTAATATGAGCGTCGGAAGGCATCATGTTGTTGGTAGGATCAAAGCTCAGCCACCCGTTTTCCGGATCGAACACCGATACCCAGGCGTGTGACGCCATTGCTCCTTGAAAGCGCGGGCTACTGCGGATGTAGCCGCTCACGTATCGCGCCGACAATCGCAGGGAGCGGAGGGCACCGATCATCAGGTGGGCGAAATCCTGGCACACGCCCTGGCGATAATGGAGCACTTCCAGAAGCGGCGTATCAATGGATGTGGATTTGGGCTGGTACGTGAACTCATCATGAATGCGGCAAGTGAGCTCTTCAAGCGCTTCGAGCAGCGGCCGCCCGGGCGTGAATGTCGGGCGGGCATACTCCCGCAACTCGGCTCGAGCGGAAATGTAAGGCGAGTCGAAAATAAACTCCGAGGCGGCAATGGAATCCGGATCGAGCGGCTGGGCCAGTAAATCGCGAACCTTTTCCCATGCAGAGGAAGTCGGAATTTCACTGCGCTGTGGCTCCACGGCCACCACGCTCGAAGCAACGGCTGCGAAACGGTCGTGCTTTTCGAAGACCGCAAACGTGGAAACCGCATTACCAAAATAGTCTTTGCGATTCTGCAAGAAGGCGGGCAAGGGATTGACTTCGAGCGAGTGCTCGCGCACGTGTTGGCCGGGCAGCGCGCGCGGAGTCAAATGCGCCTCATTGAAACACTGCGCGACCGGTGACGGGTAAGCGTAGCGCGTGGAATGGGTAATTCGGTATAACATGGTTTCTCACCACGATGACGTCAGGCGCGAAGCCTTTGCGGGGCTCATGTACTGCGCCGTCAATGCTTCGGAGAATTCGTACAAGTTCACCTTGAGCTGATCGAGAAGAGTTTCGAGCGCCGCAAAGCGTCCGGCGCCGTCACGTTGGCCGATCTCCACGATGGGCGCGAGGTGGATTTCACGGAGGGCTTTGGCCGCCAATGCCTCGAGCCGGGCGTGCTCAGGACCGTCGTGCTCCTGAAGGGATTCGAACTGATAAACCAGGGCGGCCAATTGGAAGCCTACGGACCGCGGGTTCGACTCATCTGCCAACAAAAGTTGCAGCACCAGATCGGTCCTGAGAACACTCAGATACCGCGTTCGGTAGGTAATGGCGCTGTCGGCCACCTGAAGCAGGACGTGGAGATACGGTTGGGCATCGGGGGGAACTTCCGCAATCCCCGCGCGCAGCAATTCCGCCATTTGCAAAGCCCGCTCCAGGCGGCGGCCGAGCTCCAGGAATCGCCAGCCTTCTCCGCGCGTCGTATTCTCCATCAGCAAACCGGAAAAGGCCGAGAGGGTCATGACAGCGCGATCGAGAACTCCAATGTGGGCGATGAACCGGTGCTCGGGATTGACCGGCACGGCGCGGGAGAATTCCCCTTCCAGTTGCTGAAGAACGCGCCACGTATCACTCGACAACCGCTCTTTCAGTTGCCAAGCCACACGGCGCATCTCCTTAAGGTTCCACCCCAGGCTTGAAATCCTCGAGGGGTCATAGACCATGTCGGTGAGAAAGCGCTGCACGCGCCAGCGTTGCTCGGCGAGGGAGCCCTTGGCATCTTCGGGCGGCAGAAAATGCAGTCCCGCCAAAAGATAAACCGCCGTCTCCAGGGTTACCGCGCGGCCGAAATCCTCTTCCGCGGAGAGCGCCGGCAGCATGGAGCGGAGAAGACGAACATTGGCTTCCACGCGTTCCGTGTAGCGGCCTAGCCAAAAAAGATTGTCGGCCACACGGCTGGGAAGCATGCCCCGGTTGGGATAAGCGTCGATCATAACCGGAGGCAAGCTGGGTCCGGGCGAAGGCTCATCAACGCCTCCGAGCACCCAGGTGTCTTTGCTCGCTCCGCCGAGGGGGACGGGAAGCCGATGGGAAGAAGTTTCCGTGGTAACCCGCGTGAGGCCGCCCGGCATTACGGTGTAGGAGTGGCCGTCCCAAACCGCGAAAACTCGAAGCACCACGTGGCGAGCCGCCAATCCCGAGTCTGTGCGAGCCGGGGCCGTGGAGAGCGCAATCCCCTCCTGCGCCACGTACCGCTCCGGGTGTGCCTTGATTTTTCCGATCAGCTTTTCGCGGCTGGCCGCATCCATCGATGCGGGGTAATCCAACTGGAAACCGAAACTGGGAGACGAAGGTTTGATCACCAAGTCATCGAAATGCTCAAGTACGTATTGGCGGGGTTTCTCCTGACCGCACCACCAGGTGGCCACCGAAGGCATGAGCAGGTCCTCCCCCAGGAGCGCGCAGCAGAGGCTGGGAAGGAACGCCAAGTGTCCGGCCGCTTCAACTAAGCCGCTGCCGAGGGCATTGTCGATTGCTACGGCGCCGTTGCGGACGGCCTGGACGAGACCGGGCACGCCCAACAAGGAATCGCCGCGCAGCTCGAGGGGATCGCAGAAGCTGTCGTCGAAGCGGCGCATGATCAAATCCACTGGCTCGAGGCCCGCCAGGGTCTTCAAGTAGACGCGGCCGTCACGCACCGTCAAGTCATCGCCCTCGACCAATGGGAATCCCCAATAGCCCGCGAGAAAAGAGTGCTCGAAATAGGTGTCGTTGTGCGGGCCCGGGGTGAGCACCACCACACGCGGACTTTTGCTCTGCCTGGCGGCCAGGCCGAGAAGTGCATCGCGGCGGACATCAAAGAAGCGCGCCAGTTGGCGAACGCGGTATTGACTGAAGACCGTGGGCAACGTCCGCGCACTGACCAGCCGGTTTTCGAGCGTATAACCCATGCCAGCCGGCGCTTGGGTGCGGTCGGCAATCACCCACCAGCGGCCGTCGGGAGAGCGGCCCAAATCCGCCGCATACGTGTGCAAGTGCACTCCGTCGGGCGGGGTGATCCCAAAGCAGGGACGAAGGAACTGAGGATTGCCGAACACGAGCGCCGGAGGAAGATGGTGTTCGTATACCAAGCGCTGCTTGCCATAAAGGTCGAACAGCATGGCGTTCAGCAAACCCGCGCGCTGGGCGACGGCCTTTTCAATTTGCGTCCACTCATTTTCCGCGATCACCAGCGGGATGGGATCGAGAGGCAAGGGGCGCTCATTGCCCCACGGGTCGCTCGCGACATTATTGGAGATACTGGCTTCCCGGATGAGTTGCACACCGGATTGCCAGTAGCGGTTGAACTGCCGGAAACCCATCCGGCGAATGGCCACCGTAAGCTGACGCCAGTGGCGGCGAGGGAAACCAGAAGGCAGCAGGGCCTCGTCCCAATAGCCCGGAGTGGGGGCGTAGCGCCAGTCCTCCGCCAGCGATTGCGTTGGTGCTAGTGACGTATCGTTCATAGCAGATTCGTCTTCACAGCTTCCCGCCGCAAATCCAGCGTGGCCGGGAAATCCGGATTCTCCTCAATGGGCGGCACCGTCTTCAGATCAGGCGTGTGCCCGATGGGATAAAAGCGCGCCCTGCGCCGGGCCTCGGCCTCATTGGAATTGACGGGAAATGTCTCGTAGTTGCGCCCGCCCGGATGAGCCACGTAATAGGTGCATCCCCCAATCGATCGCTTGGCGGCGATGTCAATCAACTCGACGATCAACGGCGTGTGCACAGGAATGGTGGGATGCAAACAATGCGGCGGCTGCCAAGCGCGGAAACGCACCCCGCACACCATGTCACCGTGCGTGCCCGTGGACTGGAGGGGCAATCGCCGACCGTTGCAGGCCAGGGCAAAGCGCTCGCTCACCAAACCCTGGGCGCGCACCTGGAGGCGCTCGACCGAGGAATCGACATAGCGCGCCGTGCCGCCGGGGCCGGGTTCCTCTCCCAAAACGTACCAGGGTTCGATGGCTTGGCGGAGTTCAATGTCCACGCCATCGTAATCAACCTCGCCACAGGCCGGGAAACGAAACTCCCATTGGGGAGCGAACCACGCGGGCTCTAATGGATAACCGGCGCGAGTCAAATCGCTCAGAACATCCCCAAAATCCTGTTGCACAAAGTACGGGAGAAGAAAACGATCGTGCAAGCGTGTGCCCCAGCGGATGGGTTTTTGCTCGTAGGGCTCGCGCCAAAACCAAGCCACTAGCGCGCGGACCAACAATTGCTGCGCCAGGCTCATGCGCGCGTGCGGCGGCATTTCAAAGGAGCGCAACTCTACGAGGCCCAGCCGCCCCGTAGCGGTGTCAGGAGAGTAGAGCTTGTCGATGCAAAACTCCGCGCGATGGGTGTTGCCCGTCACATCCACCAAAAGATGGCGGAAGATCCTGTCCACCATCCAGGGCGGGCACTCGCCTGCCTCGGAACGGCGCAAGAGGCTGAAAGCGATCTCCAATTCATAAACCGAGTCCGCGCGCGTTTCATCCACGCGCGGGGCCTGGCTGGTGGGGCCGATGAAAGCGCCCGAGAAGAGATACGAGAGAGAAGGGTGATTGAGCCAGTATCCCAACATGCTTTTCAGAAGGTCGGGGCGCCGCAGAAACGGACTGTCCACCGGCGTGGGCCCGCCCAACACCACGTGGTTCCCTCCCCCGGTGCCGGTATGACGCCCGTCGAGCATAAATTTCTCCGTCCCCAATCGGCTCAACCGCGCCTGCTCATAAAGGGTGTTGGTGTTCGCCACCAACTCGCGCCAACTGGCGGCGGGATGAACGTT
>CAZCVY010000003.1:0-32890 GCA_964501985.1 uncultured Acidobacteriota bacterium | reverse complement strand
CTGGTGGCTCGCGCCCCTCCGTAGGGACACGCCATGGCGTGCCCGTACTGGCCGGTTGCACCTCCGGCGCGCGCGATTGTTCCACAAACTCTACCGGAGGTTGAGATCCATCGACCCGCCGAATGGGAACGGGCAGCGGTCCCGTAGAGGCGGTCGGATCAACTTCCGCAACCTTCTGCTTTTCCTCCTCAGGCTCCCAGATGAGAGTTTCGAGCGGCAGGCGGAGGCCCACCGGAGAATCGCCGGGGAGCAGGTAAAGGTGCTCGGAACGCAGCGTCCACAAACAACTCTTCCACTCGGTTCCGTCTTCAGTTTCTGCCCGCTTCAGGGGCAGCACATACCCGGCGGGCTGGCCAAGACCTCGCTCAAACACGTGCCGGACCTTTTCGCGCTCCAGGGGATCGTCAAGTTTGTTGTCGAGCGGATCGACATTCGCGGGAAGCTTGCGCTCCTTCAAGAGGTAAGCAAGCGTGTCCTCGTAGGCGTTAATAACAAATTCAGGTCCGACCTCGAGCCTCCGAGCCAATTCCTCGGCAAAGTGGCGCGCCGCATTCACGCCGAAGCCATAGTCGCGGTCGATCTCCGCAAGCAAGCTCGGGTCGTTCCAAAGGGGGGCACCGTCAGTCCGCCAATAACACGCGAAGGTCCACCGTGGCAGCGGCTCGCCGGGATACCACTTCCCCTGTCCATAGTGGAGCAAGCCGCCCTTGCCAAATTCCTCGCGCAAGCGAAGCAGGAGTTCGCCCGCCATGCGTTCCTTAGCCGCTCCCAGCGCCGCCGTGTTCCACTCTTCGCCCTCCATGTCGTCGATGGAGACGAACGTGGGTTCGCCGCCCATCGTCAGGCGCACATCACCTGCGACAAGCTCCTCGTCGATGCGCTCTCCCAATTGGTAGAGGCGCTGCCACTGTTCCTCGGTGTACGGCTTGGTAACGCGGGCGGGCTCGAGGATGCGCGTGACCCGCATTTCGTGATGAAACTTCACCTCGCTGGGGCTCACCAACCCCGTAACCGGCGCCGCCGAGCGCGGCTCGGGTGTTGCCGCCAGGGGAATATGCCCTTCCCCGGCAAATAGGCCGGACGTCGGGTCAAGCCCCACCCACCCTGCGCCGGGGAGGTAGACTTCTGCCCACGCGTGCAGGTCGGTAAAGTCCTCGGAGGGGCCGATAGGCCCCTCGAGCGGTTTTACGTCAGGCTTAAGCTGAATCAGGTAGCCGGAAACAAATCGCGCCGCCAATCCCAAGTGGCGAAGCAGTTCAACCAGCAGCCAGCCCGAGTCCCGGCAAGAGCCACTGGTGTATTCCAGCGTTTGCTCCGGAGTTTGCACGCCAGGCTCAGTCCGAATCAGATAGCGGATCTCGCGTTGTAACCTCTGATTAAGGTTCACGAGGAACTCCGCCGACGCCCTTGGGCTCCGGTCAATGGAGTCCAGAAGCGCTTGCAGTCGCGGCCCGGCAGGCGCGGTTTTCAGGAACGGCTCCAGCTCATGCTGCTCCCAGGTTTCGTAGTGAAAAGGGATCTTTTCCGCATAGGGTTCAAGGAAAAAATCGAAGGGATTGATCACCGTCATTTCGGCCACCAAGTCCACTTCCAGCGAAAAACGGCGAGTCTGCTTGGGGAACACCAGCCGCGCCAGGAAATTCCCCTGCGGGTCCTGCTGCCAGTTGATGAAGTGATCCTTCGGCTCGATGCGCAGCGAAAAGCTGATAACGGGAGTGCGAGTGTGCGGGGCGGGGCGAAGGCGTACGGTTTGCGGCGAAAGCACTACCGGCCGGTCGTAGTCATAGGTGGTCTTGTGGTAGAGGCCTACCCGAATTCCCATTAGGTAGTGCCTCCCACGCTGACGGACTGGGTAGTGGTGGCCCGGGCGAAGAAGTCTCGAGATAAGTTGTCGTCGATGGTGTTCATCCGCGCCTGCAAGCCGTCAAGATACTCATGCAGACCCTTGCCGATGATTCGATCCACGGACGTGTAGTCAAGCTCAGCGCGGAGGGGAGCCAAGTTGCGCTCCGAGGGATAGACGCACGACCCCATGGGAGTGGCGGTGACCACGTGCAGGGATTCATCCGCCTCGCGCAGGCAGTGACGAATGGCGCGGGGGAACTCGCGGTCAAGGACGAGAAAATCCACGATATTGCGAGGGATGATTCGCCCATATTTCTTGCGGTACATTTCAAAGCCGCTGACCGACTTCAAGACCGCCGACCAGTGGATATCGTCATAGGGGGTGCCAATGGCGTTGGGCGAGGGCAGCAGCATAAAGTACTTCACATCCAGAATTCTCGACGTCTTATCAGCCCGCTCCAACTGCCGGCCCAAGCGGAGGAAATGCCAAGCCTCATTGTAACTCATGGTCGCGTCGGTAATCCCCTCAAACATGTGGCAACCCAGGCGGATGGCGCGGAGGATCTCCGCCAGGCGCTCGGAATCCTGGAGCGCCCGCTGGGTTTGAATCTTCAGGTACATGCTGTTGACCTGTTCCCACATCTCGGAGGAGATGATCTCGCGGACGGAGCGGGCATTTTCCCGCGCGGCGCGCAGGCAGGAGGAAATGGAATTCAGGTTGGTGGTGTCCCAGACCAAAAACTTGATGACCGTGGCCTTCTTGGCCTTGCCGTGGCGCTCGCGATAGACGGCAGCGTCGCCGCTGGTGTCGATCAAAGGCTGCCACTGGTGTTCGGGCTCAAGGGGCAAATCGAGTTGCAGATGCAGGTTGACATCAATGAAACGCGCCACGTTCTCCGCCCGCTCGATGTAACGCGCCATCCAATAGACGGCCTCGGCCGCTCGACTGAGGAGCGGCGGGGTTTCACTGCTCATTCGCGGTTCCTTTCCCGGCCAGGGCCAAAACCCAGGTGTCTTTACTCCCGCCGCCCTGTGATGAATTGACCACCAGCGAACCTTTGCGCAACGCCACGCGTGTCAACCCACCCGGCAGGACATAAATATCCTTACCATAAAGAATGTAGGGGCGCAAATCCACGTGGCGGCCCTCCAGATGATCCTGCACCAGGGTCGGAACGCGCGAAAGCGCCAGTGTGGGCTGCGCGATGTAGTTGCGCGGCTTGGCGGTAATCTTGGCCGCGAACTCCTCGCGCTGGGCGGCCGTCGAGTGCGGACCGATCAGCATCCCGTATCCACCCGCCTCATTGGCCGACTTCACCACGAGCTTGTCGAGGTTCTCGAGCACATACTTGCGGTCATCGTCCTTCCAGCAGAGATAGGTGGGAACGTTGGGCAGGATCGGGTCGGCGCCCTCGTAGTATCGAATCATGTCGGGCACATAGGCGTAGACCACTTTGTCGTCCGCCACCCCGTTGCCCGGCGCGTTGGCAAGAGACACCTTGCCCGCCCGGTAAACGTCCAGCAAGCCCGGAACCCCCAGCAGCGAATCGGGACGGAAGGCCTGGGGGTCGAGAAAGTCATCGTCAATTCGGCGGTAGATGACGTCGACGCGGCGCAATCCCTTGGTCGTGCGCATGCAGACGCAGCCGTCCTGCACCACCAGGTCGCGGCCCTCCACCAACTGAATCCCCATGTTCTGCGCCAGAAAACTGTGCTCGAAATAGGCGGAGTTGTACATTCCCGGGGTCAGCAGGACCACCGTGGGATTATCCGCCGCGCGGGCGGGCGCGATAGCCTCCAAGGTTTCAAGGAGCTTGCTCGGGTAAATATCCACCGGGCGAACGTGCAGGCCCGCGAACACGCGGGGAAACGTCCGCTTCATCAAGTCGCGGTTTTCCAGCACGTAGGAAACGCCCGAAGGCACGCGCAGGTTGTCTTCCAGAACATAGATCTGGCCGTCGCCGTGGCGAACCAGGTCGGTCCCGGTGATGTGGCACCAGACGCGGCCGGGGGGATTGATGCCGCGGCATTGCGGGCGGTAGAACGCCGCGGAATTAATGATCTCCTCGGGAATGATTTTGTCCTTCAGGATTTTCTGGTCGTGGTAGATGTCGTCGATAAACTCATTGAGAGCGTGGATACGCTGTATCAAGCCACGTTCGATCCAGTCCCACTCGTCGTCGCGAACGATGCGGGGAATCAGGTCAAAGGGGAAAATGCGCTCCGTGCCCGCCGAGTCTCCATAAACGTTGAAGGTAATTCCCATTTGGAGGAGGAGCGATTCCGCCGCGCTCTGGCAGCGCAGGAGTTCACCTTCTTCCAGCGACTCGATGGTTTCAAGCAGCAGGCGAGCCTCCGCGCGCCCCTTGCCGTCGGCGTCAAACACCTCATCATAAAAACCATCTGTCTGATACGAGTTGAGCTGCATTTACACCTTCCCGCCCCTGGAACCCCTCGCACTTTTAAACTGGATTTCTCGCGGTCCCCGGGGGCCAGGGCTGGAGAGCGTGCGTTACAACTTGCGACCGCGGAGGCGGTCAATCCCCCAGCCTACTGCCCCCTACCACCAGCCGGCATCTGCTGGTCTATAGACTAAGTCTTGGCCCCATGCGCGTGTCAATAGGCGTCAACGTAAATTCTTCCTATCGCTGGCAAAACAATTTTGAACAGTTGCGTGGTTGTGGAAAGCCGATGGCGCGGAGCTGATAGCTGACAGCCGACCGATCACAGTAGGGAAAAAGGTAGAGATTGATTCGCAACTCCGGGACCCGTACCTGAAAATCCGTTATAGACTGAAGTCCCGAGAAGCCCCGGATGTTGATGTTAATTCGTCAATTCGTTTCGATTATCGCCTTGCCCGGAGTCGTCACGGTCGCGGTGCCAGTGTGGATTGCGCGAAGAAACCATGTCACTTTCGCCCGGCCTCACGATCTGGCAAGCATGGCAGCGGTCCTGGGTGGAATGGCTCTGCTGATTGTCGGCGTGCTGCTATTCGCATCATCCCTCTTCTACTTTTGGTCGCGGGGGCGTGGCACGCTTGCCCCTTGGGACCCGCCCCGCTGCTTCGTCGCCGAAGGCCCGTACCGATTCGTGCGGAATCCGATGATCAGTGGTGTCATCTTTGTACTCCTCGCAGAAGCTTGTTTCTTCCACTCCTTGCCGCTCGCGGAGTGGGCGGGATTGGTTGTATTGATCAACATGGTTTACATCCCCGTTCTCGAGGAACCCCAACTCGTGGTGCGATTTGGAGAGCCGTACCTGCGCTACAAGAAGGCAGTCAGGCGATTTCTACCGCGCCTCCATCCCTGGAAACAAAACGATCGACAATAGAGCAGCGTCGTGCTCGCTCACAGGCCCCTCGCAGGGAGCTGTCGGAGGGAGGGGCGCGGGAAGACGCCCCGCTCCGATCTTCCGGTCGCAAATCGGACATCTTGTCCGTGTGTAAATAGATGGCCCGCTACCGACAAAGCGCCAAAAATAACTATGTTTTCACTCGACTACATAGTAATAATATGGTAAGATAAAGTTTTGGGTTAGGCAACTCCACGAAGCCAAGGAGAAGAATTCTGCCGTGGTCGCGGAGGAAAAACCAGCGAGGCGAGACATCCTACGAAGAGTATGGGACATCGACATCGCGATTTGGGTCTGGGGAGACAGGGTGGACGACTTTCCTCCGAACGGGGGGAGAACGCTGGCAGAGCTCACAACAAGCCAATATGTTGCTGATAATAAAGCTAGTTAGCGAAATCCATCGTGTTGCGGAAGAAATCATATGTCATTGAAATTAAAACAGTTATCGAACATTGCCTTGGCCAGGGCCAAAAGAAACGGCGGAAAAAAATGCCGAACGAAGCCGGAATGTCATTGAAAACAAACGGAGAAAATACTGCCAAAGTCCGTCTGGCCAATATGTTTTTGAAAATAATGGACCTATAGGCGGCATGCCAATATATTCAAGAAAAGAAAGGGAGTTGCTGGAGCCAGGAGACATAATCCCGTTGCCAGGCAAGCACCATTCAGTGCGTGGTGCTCATGTCCCCGGAGGTTCCTCCCACGGCCGGCACGTAACACTTCAGCGTGTAGTCCATCACCATGCGGTCGGCATTGAATCGCCATCCCAGGGTGCGAATCGTGCGCTTCATGCGCTTGATCCAGCCGTGCGGCAAGCCGTCGCGGTCTCGATGATAGTAAAGGGGAATGACTTCGTCCTTCAGCACGCGATACAGGTCTTCGCTGTCCCGCGCATCGTGGACGCCCATGTTGGTATGAGTTCTGCCCGTGCCGATGGCGAAGCCGTTCAGCCCATCGTAAGCCTCGGCCCACCAACCATCGAGTACCGAGAGATTAAGGCCACCGTTGAGCACCACTTTCTGACCGCTGGTTCCAGACGCCTCGAGCGGCCGTCGAGGGTTATTCAGCCACACGTCGACGCCCTGGACGAGGTGTCGTCCCACATTGATGTCGTAATCCTCGACGAAAACAAAGCGGTCGGCAAACTTGGGGTCGCGCATGAGTTGCGCCACTTGCTGAAGCATGCGCTTACCGGGATCATCGTGCGGATGTGCCTTTCCGGCGAAGACAAACTGCACGGGGCGCTTGGGATCATTGGCAAGGGAAGCAAGCATCTGGATGTCGGTCAGAATCAGGTTGGCGCGCTTGTAGGTGGCAAAGCGGCGGGCAAATCCGATGGTCAGGGCGTCCGGACTCAGAATGCGGGCCACGCGCTGGCGCACTTCAAGCGGTTCACCGCGGCGCTCCGCCTGCTCACTGGCGCGATTGCGGACAAATTCCAGAAGGCGCTGCTTCAGGCTGAGATGCGTTTCCCAAAGTTCCCCGTCATCAACGTTCTCGATCCCTTCCCAGATGCGAGGTTCGCTGCTGTGCTCGTGCCAGCCTGTTCCCAGGTGGCGGTCGTAGAGGCGAAACATTTGCGGGGCCAGCCAGGTGGGAACATGCACTCCGTTGGTGATGTGTCCAATGGGGACGGTGTCTTCCGGTTCACCAGGGAACAGCCCTTTCCACATCGCGCGCGTCACGCGGCCATGCAACGACGAAACGGCATTAGCGCGGCGGGAGATTCTCAAACCCAGCACGGTCAAACAAAAATCTTCATGGGGGTCATTAGGGTCTTCCCGCCCTATCTGCATCAGGCGATCGAGCGACAGTCCCAAACGCTCGCGCAGCGGACCCAGGTGCTCTTCCACCAAGCCGGCGTGAAAGCGATCGTGGCCCGCCGGGACGGGAGTGTGCGTGGTGAATACTACTTCCCTGCCAACGAGCGGCAGGGTCTGTTCAAAGCTCAGGCCCTCATCTTCCATGCGGGCGCGAATGGCCTCGAGCAGGGCAAAGGCGCTGTGCCCCTCGTTCAGGTGAAGCACACCCGGGGTGATGCCCATAGCTTTCAGTGCCCTGTACCCGCCAACCCCCAGGAGCAATTCCTGGCGAATGCGCACGCGCCCGTCTCCACCATACAAGCGGGAGGTCAGTTCCCTGTCTTCGGGAGCATTACCGGGCACATTCGAGTCGAGCAAGAGCAGGTCGCAGCGGCCGACTTTGAGGCGCCACACTTTGGCGCGCAGCAATCCACCGCGTGTTTCGATTTCCACGGCAACCGGTTCGCCGGTCTTGCCAATGGCGGCTTCCATAGGCAACTGGCTGACGTCGGTCTCGAAATATTCTTCGCGCTGCCAGCCGTCCCAGTCCAACCGCTGGCGGAAATATCCCTGGCTATAAAACAGCCCTATTCCGACCATCGGGATGTCGAGGTCAGACGCACTCTTGATGTGATCGCCGGCAAGAACTCCCAAGCCACCCGAGTATATCGGGATCGACTCGTGCAAGCCGAACTCAGCGGAAAAGTAGGCGACCGGACGCGGCCTCAAAACTCCCGCGTTCTTAGCGCCCCAGGTCCGATCCTTATGCAGATATTCGCGCTGCCGGCGGTAGGCGTAGTTGATCCGCCCGTGCAGAACCAGTTCGCGGGCGCGGCGCTCGATCCCGGCAAGCGGGAGCGGTGCGAGCACCGAGATGGGGTTGTGGTTGAACTGCCGCCAACGGATGGGATCAAGGTCGAGAAACAAACCGCCGGAATCATAATCCCAACTCCACCAGAGATTGCGCGCCAGCGACCAAAGGCGCTCTTGGGCAGGAGCGATAAAACGGTCCAGGGTTCGCGCCTCGCTGACCACCGGGGCAACCTGCGTGGCGGCCTCCAAGAGCATGTGAATCTCTTCGTCATGGAAGACGCGGGGGGCGATGGTCTGAACGGTCAGAACGCCGTGCAGCAATCCTTGATCAATCAGCGGAACGCCGAGAAACGACCGGTAAGCGTCTTCGCCCGCGTCGCTAAAGTATTTGAAGCGAGGATGGCTTTTCACTTCTTCCACGGCGACGGGACGCAGCGTCTCCGCCACCAGGCCCACCAACCCTTCATGGGTAGCCATGCGAAGGGTGCCGATACATTGAGGCCGAAGACCGAGGGTTGCCGCCAGCACCAGGTTGATTCGGTCCGGCTCCAACAGATACACGGAACATACATCGGTGCGAAATCGGCGCGCGATCAAGGCGACGACGTTCATCAGGGTTTCGGCAGGCTTGTCGCCCTCCTGCGCGAGATTGGCAATTTCTTCGATTGTCAGGACATGACTGGCTTCCACAGTGTCTTCAGATTGGCCCATCCCTCTAAATCCCCCTGCCGCTCATTCTTCCCAGCGGCTGTGACCGTTCATACCAGAATTGCGCCCGCGAAATCCTGCCCGTCGAAGGGCGGGAAAATTACGTTCTACCGACTCATGCCTCTGGCAGCGAAACGTGCGCCCCGGAATGCCCTTTGTGGAATCCCGACTGCCCCCATATTCGGATTTGAACTCGAGCCAAGAACCCGCTGGTTGGTGAGACCGAAACGAATCGATGCCATTACAAAGGCAATGAAAAACATACACGGAGGCGCGGAAGAAGTCAATTATAACCCGTCGCACCGCTGCGGCGTTTGTTTGCCCTCGGCGAATCGTGAGATAATGCCGCCGCGTCGACGAACATGATTCAAATTAAATACATATTAAGGGAGGGTATTATGTCGAGAATTTCCAGAAGAGATTTCTTTAAGAATGCGGCAGCCGGCGCCGCCGTGGCCGGGTGCCTGTCAGGAACTGTACGTGAGCTCTTTGCCAACCCACTCGGTATGCCGATTGGATGCCAGACGTGGCCGGTGCGGGACATGATTGCCAAGGACTTTCCCGGCACCATTAAGATGCTTGCCGCGGCAGGATTTCAAAGGGTTGAACTGTGTTCGCCCATCGGTTATGCCGATTCCGGATTTGCAGGCCTGGCCAAATATAAAGGGGCTGAGTTGCGAAAGATCCTGGCCGACGCGGGCGTCGAGTGCATCAGCTCTCACTTCGGCATCGATGAACTTAGGAAGGACCAGGCGGCCAGCATTGCCTGGGCCAAAGACGTCGGCTTGAAGCAAATGATGGTTCCAAGCCTCGACGGGCCCAAGCATCCGACAATGGATGATGTGAAGAAGGCGGCCGACGAATACAACAAAATGGGTGAACAAGCCGCCAAGGCCGGCATTCAGCAAGGTCTCCACAATGAGGACTTCGAACTCACGAAGGTCGACGGCCAGCGGACTTATGACGTGTTATTTAAACTTCTTGATCCCAAGCTGGTGAAATTCCAATTCCAGGTTTCTACGATTAGTGCCGGCTACGACGCGGCCGAATACTTCACCAAGTACCCCGGGCGCTTCATTTCAATGCACGTGCAGGGCTGGTCCACAACAACCAGGAAGGAAGCACCCGTGGGCCAGGATTCCCTCGATTGGAAGAGAATATTCACCGCGGCAAAAACGGGGGGGATCAAGAACTACTTCGTCGAAATGAACCTGCCGTTGATGAAGGCCAGTGTGCCCTACCTTCGCAGTCTTGAGGTGTGAGGCATGCACTCATTGTCATCAGAGGAACTTTAGTGAAGAATTGTCTCCTGACCTCGACTCTGCTTCTCGTGCTGGCGCCCGCCACTCTTGGGGGCGCTACGGCACAACAATCGGGTACTGGCAAAGCGGCCGATGGGGCCAGCTTGAGCGCCGACCAGCAAGCGCTGGTGGACGCTGAAAAAGCTTGGGCGAAAGCCATCACAGCACGTGACATCAAAACGCTGGATCGCCTCATGGCCGACGACTTCGTGGACACCGGCTCACTGGGCGGCATGTCGTCCAAAGCTGATATTATCCAATCGATTCAATCAGCCAGCACCCCACCACACCGGAATCAACTTCAGGATCTTAGGGTTCGCGTCTATGGGGATGCGGCCGTCGTGAAGGGCCTGAACGTGGTGATGGATCAAGAGGGAAACTTCCTTCGCCGCGTGCGCTTCACGGATACGTTCGTGAAGCGAGCGGGCGAATGGAAAGCCGTTGCCGGACATGAGTGTGTGGTGGTCGTCCCGTAAGAAGCCGCTCCTGCGGCGCTCAATCTCCGCGCCGACAACTTTCGGCAAAAGGAAGATCCAATGGGCGACAGCCGTGGGTTTTCAATTGGTCCTCGCTGGTAATCTGACACTTGCCCTGGGGCAAACAGAAAAGCTTCCATGCGAGGTTCAGGCTGACGTGAATCGATTCGTGAAATCTTGTCTCGCTGGTAACCCCGCGAGTCATGGGTGCCCGCAGCCACGGCGTAATCCCAATGAGCCGTAAGGCCAGGAAAAATCACCGGCCAAGCTATGCATTCATCTCTAATCCTCTACTCGGCGTTTGCCTTTTGACTTCGACTCATTATCGCAGCTTTGCTGGGCTGCGCTACCGTCCCCCGTTCATCTCACGACGAATCCGCGCCGGGTCATCGAGCGGCTCGGAGGGAGGGAGTGGCTTGCCTTCGCGCATGCTGTAGAGCGGATCGCGCGCTTTGCCAGCGTCAAAGATCGCCGGGTCCGAAGGCAGCGCCACGTACGGCGAAACATCTGCGATATCGGTGAAGCAATCCGAGAGGTCTGAGGCCGCGGCATCATACTGGTTGAGAGGTGGCAGACCCAGAATGTGTTCCATGGTTTTGAGGATACTCAACATGCTGGTATGCACGTGGGAAACAGCCCGGCGTGAATATGGGCTGACCACCAGCACGAGGCTGCGATGAGCATCCACATGATCAAGTCCATTCTGCGCGTCATCCTCTGTAATGAAGACGGCCATCTCTGGCCAGTATTTGCTGTGCGAGAGCAGGTCGATAATCTTGCCCAGCGCCAGGTCATTGTCGGCAACATAAGACGCATGGTAAGGGTAACCATCTTCCGGACGCGGCTTCGCCGTGTGATCATTGGGCAACCAGATGTATATGAATTGTGGCAGCGGCTGAAGCCCGCTTCCGTACAGTTGCGCAAACTCCTTCTGAAATTGCTGGAACCGGTACTGATCCGGGATAGACGTGTTGAACGTGGGATACGTCCGCGACGTGTTCTCGTAAAGCGGTCCGGACACGGGAAGGTTGATTCCCAGTCGCAGCCCGGTGGGCTCGTAACCTTCATCCCCCCCTCCCGTGAGCCCTTCGCCGTAATTCCGGAAAGCCACATGATGGCGCGCCAGATGTTCCCACAGCGAACCGGCCTCGAGGTAATCCTCCGGACGCAGCGAAGAAGACCCTCCGAGGCTGAGGCGGCCCGGAGCGTCGTTATCGTAAAACAGGTGCGAGTGCCCGCCGTACCCTGGAGGCCAAGCGGTCTCGACCCATTCATTGGGATAGCTGTCCACCAGCCAGTGGTGTCCGTCGAAGGACACGTCGGAGTCCACATAGTAGTTGTCGCTTACGCCGAAGCGCTGTGCGAGCGCGTGATGATTGGGAGTGACGCGGACGTGCTCCAAAGTTGGCTGGTCGTCGCCTTGAACCTCGGCGTCGAGTCCCCAGCGCGCCAACGTCGGATCACCGTTCACCTCCTCACCTCCCATCGTGCGGATATCGCCCAAGACTTCGTCATAGGTGCGGTTCTCTTTGACGATCAGCACGACGTGCCGAATGTTCGGGCTGGGACTGCCGGCGGAAGGGATGGGAAAATCCTTGGACCGTGGCGCCTCTGCCCGGACTGGGACGAATCCGTTGTTGCTCATGACGCGACGCGTAAGCTCGGCGAGCTTGCCCGCGGGGGGCACAGGAATAATCGAGATGGTGCCCTTCGTAATGTCCCCGATGTAGTCGCCCTCTTGTCCGCGATGAAACTCCGAGCCGCCGTTGGGCCCGGCGCCGTACCCTTTAGCGTTGGCCACGTACAGACTGCGTCCATTTTTGCTCAAAGCTACGCGCGCCGGAAACCAGCCGGTCGGGATATAACCCAGCACGGAGTTGCTACGGGTATCGAAAACCGCAACGGCATTGATTCCCGCGCAGGCGATGTACAACCGCGATTCGTCCGGGCTCAGGGCGAGGCCGAAGGGCAAAACTCCCCGCAACCCGCCCACACCCCGGGCAGGCTCCAGGCGGATGGTGGAAATAAGTCGGTTTTTATCCGCGTCAAGAATGCTGACGCTGTCCTGCGCGGAATTCGAAACATAAACGCGGCTATGCCCCGCCACGACCGCGCCGGGACTCGACCCGCTCACGGACTTATTCCCAATCGCCAGCCCCGTGCGGATGCGCGCCAGCACTGTTGGGGTGGCGCCCTTGGCATCAAGGATAAAAACCGAATTCGACTCGGGCACGTTGGGATCCCCGAGGCCGGGTATTCTCTTCCCGGCAACGAACATTCCGTTCTCTGCCTGGGGAGTTCCCGTTGCGAAGGGTGGGAAATCCAGCCCTGTTTCTCCCGCCCGCTTTTCGTCAAATCCCGGGATTACCGAATACTGGAACGTGCCGACGTTGGATACATAGACCCGGTCGCCCTTCGGACTCACCGCAATGGCAAACGGCAGCCGTCCAACGCCGACGCGCCAAAGGATGTTCCCTCCGCGCGTTTCAATGCCCACCAGTTCGAAGTGCGCCAGGTCCAGCGCATAAAGAAGCTTGCCATCCGGCGACAGCGCCAACGCGCCGGAAAAGCTGTGGTGATAAGCCTTCCCGTTGTACTCACTGTCCAGCAGAATAACCTGCGATTGCTGGCCAATTGGCAGGTCATAAACATCGATTTTCCCCGTGTCACCCTCAGAAACATAGGCGGTGCGGTTATCACCCGCAATCGCGAGGCCCATATAAACGCTGGAGGGTTCGACTTCGGAGTGCTTGGGCGGGTAGCCGTGAGGGATTTGCTGCACTTCGGGCGCGGGGGCATTAAGCGCGCCTATGATGGAAATTGAGAAAGGCCAGGTGCCGGTGTTGGCGGTAACCAGCAGGTTTCCGTCAGGGCTCAGTGCCATCCCGTACGGATGCGGCTCCACAGTAACCTGCACCCCTTCCGGCGTAATCAATCGACCGTTCGGCAAGACCGTCTCGCCCGATCGATCGATGTGGGTCGGACGGTTCCCCGCGGGCGCGGCCAATACCGCGGGGCGACTGTCCTCTCCCGCGTTCGTAAATAACGGTGGCCTTATGATCAGGAACAAAGCCAGACTGATCAGCCCAACTAAAAGCATAACTCGCCGCATGATGTATCTCCCTCGAAATCAAAGTGGCGACGCGCACTACGAAGTCATGGACACGACAACCATGCCGCGTTGCCGCTTACTTTTCGGCTTGGGCTTCCTTGAAGGCGTCGGCCAACGAAACAACTTTGAGACTCGTCTTCAAAGTGTCCAGCGTTTCGCGGCTCTTCACCATCAGGTCGGCCGTCTCCCCTGGCAGCAGATCGAAGTAGTTGTCAGACAACTCCGGGCTTGCGTCGCCGAAGGTCACATAAACGCTTCGCGCCAGCACCGGAGACGAGAGCTTGAGATGGAACCCATCCGCCGCCTCGACAAGTTCGGCGCTGATGTGCGCCTCAGGCAGGTGCACCTGCTTGGTCGGAACCAGATAGATCAGGTTTCGCGACACGGTCTTCCCATCCGCGACTAGTTCAGCCACTACGAATTCCCGCGCAACGTCGCCGCTGCTCGATTCCGACAATGGCACCTCCGTGTATACCTGGCTCGAAAGCCCGGGCACAGTTACCGCTTGATGGATCTCCTTTACCATCTTGCCGCCGAGATCGATAATGCGGAGGTGAAGATCGCCTGACAGCGCTTGCACTTTGTCAGAGACAATGTAGGTCTTCAGTATGCCGCCCTCAACGTGCGGCGACACAAGCACAGGCGCATAAAACCTACGCGCGTAATACTGTAGGGCCTTCCAGCGTCCGTAATAATCAATGCTTGACCACGACGCGACGCCCCAGCAGTCATTCAATTGCCAGAAAATGGAGCCCATCGTTTCCGGGCGGCTTCGTCGCATATGCTCGGCGCCAATCTTGATGCCCTCGGCCTGGAGCACCTGGCTTACATAGAGGAAGGAGGCAAAATCTTTAGGCTCGGGATAATCCTTGAGCAGATAATCGTGAATGATCGCATTGCCTTCGTCGTTTTTCTGGTGAGCCAACATCACGGGCGTAAAGATGCTCGCGCGATCCTCGGGTTCGGTGAAGGCTTCGATGGTCTTCATCTCTGGGAAGGATTGAAATCCGTATTCGGTCACGAAGCGCGCATGGTGCGTTTCGTAGGTCGAGAAGGGCACACGACCGTGCCACACATCCCAGATGTGCGAGTCGCCCGTCTGGAAAGTTGGCGAAGTTTCCTCGAAGTCAGCGCTGGGCGAACTTGGCCAGTACGGACGTTGCGGGTCCAAACTCTCCACGACCGCGGGAATCAGGCCAGTGAAGGTGGATACATAGTCTTGCCACATCTGCCGGAGAATCTCAGGGGCGAGCTGCCCGCGATTTTTCCAGAAGAGCGCTTCCTCCGTCTCATTGTTTCCACACCAGATCACGATGCTGGGATGGTCGCGCAGCCTTTTCACTTGATCTTGAATCTCTGCCGCCACGTTCAACTTCCACGGGTAGAATCCCGGCTGCCAGTCATTGCCAAACATGAAATCCTGCCACACCATGATGCCGAGTTCGTCGCAGAGTTCGTAAAACTCCTCGGTCTCGTAGTAGCCGCCGCCCCAGAGGCGGATCATATTCATGTTGGCGTCTTTCGCGGACTGGAGAATCCGACGGTAATTGGCTTCCGTGACCCGGTCCGGGAAGCTATCGAACGGAATCACGTCCGCGCCTTTGCCAAAGACCGGAATGCCGTTGACCACAAACTCGAATGATCGCCCCCACTGATCCAGGCCCCGTCGCAATACCACGGAGCGTAGACCCGTGGTCACGCTGCGGCCATCCTCCACCCGGCCCTGGATTTTCACCTCTGCCGTAAAGGCATAGAGCGGCTGCGCGCCGTATCCCGATGGATACCACAGATCGGGCTTGTCGATCTCCATCGACAGGTCAATGTGATTCACTCCTGCGTGGAGACTAACGCTGCGTGTCACCTCGGCGGGCTTTCCTGAATGCGAGTACCGGAGGCTCACCGCCGCTGGGGAATCCCCGATCGCCGTCACCTCCACCTCGCCGTTCAAATGCGCAACCGCTGGGGTAACATCGAGCTGGCGAATATGCAGGTTCGAAATTCGCGCTTCGTCCCATGTCTCCAGGTGTACCGGACGCCAGACGCCACTGGTAACAAAGGTCGGTCCCCAATCCCACCCGTACTCATACGCGGCCTTACGAATGTAGGTCTTCTCCTCAACTCCTGTTTTCAGGCGCCAGAGATCAGCCGACGCCGCTTGCGCCGCGGCCTTATCGGGCGAAGGGAATACCACCCGCAATTCGTTCGCACCGGCACGCAGAAATCGTTTTGCGTCAACGCGCCAAATGCGAAACATGTTGTTCGCGGTCAGCACCTTGGAATCATTTAAAAAAACTTCGGCGTAAGCATCCAGGCCTTCGAAGACCAATTCCAGATTTTGCTTTTTCAGCATCTCCGGCGTGATGTTGAGCGTGGTCCGATACTCCCAACTCGCACCTTCAATCCACTGCAACTTTGCTTCGTTGTCACGATAGAACGGATCGGTTATGAGTTTGTTGCGCAGCAAATCGAGGTGCACGTCGCCCGGCACCTGGGCCGGCCGCCATTGGCCATCGGTTCCTTTTGCGTCGGGAGCGATTTGCCGGAACTCCCATCCCTGATTAATCTCAGTGTCTGTCCGGGCCGCCGCTTCCTGTGCCCGCGCCGAACGTGTACTTACGCAAGCTATCAGCACAAACAGTATCACTGCCGCTCTCCGGTGTTCCATGTATGTCTCCTCAACGAAGTAAGTAATTCCGCTCATAAGAATAGGTAGTTTCGAATGAATCGCCAACGTCAAATCCGCCTCACTTAGCCAATGCTCTGGCTGGTATCGGGGCTTCGATCATACTCCTGCCAGCGTGCGGGGGAACCCGATTTCTCACCAGATCGTTGGAAGCGGGGATCAAACCCACGGGAGGTTCGGTCAAACTCCAGTCACAGTGCTCATCTGCACTTTGGCAATGCGGTAACGGTAGATGCCGTACCCAATGCCCACCGCAAGCCAAATACAACCCGCGAGCTTCGCTGTCCATCGGAGATTCACCCAAGTATAGAAGCAGACGAGAAATCCTCCGAGTGGCAGCACGAGAAAGCTCCAGCGATGGTCGCGGCCCTTCACGAAGTAGTGGGCAATCGTAGCCGCATTCACTCCCATGAAGGCCAAAAATGCGCCGAAATTCAACAGCTCCGCTCCCAGTTGGAAACTCATGACGAGCGAACCGCCCAAAGCCAACACGCCGATAAAGATGACGTTGTTCGCGGGTATTCCTCTTGTCGGATTGATGGCGCCAAAGAAACGGCGAGGCAGTGCGTTGTCGCGGCCCATCCCATAGAGAAGGCGGGCGGCGCCCAGTTGCGTACCTATGCCCGAGCCCATCGTGGCGATCAGCAGGGTGGCATTGACCACGTTGAACAGAACCGTGCCGCCGGCCCTTCCAGCGACGAAGACATAAGCCGTGTCGAGATCCGGAAACGGGATCGTGTGCGGCCAGACGAGCTGCGCGGCATACACCTCCGCGCTAGCAAGAACACCAGTCACGAGGCACGTCAGCACGGTCGCATACAGAATATTGCGTGTGGGATTGATCGCTTCCTCGGAGAGTGTCGAAATACTGTCGAACCCTATGTAGGTAAGCGCCGCGACCGATGTTCCCGTCCAAAGGCTGCCCCAGGTGAAAGTCGAGGGGTCATAGAAGGGGCGGCCGAAGTACCCGACCTCATGCGGCCCTGTGTGAAAGATGTACCTGCACATACAGAACAGCATCCCAATGACGACGACGCTCATGACTCCCGCCAGCAGGAAGTTCGTGCGCGCGGAAGCTTCGATGCCACGCAAATTCAGCAAGGTGAATAGTAGTGCGAACGAGAGCGACCAGAGCGGAATGGGAATCATCGGGAGAAAATTCGCCGCCGCCTTACTGCACCAGATCGTACAAATGATGGGGTTCAGCAGATAGTCCAACAAAATCACCCATCCGGTGAGATAGCCAACGGTCTTGCCGAACTCGGCCGCAACGTAAGTGTAAGCCGAGCCCGCGCTGGGATAGACCCGCGACATTCGGCCGTAACTCGTCGCGGTCAGTAGCATGGCGACCATCGCCAGCAGTACAGGCACGACGACGTGCCCATGGCCTTCCTGGGAAACGACACCAAAGATCGGCATTGGGGCAGTCGGCTGGATGATGACAATTCCGTACAGGATGAGGTCCGCGAGTCCAAGCCTGCGGCGCAACTGGGAGTTGCCGGGCGAAGAGGCCATAGTATTATTGGAAATCGATTGACCACCCGGCTTTGTCGAAGGCGGCTCGGGTGCTATCGTATGACATCCTGGAAGTGTGTGCAATCGGCAAGGAAGGGATGATTCTTTGCGCGCTTCTCCGTCCCAGCACATGGAAGTGAACCGAGCACCTGCTGCTGGAGGTGAGCACGGTGCGTTGACTTGTTCTGGGCGCCCCTTTCGCGAACGAACGAGGGCAGCATAATAATCTGGATGTAACGCCGCCATCTTGGCGGCTCTTATATACCGACTGGAAGCCGCCGCTACGCCTCAATTCCGGATCTACCCGAGCGAAATGGACCCGAGCGAGATTGGCCTTGACACGTCGTCCGATCAGAGATAAAAGTAAGCTTTCGATTAGAATTGAAAGCTGATTCGGCTGATATTGCGTTTTCAGGGACCTTTAACCACTCTGACCCCATATGTAACCCGCCGCGCCTAAGCACCGGCGGCGCCAAAATATTCTTCGATCCAGGAGAGCAACGTTCCAGGGTCGCTGTCTTGCCCCCCACGGGGGCCTGAGTATGCGTCGGGCAGAAAAGGGAGACCTATGCAGATCAGAATGTCTATGCGTCTGTTTGTGGTCGGCTTGTTGCTGACAGTAGGGCAACTCTATGGCCAGGTTGATACTGGCGTGATTCTCGGAACAGTGAAGGATCAGAGCGGCGCGATCATCCCCGGAGCCAACGTCACTCTCCGAAACCAGGGTACGGGTCTTGCAGTTTCGCTCGTCACGTCCGGTGATGGGAGTTACGTTTTCCGGCCGGTAAGAATCGGCACCTACACCCTGGAGGCACAATTCAAGGGGTTCGAGACCGTCAAGCACACGGACGTCACAGTTGATGTGCAGCAAGAGGTAGTGGTGAACTTCACCCTCCAGCCTGGCCAAGTTACGGAGTCGATCCAAGTAACCGGCGCTCCCCCCGCTCTGCAAACTCAGGACGCTTCAGTGGGTCAGGTGGTGGGCTCGCGCACGATTAATGACTTGCCCCTAAACGGCCGCAATTACACCTTCCTGGCCCAACTTTCGGCAGGAATAACTCAGGACCAGCAGGACACTCGCGGTCTGGGAGCGAGCGGCAGTTTCGCGGCGAACGGTACGCGCCCGGCGCAGAACAATTATCTGCTGGATGGAATCGATGACAATGCCGACCTTGTGGACTTTCTCAACGGGACTGCTTATGTCGTGCGGCCCCCGGTTGACGCCATTCAGGAGTTCAAGGTCCAGACCAGCGACTATAGCGCGGAAATGGGACGTTCGGCAGGCGCTGTCGTGAACGCCGCCATTAAATCCGGAACCAATCAGTTCCACGGCAATGCGTGGGAATTTGTCCGCAACGACATCTTCGACGCAGCCAACTTCTTTGAGAACTCACCGACGCCAACTCCCAAGGGCGAGTACCGTCAAAATCAATTTGGCGCCACTTTCGGCGGCCCGTTACGGAAAGACAAAACATTTTTCTTTGGCGACTACGAAGGCACGCGCGTTCGCCAGGCCGTCCCCAATGTCTCCACCGTCCCCACGGCGCTCCAGCGATCTTCCGGGTACACTAATCTGACCGAGATGATCAGCGGGCAAGCGGGCCCGGGAGCAATTGAAACCGACAACCTGAACCGGACATTCCCATTGGGAACGGTGTTTGACCCCTCCACAACCCGCTCCGTTGTGCAGGGGCAGGTGGATCCCGTGACGGGCGTTCCGGCGGCGGCGAGCGGATTCGTCCGCGATCCTTTTTATGTGAATGGCGAAGCGGCGCTGGCAGGCGTTACGGACTTTACAACACCAGCGCAAACCGCCCAGCTCAATCAGCTTCCCTCCGCGCGACTGGACCCGAATGCCATCAGTCTTTTGAATCTGTTTCCGTCCCCCACATCATCGAGCCTCTATAACAACTATTCCAGCGGCCCCGTCCTCCGCAACACGGTAAATCAATTTGACGCGCGGGTGGACCAAAACTTCAGCGACAAGGATCAATTGTTTGGTCGGGGCAGCTTCTCGGACAACCCCGAGTTCCTTCCCGGTCCCTTTACCGGAATCGCCGATGGCGGGTCCTTTTCCGAAGGCACCCAGACGGTGGTTTCCATCAATTCGGTCCTGAGTGAAACTCACGCCTTCTCACCCACACTCGTGAACGAAGCTCGTTTGGGCTATTCGCGCATCGGGGCTTCGCGGGTTCAACCCTTCGCGAATACCTTCGGCATTCCTGCCAAGTTTGGCATTCAGGGTATTCCCCAGGTTACTGACAACGGCGGTTTAGGATCCATCTTCATTACGGGTCTCAACACTCTGGGTAGCAACGAATATCTTCCCTCGGTTGAATACAACTCCACCGTGCAATTCACTGACAACTTGACGAAGGTTTACGGGAAACAGACTCTCAAGGGCGGAATGGAGTTTCAGCATCTGAAGTTCTCGATCCTTCAACCCCCCGAGGGCCGCGGGGATTGGACATTCTCAGGCGCATTCACCAATGTCCCAGAGACGGGCGCAGGAAACACCGGCATGGCCCAGATGCTGATTCTTCCGCAGAACGGCACGGTGACCGGCGCCTACAATATGGTGGGCGGGGCAGACGACATGGGCGCCTCCAATTACGCCAACACGGATATGGGGCGCAACTATTATGGCTACTATTTCCAGGACGATTGGAAGGCCACCCACAAACTCACTCTGAACCTGGGAGTGCGTTACGAGTACTTTGGCCAGATTCAAGAGAATTACGGAGCCCAGTCCGAATTCATCCCCTCAGGCGGGAGTGGGCCCTCACAGTTCATTCTTACCAAGCATCGGTGCAACACTCCGTTATCCGCTGACTTTCTGACCGCCGCGCAGACAGACAACATCGATATCTCCTGTTCGTCTCAACCCGGACTCGGGTATTCGCAGTTGAGCAACTTCTCACCCCGTGTCGGATTCGCGTATCAGATTACCCCCAGGCTGGTGGCTCGCGGCGGGTTCGGTCTGTTCTACGGAGGGTTTGAGAACTCGGTAGTCGAGACTTATGTGGATTTCCCCTTCCAGTACAGCTTGGGCTATCCCTCGCTGACGACCGCGCAACCCATTACCTTTGCCAATGGCGCCATCGGAACCTTGGAAACCGGTCTCTCGGCCATCGTCCCGCTAACGTCAGCGGCGGCGGAACCGAGTGGCGTGTCCTTCACCGGCGAAGACCACCACATGAAGACGCCCTATACCGAAGGCTACAACCTGGCACTCCAGTACGAAATCAGCACGAACCAAACCTTCCAAGTGAATTACGTGGGGAATACGGTGCGGCATCTCGGCGTCTACATTAACCCGAATAGCCCGAGCGAAATCCTTCCGCCTGGGCTCAACTCCTACGCTTATTCTCCCTACCCCGATTTCCAAAACGGTATCACTTACACTTCCATGGCCGGCGATAGCTATTACAATTCGTTACAAGCCACTTTTGAGCGACGCTTCAACGCGGGCCTTGATCTCCTCGCGAATTTCACCTACTCGGCGTGTCGCACCGATGCGGTGGACGTCCTCAATGCCACTGCAATTGCTTCCTTCCGCGCGGCCGAACTTCCCCACTTCGGCGTCCAGGGCGACTATGGCCGCTGCGACTTTGACATTCCCAAGGTTGTGCACGTGAGCGGCAGCTACGAATTGCCCGTGGGCAAGGGCAAGCGCTTCCTTACCAATGGTGGGCGACTGGCCGAAGGCGCGCTGGGCGGCTGGAAAACCAATGGGATCTTAACCCTCCAGGATGGCATGCCGGGCACCATTACCTGCGTGAATAGCACAACCTCCGGCTACGGCTGCAACGCCTTGCTGGTTCCTGGGCAAAGTATTATCGCCGGACCGCACAATGTGAATGACTGGCTGAACGCCTCCGCTTTTACCAGTCCCCCGGTCGCGACGACCATCGGGCAGTCCGACTACTCACCCTTGGGCGGCGCTCCCGGCCAGTTTTACGGGCCCGGCTACCACCGCATCGATTTCTCACTCTTCAAGGATTTCCCGACATCGGAGACAACGCACCTCGAATTCCGCGCGGAGTTCTTCAATTTGATCAATCACCCGAACTTCTCCCCGCCAGGATTTGGCGGAAATGGCGTAGTGGCGGCGCCGGGCTCGACTGACTACACCTCGCCCTCGACGTTCGGTACGATCAGCTCGACGCGTGACGGCCAGAATGACCAGCGAGAAATTCAATTTGCCCTGAAGTTTTATTTCTAAGACTTGACCAGCGCGGCCGCGGGGCTTCCGGCACTCCAAGAGCCCCTTGGCCGCCTGGCATGGCCACGCCGACTTTCCTTTTCTCTCGACATGTTTTTTCTATGGGTCCCACGAAAGACGCATAAATAGAGGCTTTTGTCGGGTTAATTCTTACCTGAGGATAATTTCATGAGCGCGATTAATCGCCGCGACATGCTGAAAATCGCCGCAGCCACTCTCGCGGAGGGACGGACTCCGGTCGAGGGAGCTTTCGGTGATGTACTGGATCAGGTCCCTCTCCGGCAAAGGCAAAAAGCCCGCCATCCCCGGAAGGTCATTGTAGGAGGCGGGGGAATTGGCGGATTATGTTGCGCCTACGAACTGATGATGCGCGGGCACGAGGTGGTTTTGCTCGAGGCCTCCAGCCACACCGGCGGCCACGTCAAGACGCTCCACGACCCCTTCGCGGACAATCTTTACGCCGACGTGGGGGCCGAGCACTTCACCAAGCCAGGCTACGACCTCTATTGGGGCTACGTTCGCGAGTTCAACCTGACCCCGCTTTATTATCCGCATCACGAGCATGAAATCCGGTTTATTAAAGGCAAACGATATTCCGACGAGGATCTTGCCGACCCCAAGACCCTCGCCGCATTCGGGTTAAATCAGCGGGAGATCGATTACCTTCGCCAGCACCCCTGGTGGGACTTCCCCTCCCTCTACTTGAACTCCTACCTCGATAGCTTCCCCGATGAGTACAAACCGTTCGAAGCCGGCCTTAACGCGTTGGACGATGTGTCGTTCAATGACGTCTTGAAGAAGGACGGCGCATCGGCGGCGGCGATCGGCTTCATCGGCAGTGAAGGGTCGGCACTTCACGAGATCTGGCACGCCGCCATCCTGAAAAGGCGCGGGGTACCGCTTGTGCCCCCGGTGGTCTACCGGCTGAAGGGCGGCAACCAGGAATTGCCCCACGCTTTTGCCCGAAAACTTGGAGAGCGCATTCATCTGAACGCTCCCGTCACCGCCGTCGAGCATGGGGCGAACGGCGTTCGCGTGAGCTATCGGGAGTTCGACCAAGACCGCAAGATGGACGCAGACTTTGTGGTTTGCTGCATGAACGCCATCATCCTGCGCCGCGTCCCCTTCACCCCTGCCCTGCCTGAACCTAAGGCCTATGCCGTAAATAACGTCGCCTACGACATGTATTCGCGCGTCGCCATGCAAACGCGGACGGCCTTTTGGGATCGCGACAAGATCAGTCCGAATTGGGACGGCGCCGACCCCAACCTTGTATCCATGTGGCGCATGGCAGAGGAAGTCGACACGCCCCGCGCCATCCTGGTGGCCACGGCAATGAATAGCGCCGTGCCGCATGATTCCGTGGAGGCCTTCCGGCGAATTTATTGGGGCAAACCCGACGATATCGAACAGGCGGTGATTCAGACCTGGGCGAATGATCCCTGGTCAATGGCGTGCGAGACCGTAACCTACCGGGTGGGCGGCGTCAAGAAAATGTGGCCCTTCCTGTCAGAACGGGTCGGGCGCGTCCATTTCGCCGGCGCCTACACGGACAACCTGAATTGGGGCCAGGAAGCCGCCACCCGCTCCGCCAATCGCGTGGCCGATGCCATCGACGCCGCCTAATCACCGGCAATCGTAGCGCAGGGCCCGCTCTCCGGCCCTGCGGATTTTCCAGTTCTCCCAGATGCGCGGATTCGCCCCGGAATCCCTCGAGCTTCTCGCACTCCACCGGTTGGCGGCGGTCCGCTCAAAACCTGGTGGAAGTGCCGCAAGGCTGGAGAGCGAGCCTTGCGCTACGCCTGCCGTTGCACGCTCTGCCAAAAGGCAATGTAAGGGCGTTAGCACAGCCCGGAAGGTTGCGGAGGATCGTGCTTCTCGTAATGGGGATTGACGCAGAGCATGTGCAGCGTTCCGCGGCAATAAATGCAGACCTGGATAGTCTCATCGGGGCTAATTCGGCCATAACAATGTGCGCAGTGCGTTCCTACTTTGTGTTTGGCAGAATGGGCCTCAACACACGACATATGGACCGCGCCGCAACCATACGTGCAAATGTGAACTGTTTCTTTCGGATTGATAGGGCCGCCACACTGCGCGCAATGCGATCCAATGGATGGCGATGGGGGTGGGCTCAAGCGTTGGTTCCTCATTGTTCTGGATGGCATGGAGTTTACCATGACTTGCGTCCGTAGCGCGGTCATCTTGCCCGCCGTCGAGGGAGCGTCCCGCTCCCGCCGCTGCGGGGGCAGGATGCCCACGCCCGAGCGGGCAAGATGCCCGCGCTACGGACATTTTCCGACAGCGACATTTTGTAGCCTCTAGCACTAGCATAATTCTATTGACTTTTTAGTTTATTGTAATACAATAGCAGAGTGTTACCGTGGGGTCCGCCATGGATTCGCCTCTTACCTTTTCGATGCTCAGCCCATCCAAGCAGCCAAGCCGGCAGAGCGGAATTCCGTCGCAGGATGCCCTGGGTGCAAGCATCGAGCTTATGCACGAGGCGGGGTACCGACGGTGAGCGCTCGTCCGGTTGTCGATTGCCGGTTTGCGAACTTCCCCGCTGTCGTGGCCCACGCCGAACGTCCGAAACGGGAGTCTTGCAGCGATGCCGAGGATGAATCAAACGGGTGTGTATGAAAACACAGAGTGGTACGCGCATGCTGCCCACGACGGAGACAAGGTCGGGACGGCCGATCGATGTGGCGACACGCTGAGCACTCCATTATGTGTCAGAAACTAAACGGTTTAACCACGGACGGCCGGGACCTTTGAAAAATGCATATTGTTGATACTAAATAAGCTACCCCGCTCTCAGCGCCGAAGCAAGAAAAACTGCGGGGGGAGAAAAAAATGAAGGGATGTTCCGCTATGTTATTGAAAACACATGGAGAAAAAATGTCCGGAAATGGCCTCTCCATTATGTTGATGAAAATACAGGACCTATAGGTTGATCTCCATTATGTTAATGATAATAAACATAGTTATTGACAAACAGCCTTTTTCGGCCTGCGCAGGTTTAGACTGCGGCAGCTTGCTGCCGCTTTCTTCCCGCGAGCTTGCTCGCGGGATTTCGAGCGCGCTCTGGTTCGCGTCCACACGCTGGATTGGGATACGGTGGCCGCCAGCAAGCTGGCTGGTGAAAAAGCGTAAGCGAGCTGCCGCACTCTAAAGCTGCGCACGCATGGCGGGCAAGATGCCCGCGCTACGCGCTCGGATCACTCATCCCCGGCTTAATGAATTCGGGAACGGCAACAGGTTTTCGACGGGAACAAAGGCGGGGCGGGTTTGGGGCGAGCGCCAGTTATCGATCATGGCAACTTGCTGCACGCAGGACACGGTGCAATGCGGGGCGCAGGTTTTCTGGGTATGGTACTCGTGGGCCAGGTGCTCGGGAGTGTATTTCTCCAGGGGGATGCCCGGAAAACCTCGTTGCTGGGAACAATAATGGACAAGGCCGTCTTCGCAGATGTAGAGATAACGGCTGCCGGCGCGGCATCGCCAGTCGTTGGCAATGCCATGCGAGATGTTTTTCTGAAACTGATTAAAGCGTGCGTAAGACCGCTTGCCCATTTCCATGATCTGGCCAAAGAGGTCCTGTTGATGTTCGCCCAACGGCTGAAGCTGCCCATCATGGTCGTGCAGGATTCCGACCGTACTGGTGAAGCCCAATTCCAGCGCTCGCCGCGCCACGGTGAGCGCGTCATCGGGATGCCGCACCGGGCTGCCCAGGACCGAGTTGATGTTGACCTGGAAAATCGCATAGCGTGCAAGCATCTGAAGCTTGCGATCCAGCACCTTCAAGCTTTTCTTCGAAACCTCGTCGGGGAGGACATTATCGATGGAAATCTGCAAGTGGTCCAGACCGGCACGGTTCAGGTGCTCGATCCGTTGCGGGGTCAGCAAGTAGCCGTTGGTAATCATGCCCGCCAGAATGCCGTGGCGGCGGACTCGGCGGACAACCTCTTCCAGATGCGGGTGGAGCAGCGGCTCGCCCCCGCTGATGGTAATGATCGTGGTGCCGAGTTTCGCGAGCAGGTCGACGCGGCGGAACATCTCCTCCAGCGCGACGGGCTTCGAAGAGGTGTCAAACTCGTTGCAGTAAGTGCACGAGAGATTGCAGCGGCGGATGGGAATCAGGTGGGCAAGAACCGGGTGGCGCTTCGAGGCAACGCCCTTGGCAATCATGCGCCACTCACGCACGCGCGTGTTCCAAAATCGAAGTTTCCGCCGGAGGGCGAGATTCATGGCTTCTTACCGAAAATGCCCGGTGGACGGGTCATATTTGCAACCTGGACAACTCGTTTCCGCATTCGGATGCGAGGCTCGCACAACCTGTCCGGGCCTTGGCAATCCCTTTCTAAACGAAGATAACCAAGGTGGTTAAGCGTATGAGAGGAGGCAGCAAACAGACAAGGAGCATTGCTCGAATTGCTAAAAATCATATCCGAAGTGCATTTTTTGGGCGCTCAGCGCGACAGAGACAATGAGGGGTGCATTCTAAGGGACTCTCATTGAGTAGTCGCGAAGGTGGCGACACGTCACAGCGTGTGCGACTTCGCAGGTGCAACTCAACATGGCTGGCGACTTAAATATCGGACAAAATGTTCCATTCGAACAGGTTACGCTTGCCCCGGCGGCACGATGGGAGTATCCTATCCCTCCTAGGAACTTCGCAGCGCGCCGGCCATGCTCGGGCGAGTCAAACGTCCCGTCGATTATCACACCGTCCAAGGCCCCCAGGCCCAAAACTCGTTTCGGAGAAATAACTGTGAAAGCCATTCCCTTCATACGCGCCACCCGCATGATCTCGCGGGGGACGTGGAGTTTCCTGACTGACCGGCCGTTGGTGGTTTCTTTCGAGGTGACGCATTCCTGCACGGCCGATTGCATGCACTGCGACAAAGGAACGATCAAGCCGGAGCCCGCGGGCTTGCTGCGCGCGGCCGATTACTGCCGATTGCGCTCCCAGCTCAAGCCCATGGCGGTGCAATTATCCGGCGGCGAACCATTGCTGCGTCCGGATCTCGAAGACATCGTGCGCGCCGTGAAGGAACCGAGCGGCCTGCCCTACTTGATCCTCGTGACCAACGGACGCTTGTTCACTGAGGAAAAGTATCTCGCCTTGCGGGCGCTCGGCGTGAACCAATTCTCGATCTCGCTGGATTTCCCCGACGAACGTCACGACGCCTTCCGCAAATCGCCCGGCTTATACGCGCACCTGGCGAAACTGGTGCCCACGCTGGCCGCGCACGGGTTCGACGACGTAGCCATGAACACCGCCATCACACGCGGGAATCTGCCCGTCCTTCGCAGCATTTATGAGCGCGCCAAGCAGTGGGGAGTGAACATTTCTTATAGCGCCTACACGCCATTGCGCACCCATAGCATGGACCACTACATCCGCTCGGCGGACGACCTGGCGTTGCTGCGCCGCACCCTGGACGATTTGCTCGCCCTCAAAGCCATGAACGGCCACATCGCCAATTCTCCCTGGACGCTTTCCGGCATCCACGATTTCTTCTTGCACGGAACCATTCCCGGCTGCAATGCGGGACGGCGCTTCATGGTGGTCACGCCCACCGGCGGCCTGCGGCCGTGCTCGATGTATGACGACACCTATGACTCGCAGAAGGAGATTCTGAAGGAGTGGGTACCCCATAACGACTGCGGCGGGTGCTACGTTTCGATTCGCTCGTACCTCGATGCATCGTTCTGGACGCTGCTGAAGGATAACCTGTCGAATCGAGTGTTCACCCGCCATGCGTCGGCGAAGAATTGTTGATGGCCCGCTACACATCCACGGGCGTCTTCATGCCTTCGTTGAAGCGATTGGTGAGGTTGGCGGTGGCGACGATCAGCACCAGTTCTTCGATTTGTTCAACGTTGAAGAACTTGCTCAGCACCTCAAGATCCGCGGGCTGAATTGCTGCCGGCCACGCGGTAAGCTGCTCGGCAAACTGAATCGCCGCGCGCTCCTCCTCGGTGAAGATATCGCGGCTGGAACCGCCGGGTTCCTTCAAGGCTTGCACCTGGTCATCCGTGACGCCGCGCCGTTTGGCCGAGGCCGTGTGCGCGCGGCTGCAATAGGTGCATCCGTTCATCAGAGAGGTGCGCAGGTAAGCAAGCTCCTTGATTTTCGGATCGAGCGCGCCCGCCGCCCAGACCTGCTTGTAGAATTCGAGAAATGGGCCCAGAACGTTGGGTTTGTGCGCCATGACCTTGTACATATTCAGAACGCGGCCGGACTTCTTCTCCATGCCTTCGAAAATGGGACGCGCGACTTCCGCCACGTGTTCCTTTTCCAGCGGTTCGATGATCATCTCGCCTCCTGCTTGGTGAATTGGATGGTGCCCTGATAGCGTGAATTAACGATTGTAGCAGTTCGCCCGCTCGGATTCCAAGGCGTGCATTTCGGTCATTGGTTGCGCGTTTGGAGGAGGCGAGTTCTGCGATCGGTGGAAAAGGGAACGTGGCGCTGCGAAAACCGATTGATGAATGAATTCCAGAGCGTCCCGGGATCCATTGTGGATATTCCGCAAAGGCGCGAAAGAAGATGGAAAAGGGCGTTTTTTGAGGGGCTCAGGGGTTCGACGCATAGCAGACATATTGTCGGTTTATGGAACGACCGGCGCGGTCGATGAGGAATAGACGGTTCGGGAACTCGCGACTCGCTCCCTTCGCGCGTGCCGCTGGCCCCATCGAGGCTCGGAGGGTTGTCGAGCGATGGAGTTTGGCCGTTCGCATGGACGCAAAGCCGCGGGAAGCCGCCAGCAGAACGCGCCATGATCGAGGCGCAGATCGCCGTGCGGCGATGTTGTACTCAGGCGCGGGACGGCACCGGCGCAGAGCGCTCCGCGATCCGGGCGCAGGGGCACGGACGGAGGATCCCCTGACCCGGCAACCTCAGGCGCGTCGCACGTAAATTCCGGCGCGACCCGGCGTGTTATTCAGCTTAAGGCTGTGGGGCGCAGACCGCCATGCGGCGATTGTCCCACCCGGGCGGGGCTCAGGCGGATTCACCTTTAGGTTGCCGCACTGAGCTCACAGCGCGGCCAATGTGGTACCCGAGCGCGGCGCGGCCACACCGCCGCAGGCCGCGTCACGATGAGGGCGCAGCATCGCGGCGCAGGGGCGCGGAGCGAGTATCCACTGTCCCGGCAGCACCTACTGGGTTTTGCAAAATACAGTGGCAATCCCATCCGCAGCGCGGACAACCTGCCCCGATGAATCGGGGTCTTGCCCGCTGTCTGGGGAGCGTGCCGCTCCCGTCGGCGCGCGGGCAGGATGCCCACGCCCCAGAAGCTGTGAAATAATTGAAAAAACCGCGTTTTTCCGCGCGCAAGTCGTTGAAAGTACGCGGGCGAAAATCAAAAAGATCAATAAATTCACAGCTTCCCAGCGGGCGAGACGCCCGCGCTACGAAAGGAATCCGTCGCGTTATTGTGCGATCCTCAGTAGAGCGGCACACGCGAATCCCGGCCGGGCGCAGGGAGTAGACAGGGATAAATCTGGCGGGTGCAGGTCGCCGCGCGGCGATTATCGTACCCGGGCGCGGCGATGGCTTGTGGCCGTCGCAGACCGCGCCATGATCCGGTCGCAGAGGCGTGAAGTGATCCCCTGCCCTGCGACCCGTGGACCGCACATGCTGGCGCGTTCTCCGACTCAGGCGGTGACCGACACGCCGGTGTATGGCGAACCCGACGACGCGCTCGATCCGCTACTTCCCTGCAAGACCTGCTGCAGCGAGCTGAAGTCGGATTGCGCGCTGGTCAGATTGCCGGACTGCAAATCCCGGCCCAACTGCGCGAACAGTTGAGATGCCTCGCTCTGCTGGCTTCCGCTCGAGTGGTGATGATGGTGAGCATGCATCGCGGAAGCCTGGCTTTGGAAGTCCTGCTGAATGGTCGAATAGTCGCTCTGCGCCGCCGTGAGATTGCCCGCTTGCAAATCTTGCGAAAGTTGATTGAAGGCTTGGGCAATCGGACTGCTGCTTTGGGACGTTGATGTGGAACTGGTCTGGGGCGAGTCTTTCTCGAGCGTCGCAAAATCCGACTGTGCCGCAGAGACGTTGCCGGATTGGAGGTCCTGGCCGAGTTGCTGAAACTCCTGTTCAAATTGCTGCAATTGACTGAACATGCTGCCGGTAATTCCGGTCGTGGACATTCCTTTTCTCCTCTGGAACGAAGCGTTTCCTTTTGAGCATCATCGGCAGTTGGCGACGGAAACTTTAGCCCGATCAAATCGGGGGCACACTTCGAGAACAGATGAGGCACGCACCAAGCCAACGCGCTGCGAAACCCAGCCGGGCTCGATCCTCAACATTCGGCGGGATTTCCTCAGTTGGGCGGGGCGTCAAGGGGTTCGCCGACCTCCACGCTTTGGGCAAATGCTGAGGCCGCCTCGGCAGACTTTGGCCGGTAAAAGGGAATCGCGCATTCAACGAGCCGGACAAACTAACCCTTGGGCCTCCGAAAAGTCCTCGCAACTGATTGATAATAAGCCAATTCCATGGAACAGCCGTCAACCGGCTTGCGTTTCTGTAACATTTCCGTAACAATACCCGGCTCGAACGTACGCGTGAGGATACTCTGTGCAACTGATACCCCGTGATGAAAAGTTCTACGTCCTCTTTAACGAACAAGCGGAGAACATTCACAAAGCCGCCAAGATGCTCGTGGCCCTGTTCGACAACTACCAGGAGGTCGAGAAGCAGGTTGCGGAAATCAAGTTTCTCGAACACCACGGCGACCAGCTTACGCACAACCTGATGCGGAAGCTGAACGGCACCTTCATCACGCCTTTCGACCGCGAAGACATCCACGCGCTGGGCTCGGCGCTCGACGATGTCCTGGACCTCGTGGAGGCAGCCGCCAGCCGATTTATCACTTACAAAATCAAGCGGGTCACGCCGGGAGCGCAGCAACTAGCAAAGGTGATTTTGCACGGCACGGAGATCATCGTGAGCGCCGTGGCGCAACTGAACCATCCCCAGAATATGCTGCAATACTGCGAGCAGCTCACCTTGCTGGAAGAGGAAGCCGACCGCATCAAAGGCGAGTGCATTGCCCGCCTGTTTGAGGATTGCACGGACCCCATCGAAATCATCAAGTGGAAGGAGATCTACGAAGTTCTGGAAGCCTCCACGGACAAGGAAGAAGACGTCGCCGACGTTCTCGAATCGGTGGTGTTGAAGGCGGCCTGACGCCATTTCGAGTGACGAGTGACGAGTGACAAGTGACTAGCCTGCAGTTGCTCGTCACTTGTCACTCGTCACTTATCACTCGCCACCCGCTAAGATGACCCCAACATTTACCTTCGCTATCATCATTGTCCTCGTGGCCCTCAGTTTCGATTTTCTCAACGGTTTCCACGATGCGGCGAACTCGATTGCCACGGTTGTATCCACGCGCGTCCTCTCGCCCCGCGTCGCTGTTCTCTGGGCGGCTTTTTTCAATTTCGTGGCGGCCTTCACCTTCGGAACCGCCGTGGCCAGGACCATGGGCAGTGGAATGATTCGGCTGGAGGCGGTCAATCTCTACGTGATCCTCGCCGGCCTCTTGGGAGCGATCTTCTGGGATATCGTCACTTGGTATTACGGATTGCCCGTGAGCTCCTCCCATGCCCTCATAGGAGGTTATGCCGGAGCCGCGATTGCCAAGGCGGGGTGGAGCGTGATCCTCTCGAGCGGGTGGAGCCGAGTGCTGGTATTCATCGTGGTTTCGCCCACAGCCGGATTCATTCTCGGCGGCGCGCTGATGATGGGGGTCTATTGGATCTTCCAGTCCTGGTCGCCGCAGCGTCTCGACAAGTATTTCCGCAAGCTGCAACTCCTCTCGGCCGCAGCCTACAGTTTTGGCCATGGGACGAACGACGCTCAGAAAACCATGGGGATCGTCGCCGGCACGCTCTACTCCGCCGGAATCCTAACGAAGTTTTACATTCCCTTCTGGGTGGTGTTGATGGCGCACGCCGCAATCAGTCTGGGAACCATGGCGGGCGGTTGGCGCATCGTCAAAACCATGGGCATGAAGATCACTCGGCTGAAACCGGTGGGAGGCTTCTGCGCGGAGACGGCGGCGGCCATCAGCCTGCTGGGCACCGCCATGGCCGGCATCCCCGTCTCCACCACCCATACGATCGCGGGAGGAATCATGGGCGTGGGAAGCGTGCAGCGCTTCAGCGCCGTCCATTGGGGAGTGGCGCGCAGCATCGTGTGGGCCTGGGTGTTGACCATCCCGATTTCCGGCGCGGTGTCTTACCTGTGCTTCCTGCTCATCCACCGGTTGTTTCCGGCGGCGTAGGGACCAGCCCGGGGTCCGAGGTCCAAAGACCCAAGCACCGTATTCGTCGTCGCCGTGCGAAGCTTTTGAGTGCGGCAGCTTGCTGCCGCTTTCCTCCCCGCGAGCTTGCTCGCGGGATTTCGAAACCGCGCCCGTTTCCCGCTAGCGGGCCGTGCAGTGGAGCCCCAGCCAGCAAGCTGGCTGGTGAGAAAGCGGCAGCAAGCTGCCGCACTCTAAAGCTCCGCACGGCCGCGGCGCCACGATCGCGTTTACGGACAATCGCTAGACAAGGGGCGTAGGATGGCGGCGAAGATCCCCGGGCGGTTTGCGGTCAGGGGGGTGAGCGCGCATGGCACATCCAAACAGAATTCGCGCAAACATCATCTGCATTGTCGCAGCGTGCATGGCGATGGTGGGTTATCAGATCTGGGTCGGTAACCGGAGGGTGCAGACCGAGACGAACAGGGCTCAGGTTGAAGCGAACCTGCCGAAGCTCACTTTGGCACAAATCAGCTCTTTGGACCGGAAAGCGTTCGAGCGATCTTTGCCGCAGTTACAGCAAGCTGTTGCGCAACCAGGCCTCAAGACGGTGGTGAGCAGAGAAACGCTAGCCGCGATCACGGCCAAATTGCGGCAGACGGATGAATCAACCCCGGACTATTGGCCGGCGGCTCTACGCTTCATTCAATTTGCCAGTTCCCAGACGGCGCCAGACGCCCCGCCGCCAGGTCAACAACCCAGGATTTTAAGCGAGATCTTGTCGCGGGGCTTGA
>CAZCVY010000002.1:21751-79832 GCA_964501985.1 uncultured Acidobacteriota bacterium | reverse complement strand
TCCCGGCTCGACAAGCAGAGCGAATTCCGCGCGGCTGGGGTATCATGTTAGATGACGTTGTGGCGGGATTGTACGGGTTAGCCGTTCTGGCCGTCATAGGATTGATCAACCGATGAGCTTGTGGAAGAAAGCTGAAAAACCCGATTCCGCGGAAAAGCCCGCGGGCAAGGAAACCGAAAAGCCTGCGGTCCCTTTAGACAAATCCGCAGGAACGGGAAAGAACCGGCCGCAGATCACCGGGGTCAGTCCGCGTGCGGCGATTCCCGGCGGAGAGATCGTGGTCCGCGGCAGCGGCCTTGCGGAGGGCAGCAGCCACGCGCAGGTGCGATTTGGCGACATCCGCGGGGGCCTGCTTCTGAGTTCGCCAAACCGCTTGATTGTGCGTGTCCCGGATGAAGTTGTGAGCCGGAACTTGACGGTCGAGACGCGGTCCGGCAGCAGTGCACCCGTCCCCGTCATTGTGGGCATGACTATTGCGGAAAATCTGCATCCAGTGGCCAATCCCGCAGTCGACCCCCAGGGAAATATTTTCAGCACCTTCAGTGGTACGCGCGGACAAAAGGTAACGACATCGGTCTTTAAGATCGATACAAACCGTGTCATGCAGCCCTTCTTGAGCGAGGTGATGAACGCGACGGGGGTGGCCCTCGACCACGATGGGAACCTCTACGTGTCGAGCCGCATGGAAGGGTCGATTTATAAGGTAACTCCCTCCGGCCAGCGCTCCGTCTACGCGCAGGGGATGGGCGTGGCGACGGGTATCGCTTTCGATCGAGATGAGAATCTTTACGTCGGCGACCGCACGGGCACGATATTCAAAATCAGCCCGGATCGCCAGATTTTTGTTTTCGCCACCATCGAGCCCAGTGTCTCGGCTTATCACTTGGCCTTCAGCGCAGCGGGTGACCTTTATGTTTCCGGACCCACGACTTCCAGTTTCGACCACGTGATGCGCATTTCCCAGACGGGAGTGGTCGCGTCCTTCTATCGGGGCCTGGGACGGCCGCAGGGGATGGCCTTTGATATTGAGGGCAATCTCTACGTCGCAGCCTCGCTCGCAGGCAAGCGCGGCGTGGTGCGCATAACCCCCGACGCCAAGGCGGAATTGGCAATCTCCGGCTACGACCTGGTGGGCTTAGCCTTCGGCCGCCACGGGTCGATGATTCTCGCCACTCATGGCTCATTAGTCGATCTTCCGCTAGGCATTCAGGGAATGCCGCTGGTAAAGTAGCAATCAGCAATCAGGATTGAGCTCGCCGGACCAAGGATCGTCTTTTGCGTCACCGCTCCGACCTGCGGCCCCAGATTTGAAAGAGCTGATAGCTGAAAGCTGACAGCTAATCACCGAAAGCTGATCGCTGAAAATGGATGCCGAAATCATTGCCGTCGGTTCAGAACTCCTGACCCCCCAGCACACTGACACCAACTCCCTCTTTCTCACGGAAAAACTCAACCAGTTGGGAATCCTGGTGCGGTTTAAGACCATCGTGGGGGACTCGAAGGAGGACCTCGCGGCGGTCCTGCGTGTGGCGCTCGAGCGGTCGCCTCTCATCATATTGACCGGCGGTCTGGGGCCGACGGAGGATGACTTGACGCGCGATGTCGCGTCGGAAGTTCTGGGACGCCCTTTGCACGAAATTGCCGAACTTCGCCAGCGCATCCGGGACCGCTACGCGCGCTTGGGCCGGACTATGCCTGAGAACAATCTGCGCCAAGCCCAAGTGCCTGAGGGCTGCGAGTGGCTGGAAAATCGCAACGGCACCGCGCCAGGAATCTGGATCGAAGATAAGGGCCGCATCGTGGTGCTGTTGCCGGGCCCACCGCGCGAACTCGAACCGCTGTTCGAGGCGACTTGCATTCCCCGCCTGGAGCGTGTTGCATCCGGCGCGCGAATCAAAACGCGCGTTTACAAAGTGGTGGGACTGCCGGAATCCGAGGTCGATCAACTCATTGCTCCGCTCTACCGGCCTTACACCAATCCCTCCACCACGATTCTCGCCTCGCCCGGATCGATTGAAGTTCACTTGCGCGCTCGTGCCGCGACCGACAAGGAAGCAGAAGCACTCCTGGCCGAGCTCGGCGACAAAATCGAAATCGCGCTCGAAGATCATGTCTACTCTACCAAGGGTGAAAGCTTGGAGGAAGTCGTTGGCATGTATCTGGTATTGAGGCAGAAAACTGTGGCCGTGGCGGAAAGCTGCACAGGTGGATTGCTGGCGGAACGGCTGACTCGCATTCCCGGAAGCTCGAGCTATTTCCTGGGCGGCGTCGTTTGTTACACCAACGAAATGAAAACCCGATGGGCGGGTGTTCCGGCGGACCTGATTAATGCTCATGGCGCCGTGTCCAAACCCGTCGCGCAGGCGCTGGCAGAGGGCGTTCGCGCCCGCGCCGGTGCGTCCATAGGAGTGGGCATCACCGGAATCACCGGTCCCACGGGCGGCACCCGTGAAAAGCCGGTAGGATTGGTTTTCGTCGCGCTCGCCGATGAACGCGGAACACAGGTGCGGGAGTTCCATTTTCCCGGCTCCCGCGACCGCGTGCGCCACTGGGCCACGCAGATGGCCTTGGAAATGGTGCGGAGGAGAATCAGGGATTAGGGGTTAGGGATTGGGGGTTAGGGATTCGGAATTCGGGAATTTGGGGTCGGTGATCTGATACCCGGGGTTAAGAAAATCCCCTAAGCCCGAACCCCTAATCCCAGCACTTAGCCATGCGCGCATTCATTGCCATTGACCTGCCTGATTCGCTTCATGCCGCGCTGACGGATGCGCAGCAGAGCTTCCGCGGTTTGTGCCATGATGCGCGGTGGACGCGGCCGGAAGGAATCCATCTCACTCTCAAATTTCTCGGCGAAATTTCCGATGCGCAAACGAAGCAGGTGGTGGAAGCGTTGACGGCAATGGGCGCGTTCGAACCCTTCAGCGTGGAAGTAAAGGGATTCGGATTCTTCCCTGGAAGCACTCGGCCGCGCGTATTCTGGGCGGGCGTCACGGCGCCGCCGGCGCTGGTGGAACTCGCCGCGAAGGTCGAAACCCACATGGAAAAGATCGGTTTTGCGCGCGAGGATCGCGCTTTCTCGCCGCATCTTACATTGGCGCGGTTTCAGGTGCCACGCCCGCAGCCGGCGCTTGAGGCGGCAATTGCCGAACGTGCAAACGCATCGCTGGGAAAATTCGAGGCCCCGGAATTCTTCCTATTCGAAAGTAAACTGTCGCCTCAAGGCGCACACTACCGGAAGGTGATGCGTTTTCCCAGGAGCTGAGAGGCCGAAATTCGAAAACCGAAACTCGAAAATCGCCCCGAGTTTCGACTTTCGCATTTCGATTTTCAAAACACCATAAGGCCGATACAGAACAGCCATGCAGGCCATTCTCACTCCTATCCTCGCCTATCTCCTCGGGTCAATTCCCTTCGGATACCTCATTGTCCGCTGGCAAAAAGGGATTGATGTCCGCAGTACCGGTAGCGGTGGTACTGGCGCCACCAACGTGATGCGGAATCTCGGCGTCATCGGCTTCGTCGCTACCTTCATCCTGGATCTGGGCAAAGGAATTGCCGCCGTTCTGCTTGCCTCGCGGCTGACGGGGGGAGACCCGCGCTGGATCGCCGCTTCCTCGGTTGCGGCCATCCTGGGGCACTGCTTTCCCGTTTGGCTGAAATTCCGCGGCGGCAAAGGCGTGGCCACCGGCGTGGGAGTCTTCATCGCGCTCGCTCCCGTACAGGTGGCGCTGGTGTTGATCATCTTCGCCATCATTGTCGCGATTTGGCGTTATATTTCTTTGGGCTCGATTGTGGCTACGGCAGCGTTTCCGCTTGTTGTTTACCTCATGAAAAGGCCGCCGCTGCCCATCGTTCTTGGCGCGGCAGGCGGAGCAATCATAATCATCGCCATGCACCACGCCAACATTGGCAGGCTCATGAACGGCACGGAAAGTAAGGTTGGACAAAAGAAGTCAGTAGTCAGTAGTGGGTAGTCAGTTTCAGTTATTGGCGCTTTGTGATGGGTGATTGCCGCAAGCGCCCTAATGAGGATTGCAAAATATAGTGACGAGTTCTTTTCGTAGCGCGGGCGTCTCGCCCGCTGGGGCGTGGGCATCCTGCCCGCGCACCGACGGGAGCGGGACGCTCCCGAGACAGCGGGCAAGATGCCCGCGCTACAGACGTGTTTGTCACTACATTTTGCAAACCTCAGTAGGTGCTGCGCGCAACCGTCGAAAAAGCTGAAAATCACAAATCACGACTACGAGTGACGTCGGGCCAACCGTATATGAAAAGAATCGCCACCATCGGCGCAGGCAACTGGGGGACCGCACTGGCGGCGACGTTTGCTCAGTCGGGCCACGATGTGCGGCTCTGGGCGTTCGAGGCGGAGGTGGTGGAGAGCATCCGGGCACGGCATGAAAACGAGATCTTCATGCCCGGCGTCAAGCTGCCTGAAGGCCTGCTCGCCACCGGGGATCTACAGGAAGCCTTGGCGGGCGCAGAAATTGTGGTTACGGTCATGCCCTCGCATGTTTGCGCGACGCTCTTTCAGAAAATGCTCCCCCACCTACGGTCAGAGATGATTTTCGTGAGCGCCACCAAAGGACTCGATACCGGCCGTTTGATGCGGATGAGCGAAGTCATCCACAGCGTCGTGGGGGAATCGTTCGCGCCCCGCCTGTGCGCTCTGTCCGGGCCCAGCTTCGCCAAGGAGGTTATTCGCGGCGATCCTACCGCGGTGGTGGTGGCTTCTCGCGACAGGGACGCGGCTCAGGAGGTTCAGCGCGAATTTGCTTCCCGCGTGTTGCGCCTTTACACCTCGAGCGATGTGGTGGGAGTGGAGTTGGGTGGGTCCGTGAAGAACGTCATAGCCGTCGCTGCCGGCGTGGTAGAAGGGCTTGGCCTCGGGCACAACCCCACCGCCGCACTGATCACGCGCGGGCTAGCAGAGATGACTCGCTTGGCCTGCGCCTGCGGAGCGAAGCGTGAAACCCTTGCCGGCCTCGCCGGTATGGGCGACCTGGTCTTGACCTGTACGGGCGACCTCAGCCGCAATCGCATGGTGGGCGTCGAACTGGGCAAAGGGCGCAAACTCGCGGAGATTATCGGCTCAATGCGCATGGTCGCCGAAGGCGTCAAGACCACCGCCGCCACCGTAGCTCTGGCCAAAAAGCATCAAGTGGAAATGCCCATCACCCGGCAAGTTCACAGGATTCTGGAAGGAGAAATCTCCCCCCGCGAGGCCATCCGGGAATTGATGGAGAGGTCGTTGAAGGAGGAATGAACAGAAGGGTAAAGTGTAAAGGTTAAAAGGTAAAGTTTAAAGGTTGAATGATTGAGAACTACAAGAGCGTCGTACAATTTACCTTTTATCCTCTACGCTTTACCCTCGAGACACATCGCGGACTTTATCCTTTACACCTTACACTTTTCTTTTTTGTCAGTTCGCCTGTGCCACGCTGGCTTGACTGCAATAGCGATCGAACGCCTTGGTCAGGTCCTCGGCGATGGCGTATGGATCTCGCCCCTCAATTTCCTTCCGTTCCAGCATGAACACCAGCTTGCCGTCGCGGAGCAAGGCGATTGAAGGCGACGAGGGTTGGTATCCGGTGAAATAGCCGCGCGCCTGAGTGGTGGCGTCGGTATCCTGGCCGGCGAACACCGTGGCCAAGGTCTCAGGTCGCGACTTGTTCTCGAGCGCAATTGCGACGGCCGGCCGCGCCCGTCCTGCTGCACAGCCGCAGATGGAATTGACGACCACTAGCACCGTGCCGCTGGACTTAGTCAAAAGTCCGTCCACCTCTTGCGCCGTGCGCAATTCCTGAAAGCCAATCCGTGTGAGTTCTTCCCGCATGGGTTGTACGAATTCTTCTGGGTACATATTTAGCCTCCTGATTGCCTCGGCGTAGCTGCCCCGGGTCGCCTCTTTCGAAACGATTCCGAACCATGGCCCTTCGCCAAGGGGTTGTGGCCTGCAAATTGTCCAGGTTGCCCTGAAAACAACCGAATAACAATTATACCATTTTCCGGAGCGATCCGCGTGACCCGATGGCCGGTCTGGCAAAAGCCGCACAAGATCTCGCGGCAAGCGCGTCCGGCCTCCGCGGAACTCATGACCAAGATGGCCACCTCGCAGCCGGCCTGCCTTCCATTTTAAGGGGTTACTTTGGTCCTATTGAGCTCAAGCAGGAGGGCTGTCTAGAATGTGTTGAAAAGGCCGCCGATGAGACAGAAGCGAACACGTGTCCGGATTCTATACGTCATCCTGTTGATCCTGATTGGCATCACAGTCGGTCCGCTTTGGTTCTTCGGATCGAGAATGATGTCGCTGAACCGGGAGCGCCTGGAGACACAGGAAAGCATCCTTCAGACGATTACCTCGCAATCGCTCTCCCAAGTCATCTCGCTTTACATGGAGAACTTGAATCAACAGTTGAAGGAGTTTTTTGACACCGCGGTGCCCTTGGCGACTCGGATTCCCGCCGATAAATACTCCTCCGACACGGATTTGCGCGTGGCGCTGGAAGGCTTCGTGGCGGACAAGCCTGCGGTTCTCTATGCCACCGTGCTGAACAACCAGGCCCGCGGCGCCCAGGCCCAGACGCGAAACTTCACCGAGGCAGGCGGTCCGTTCCTGAGCCGGTCCCTGGCCGCGGCTTTCACTGCCGCCCAGCAAGGGCAAGAGTACCGAAGCAATCCCATCACCGTCCTGGGTCCCGGCGGCAACGACGTGGTGATGGTGATGGCGGAACCTATTTTGCAGAAGGATCAGTTTCTGGGAATGGTGGCTGCGGTAGTTACCCTCAAACCCATCACTCAGGCGCTCGCGGAAACCTGCGGGAGGTCGGGCCTGGAAGCTTATGTGGTGGACAACGCTGGACGCCTGGTTACGTCGTACGATCGCGACAAGTTTGCTGGAACGGATATGGTGGCCAGCCCCATCGTGCAGAAATACCTCAATTGGGCTGGACGCGCCCGCGTGGCGGAGACTTCCCTCTTCCCCTTGCCCATCGGCAACCAAACCGTCATGATGCTCGGGACATACGCTCCCACGCAGAAATTAGGGTGGGGAGTGATCGTCCAACGGAAAACCAGCGACGCGTTCTTCACGGTGTTTGAGATGCGCCGCCAGACGGTCCAGTTGGGGCTAGTGCTCGTCGTCCTGAGCGTGGTGATTGGCTTTCTGGCTGCCAAAACGATCACCCACCCCATTGACATGTTGACGCGAACGGCCCGATCCATCGCCCAACGCGACTTCACCCAGCGCGCGGAGGTCAACAGCCGCACCGAAATTGGCGAACTTGCCTCCACCTTCAACCAGATGGCGGAGGACATTCAGCGCTACATCGGCAATTTGAAGATGGCTTCGGAGCAGAACCGCCAGCTCTTTATCGACTCCATTGAAATGATCGCGGCGGCCGTCGACGCCAAGGACCCGTACACGAAGGGCCATTCCGGGCGCGTGGCGCAATTCTCAGTAACACTGGCGCGAGAACTGGGGCTGCCGGAAGAGGAAGTCGATAAGGTCCGGATTTCCGCCACCCTGCACGACGTTGGCAAGATCGGCATCGAGGATCGCGTGCTCAAGAAGCCCGGTGTGCTGACCAACGAAGAGTTTGAAATCATGAAGCGGCATACGGTGATGGGATATGAGATCGTTCGCCAGGTCAAACAGCTCAACGAAATGCTGCCTGGAATCCGCTGGCACCATGAAGCCTTGAACGGCCGGGGCTACCCCGATGGCATCAAGGGCGATGAGCTGCCGCTGCTGGTGCGCATCATCTCCGTGGCGGATACGTTCGACGCCATCACCACCGACCGGCCGTATCAGGCGGGGGCGGAGTTCCCCCAGGCGCTCGAAATCCTGCGCCGGCACGTGGGTACGAAGTACGACCCGATTGTGGTGGATGCACTGGATTCGGCGCTGGCCAAAGGGAGCTTGGCAAGGTTTGAACAGCGGCGGAGAGCTCTAGCGGCGGCCCCTGAAGAAGCGGTTAGCCTCCCGCACGTCTAGGTGGCTTCCACGTCGGTGCTAGGCCCGAGGAAGTAGCGGTCGCAGGCCTCGCGAATCGCTTCCATCGTGAAGAGAGGCTGTACCCCCTCGTATTTGGCTTTCCAACAAATGTGCTGGATGATGTCGCGCGGATAGCAAGCCCGCAGGGGCTGGCGCAGGTCGGCGAGAACCTTGGTAAACCCCTCCACAACGGCGGCGTCATACTCCAGGCCAGATTTGGCGCAAACGCGGCGCGAAATCTCGTGGAACTGCTCGTAAGTCACGTATCCCACCTTGACCTTGGTCTGGATTCTTCGCATGAAGGCTTCGTCAGCCAGGCTGGCAGGATTCAAGTTCGTCGAGAACGCGACAATCATATCGAAGGGGATTTCGAATTTGTTGCCCCCCGCCAAGGTCAGGAAGTCGATCCTGCGGTCCATGGGCACGATCCAGCGATTCAGCAACTCCTCCGGCCTAATCCTCTGACGGCCGAAATCATCAATGATCAGGATGCCGTTGTTCGCCTTCATTTGAAGTGCGGCGGAATAGAAGCCCAGGGCGGGATTGATCTGAAGGTCCAGCAGTTGCATGGTCAGCTCGCCGCCTACCATCACCCGCGGGCGACGGCACAGCACCCAGCGCCGGTCGCACTCGCCTTGAATAATCTCCTGCCGCGATTTGTGGACCAGCGGGTCAAAGACCGTAATGATTTGGCCGTGTACCTCCACAGCGTAAGGAATCCAGACTGAATCCTTATAGACGCGGGGCAGGGTCTCCGCAATCAGGGTCTTTCCCGTTCCGGTAGGTCCGTACAAGATGATCGATTGCCCGGAAACCAGCGCCGCACCCAGTTGATCCAACATGCTGTCGCTGGCCACGAGGTTCTCGAAGGCTTTGTAAAGCTCGGGCCGGTGAACGGTGACGTCCATGACGCTCTGGGCGCGGATCACTTCGACGTAGGCCGCAAGGGACACGGGGGCGGGACCTGAATACATATCGCGCGACATGATGTTCTGCGCCTCAACTTGACCCTTCGACGTGGCGACAATCCGGTGAACGGGGCCCACCAAACCCACAACCTCGACGAATTGTTCCTTGCGGATATGTTCGAAGATCTCTTGCACCACGCTGAGGTGAAGCTGCATGCGGCTGGCCAACTGCGAGAGCGAAAGTTCGCCGGAAAGATAGAGTATCTTCAGGGCCAGGTCTTCAAGCAGGTTGATGGGAACGCGAGTCTCCTCAACGGACCTCGGCTGCCGCCCAACAAATTTCATAGTTTCCGGAACCGGGTCGGCATAAACTGTTGTTCCCACCGTTGTCCCCATCGTGATCCTCCGTGGTTCAGAAATCCCCTATTGCCGATAACATACACCCGAGCAGTTCGAGATGGAAAGACCTTTTGAGTTATTAGCACTGGGAATATGCCACATCGCGATTACTATTTCATCCACCGCAATTCGTGAGTTCAAGATAGAATAAGGATTATGGTTTCCCTGTTTGGTTCCGGTAGCAAAAACAAAGAAGAGAAAAAACCCGGCTTCCTGGACCGGCTGAAGCAAGCCGTCGCCTCTACCAAAGCCCAACTCGTTGAGAAGATCGAGGAAATTGTCGAGGGCAAGGCGGCCCTCGACGAATCGGTGCTCGATAAACTCGAGGCGACCCTGATTACCGCCGATCTGGGAGTCAAAACGACGCAGGAGATTTTGGGCCGGCTGAAGCAGCAAATCAGCCAGGGGAAGCTGCGGGAGACCTCGCAATTGCGCCCTGCCGTGGAGCAAGGGATTCTGGCGATTTTGGATAAGCCGGCAACGGGAACTTCGGCGCCTAAAGCCAAACAGCCGCCGCCCGGCATGCCTAGCGTCATCTTTGTGGTGGGTGTAAACGGTGTGGGCAAAACCACCAGCATCGCCAAGTTGGCCCATTATTTTATGCAGCAGAACCGCCGCCCGCTGCTGTGCGCCGCGGACACTTTCCGTGCCGCGGCCAATGAGCAGTTGGAGATCTGGGCGGGACGGCTGGGCATCGAGATGATCAAGCAGAAGTCCGGGGCTGACCCGGCGGCGGTACTTTTCGACGCCCTGGCGGCGGCCAGAAACCGGCATCCCGATGTGGTGATCGTGGATACCGCCGGCCGGTTGCACACCAAAACCAACCTGATGGCGGAACTCGAAAAGATGTGTCGAATCGCGGCGCGCGAAATACCCAATGCCCCACACGAGGTGCTGCTGGTGATCGATGCCACGACGGGACAAAATGGCCTCCAGCAGGCGCGCCAGTTCGTCGACCACGGCGGCGCCACAGGCATCATCCTGACCAAACTCGACGGCACCGCCAAGGGTGGCGTGGTGATCGCCATCGCGCGCGAACTCGGCCTCCCCATCCAGTTTGTCGGCGTCGGCGAAAAAATCGACGATCTCCTGCCCTTTGACCCTCACGAGTTTGTCGAATCGCTGTTCGCGTCGTAATCCCCCCTCCAGGCCTCGGCGGCCCTTGACCGCGCTGATACGAATGGAAAAGTGGTCATGGGGTCACCCACGACTGGAACTTGGTGCTAATTACTTTCTAGAAGCGGGAGGATCTTACGCGCCGCCAAGAGCCTGGGCGGGAGATGCCGACGCCGCTTCTCAGATCCGTCTGGAGGACTTCGATGAGCGAATTGGACAGCCTGATTGCCGCGGCGACTGAGGGCAACATCGAGCGAGTCAACGCCATTCTGGCCGCAGATGGCAGCCTCTCGAACCAGAAGGACGAGTCAGGCGCGACGCCCGTACACTATGCGGCAGTGCATGGTCATCGTCACGTCGTGAAACGTCTGGTTCAGCTCGGCGCTGATATCAATGTGTTCGACAGTCAATTTGGCGCCACGCCCGCGGGTTGGGCCATCGAATATATTCGCGAGCTCGGTGGGTTCCTGGCGATTGAGCTGGATGATTTTGCCTACGCTATCCAACTGCGGGACTCCCGATGGGTGGAACGATTCCTGAAACGCTTTCCTACACTCCGCCAGGCACACGACACCCAAGGAACGCCGTTTCTAAAGCTGGCCAGGGAATCGGGCGACGCGGAAATTGCTCGACTGTTCGGACTGGGGAATGTGGCGTCGTGACGGCCCTGAGCGCGCTGCCGAAATTTCTTCCATCGGGGAAAAAAAAGGGGACCGGGAAGAATCACCGACCGACCTTCGCGGAAAATGCCGCAGCGACAGTTCGTCACTCAACCGCCGGAACGGAATGTCGGCGCCCGCAGGCTCATCGCGGTTCGGCCGGGCTGACGGCGCCCGGTGGCCGGAACATTTTGAAAGATCAGACATTTTCGCTAGTGCTTTTGTCCGAATCTGCGCACAGGCTGATGGGTTTTATCATGTAGGCTAAAATAATGCTTGACAAGCCGACTTTCGGGTGTATCCTGTTCGGATGGGGGCGCGTCTATGATCACAGGACCGGCAAACTGGAGTGACCTGTTCTGTAGGTCCGCGGCCGGTCTCACCTGGATCACGAGAACGACCGCGTGTCCGAAGAACACGTGCGCGCTACGGGCGTTCGGAGATAACGGACAAAATGAGCGCATTGGATCGCGCGGACATCTTCAAAAATGAAGGTTCATCCGGGGATGTTGATGAAAACAAATGAGGGCGGTCGCAAATCCGTAGCTGTATGTGTGCGGCCGGTCTCACCTGGATCACGGAAGGAGCGCGTGTCCGAAGAACACGTGCGCGCTACGGTCGTTCGGGGATAACGGACAAAATGAGCGCATTGGATGGCGCAGACATCTTCAAAAATGAAGGTTCATCCGGGGATGTTGATGAAAACAAATGATGGCGGTTGCAAAGCTGTAGCGCGGGCGTCTCGCCCGCTGTGGCGTGGGCATCCTGCCCGCGCGCTAACGGGAGCGGGACGCTCCCGAGACAGCGGGCACGATGCCCGCGCTACGGACTCCTTCGTCACTATGTTTTGCAATTCTCAGTAGGTGGGCACATCCTCAAAAATGAAGGTTCATCCGGGGATGTTGATGAAAACAAAGAGGGGGCGGAATTGACAGTGTTGATGATCGAGTCGACCTAACCCATGCCCACAACCACCATTATCTTTGATTACGGCTGCGTGTTGAGCTTAGCGCCTACCCTTGAGGATTACGGAGTGCTCCGCAAAGCCATTGGAGCCGAAGCATCGGCCTTTCAGCAGATGTACTGGCGAGAACGCGACGCCTACGACCGGGATGCCCTCGACAACGCAGCCTATTGGCAAAAGGTTGCGCTCGCAGGGGGAATTCCCTTCTCCAAGGAACAGCTCAAGGAGTGGTCGACTCTCGATTGTCAAATGTGGGACAGGCCCAATGCCATCATGGTCGATTGGGTTCGAGTGCTGAGGCGCCGTGGATTGAAGACTGCGGTGCTGTCCAACATGTCTCGATATGTGAGCGGCTACCTTCGCCAACAGGCCCATTGGCTCGGACTATTTGACCATCTCTGTTTTTCCGGCGAGTTAGGGATCGTGAAACCCAGCCCGGCGATTTATAACGTCTGCCTGGAGGCGCTGGACGTGCCCGCATCGCAAGCGCTATTTATCGACGACCGTGAGATCAACATTAAGGGTGCGCGAGCGGTGGGAATACGCGGTATCCTGTTCCGCTCGGTCGAGCATCTGGCGCGAGACCTCGAGCCTTACGGCCTGGCAGAGTCTCTGGCGGAAGCCCACAAGCAGTGATTGGCGCACGCCGCCGAAACAGTTCACCGCCTGACGAGAAAAAACGCGCGCTGGCAAGCAACCCGCAGCCGCCGTCGCACCTCTCAGAGAGTTGTAGAACAGGTGATTATGCGGAAATCCATCTCCCTCATTCTTGCCCTTTTGGGCCTTTTTGATTCCCTCTATCTTCTCTGGATTTACACCTCCCCCTCCCGGACGATGGTCTGCCTGGGGACGGGCGGGGGATGCGACGCCGTGCGGGCCAGCGTTTATTCGCACATTGGCGGCCTGCCGATGCCCGTGCTCGGCGTCGCGGGCTATGTGGTTGTGGCGTTGCTCATCATAGCGGAGTCGCTGGTTCCCGCGGCCCGGGCCACCGACGTCCGCTACGCGCTCGCCGGCGCCACGGGCTTTGGATTCTTCTTCTCGTTGTACTTGGAATACCTGCAAGGGTTCGTAATCCACCATTTTTGTGCGTGGTGCGTGACCTCCGGGTTAGTGATGACCGCGCTCTGCGCGCTCGCTATTTATAACGTCACTCACCCGGCGCCGGAGGCCGACCCCAGCACGCAACTTGCCCAGATGCGCGGCTACTTCGTGGTGAGCATCGTGGCAGTGCTGATTGGCGTCCCTGCGTTTTACCAGCTTGCCGCGCATGGAGAGGTGCCGCCCCCGCCGCCCGCCCCTCCCAATGAGACTTCAGCGGATCGATTGGTGAGGCCGGACAGCCACGCCACAGGGAATCCGAACGCGGCGGTTACCGTGGTGGAATTCGGAGATTTCGAGTGCCCCGTTTGCGGGCGCGAGGAGCCGGTGGCAAAACAGATTCGGGACAAGTATGCGAAACAGATCCGCTTTGTGTTCCGCCAGTTCCCGCTGATCCATGCCCACCCGTTCTCCGAGCGCATGGCCGAAGCGTCAGAGTGCGCCGCCGAACAGGGCAAGTTTTGGGAAGCCGTAGACGAAATTTATTCCCATCAGACCGACTTGACCGATGACGGTTTGAAGCGTGATGCCGCCGCCATCGGTTTGGACCAGGGCAAGTTCGACCAGTGCCTGGCCAGCGGCGCCGCGGCAGAGCGGGTCAAACGCGATCGAGAAGACGGCAAGGCGCTCGGGGTCAACGCCACACCCACATTTTTCATTGGGCGCCAAGTGGTTTCGGGAGCCCCGGACCTTGACGAGTTGTCGCAAATGGTCGATCGGGAACTTTTGGCGCAGGGCGTCGGGATGTCATCCGCACCCGCAACATCCTCATCATCCGCGCCGGCCGCGACCAAGAATCCCCAGAAATCCACGGCCAGTCCCCATAAAGACGCACCCGTTCAGGCGGCTACCGAACCCGCCCAGTCTGCGTTCGGATCGCTTACCTCCGCTCCCGGAGACGCGTTTTCGAGCTTCCAGACCCAGGGAGTGGCATGCACTGAAGCCGAAGCCGCCATGAAGCAGCCCACGTTGATCAATACGGACCAACTCCGTGACCTCCTCGCGGGAAACACGAAACCACTCTTTGTGGATGTGCGGCCGGCAAAAGAGTTCGCAGCGGGACAGATTCCCGGCGCCATCAATATTCCCGTGGACGACATGCCGCAGCGCTGGAGCACCTTGCCCAAGGGCCGCGTCATCGTCTTCTATGAGAGCGGCCAATCCTCCGGGGATATTTGCGCTTCCGGCCGCGCCGCAGGAAGGATCCTGCTACAGCACGGCTATGCCTTCGATCAAGTCAAGGTGTATCAGGATGGTCTTGCCGGCTGGAAGAAAGCCGGGCTAGAATCTAGTCTGTTAAGACTCAGATAAACATATACTACACTAGTTAACACTCACAAATACGAAACCTCGACAAGTTGCAGACGGATGCGGCGGGGCCGCGGAATTAAGGCAAAATCGACGCCAAATTCGGTCAAAGTGTCCACTTATCCAGCCACAATCTGCTATTTATCAAAAGATAGCTATTGCAATAGGGCCGTTACCATGCCTACACTAAGCCTTCCTCATGCGCCCCGTCGGGCGCTGAAAGGTCCGAACTAGCAGGCGGCCGTTGTGTGCTATCAATCCCTGTCTCTCGACGCTCCTATCTTAGGTCACCCTCCAAACTACGGACAAGGGCTTTCCGCCAAAGGACGATATCATGATCGATCACTCTGACCCCGTAACACAATTGGCATTCATGATTGTGGTTTCCGTGGTGGCGGGAACCTTCCTTCTGATCGCTGTCGCTCTCTTCCGGCGCTGGCAACAGATTCGTTATGGCCGGTACGTTCACGCCCTCCAACGCAAGTACCGGCCAGTGCTGGCTGGGATTTTGTCCGGCGCGCGGAGTCCTGCCGCCATCGAAATTCTCAGAGAAATGCCGATGGCGGAGCTGGAGGTTCTGCTTGAACCGCTTTTCTCCCGGCGAAAGCTTCCCGAGCGATCTCTGGTTTTCTTCCAGGCTCTCTGCCTGGAGCTGGGGTTAATCGAGCTGTGGCACAGTCGGTTGGCTCGAGGCCCACGCATGGCAGCGCCGTGCTCGCAGAGCGGGGCATTGCGCGAAAGCCTCGGCCGCCCCGGAATGGGCCTCCTACTCCGGGCAAAGAGCATCCGAAACTTGGGAAAGCTTCGCCATCGGCCAAGTTGGCCCCTGCTGGTTAAAGCCCTGGATGACCCCCGCGCCGAAGTTCAGTTTGTGGCATTGCGAGCGTTGGGAGCCCTGGGCGCGCCGGAGAGCTTCCCGCTGCTTCGCGAGAGGCTTCACGCCGTGGCGCAAGGGAACTCTCAATCTCCGCCGTTGCGGGGATTACGGGCCGCCATGGCGAGCTTTGACCTTGCTTGCGCGCCGGCTCTCGTGCCTTCACTGCGCCACGGCGATGGCAATGTCCGCCTGCAAGGCACCGAGATCCTGCGGATGATCGTCAGTCGCGAGGCAGCATTCCAGCCGCATCTCACTCTCACCGCGGAATTGCTTTCTCCCCAGATGGTGGAGTTGTTGCTGGCCGCGCTCGCTATCGACGCCAACTCGGAAACTCGGGCCCGAACGGCGGAAATAATCGTCTTTCTTGCCGACCCGCGCGCCACGCGTGCGCTGCGAAACCTTCTGCTCGATCACCAATGGTTCGTGCGCCTCCGCACCGTGCAAGCCCTCGCCCACTTGCGCCAAGCCGCCGCACCCTTGCACGTGCAGATTCGCGGATGCCTGCGCGACTCGCATTGGCAGGTCCGGGAGGCGGCCATCCAGACCCTCCTCTCCCTGGGCCCCGAGGGGACCCATCATCTTTATGAACACTTTCTCGCTTCGCCGAACCACCCGACGCGGGAACAAATAGTGGAGGTGATTGAGCGGCGGGGAGTGGTGTTTGAACTCGTGGAAATGTACAGCAATGGCGCCAATGGCGTGGATGCCCGCATGGTCGAACAACTGGCCGCCGAATCGGCCCGCGTGGGGCTCTCGGGAATTCTCCGCAGCGTGCCCCCCGAGGTACGACTCAGGTTCCTGAGCCGCCTCTTCTCCTCGGCAGAGGCCAAAATGCGGTTCCACGAAGGAACACAACCCGGCCTCGAAAGCGCCGTCAGCACGGAGCACGTTCTCGAGTTTCTGCCGCGCGTCGCGGCCTGAAGGAACTGGTCCGCCATGAGCCACATTCGCACGTTGTTTGAAGACTGGGTCACGGTTTTCAATCTCGTTGTGCTCTCTTACTTTTTCCTCGGCAACGGAATCTACACGATCCTGATGTTACTGTCGCTGCGCGCCACTTGGGTGCATCAACGGCAGTTGGCCTATCAAGGGTTGGACGCCTTGCGCGTTTCACCCGTGACCCCGCCGGTTACCATCGTCATTCCCGCATGGAATGAGCAGGACGTTATCGTGGATTGCGTACGCACCGCATTGCAGGTCGATTATCCCCAGCTCCAGGTTATGGTCGTCGACGACGGGTCCACCGATAGCACTCTCGCCCGACTGGTGGAAAGCTTTGGGCTGCTGGAAATGGATGGGGCCTACCACGGCGGTCTCCCCACGGCGCCGGTCCAAACTTATTACACCAACCCGGCGATTCCCAGTCTTCTCGTGGTCAGCAAAATCCGAGGGGGCAAGCCTGACGCCCTCAACGCCGGCATCAATCTTTGCCGTTCACCCTATTTCTGCAACATCGACGCCGATTGCCTGCTCGAACGCGACTCCCTGCTGCGGCTGATGGATCCGGTTGTCAACTGCACCACGCAAACCGTGGTGAGCGGAGGAATCATCCGCATTTTGAACGGGTGCGAGACTCGCGGCGGACGCTTGCTAAAAGTGGGTTTGCCCCAGACCTGGCTGGAACGATTCCAAGTCGTCGAGTACCTGCGCAGTTTCCTCTTCGGCCGCACGGGATGGCATCTGCTCGGGGGCACGTTGATTGTGTCGGGCGCATTCGCGGTCTTTCATCGCGAGACCGTGATTGAAGCGGGCGGCTTCAGCCACGACACGGTGACGGAGGACATGGACCTGATTGTGCAACTGTGCCAATGGGCGGCGGATAACAAACGCAAGATTCGCACATCCTTCGCCTCTGACCCTGTCTGCTGGACCGAATGCCCTTCCACACTCGCCGTACTGGCCAATCAGCGCCGCCGCTGGCAATTAGGCCTTTGCCAAACACTGTGGAAACACTCGGGCATCCTCTTTCGAAAGAAATACGGAATCGTTGGCATGCTCAGCTTCCCCTTCCATTCGTATGTCGAGGGCGTGGGCGCGGTGGTGGAATTCCTGGGGTATGCTCTGGTCCCGGCGTTCATCTACCTGGGCATGATTCCGACCCGTCTGCTCTTGGTTTTCATTCTCCTCGGTTTCGTCTATGGCGGATTCCTGTCGGTAGGAGCCGTGCTTCTCGAAGAGCTCACCTACCGCCGATACCCGCGGTTTCGGGATCTCGTGACTCTCTTGATTTTCGGCCTGCTCGAAAACCTCGGCTACCGCCAGTTGGTTTTGTTCTACCGCTTCCAGGGAGTCATGAAGTTTCTGTTCGGCAGCCGCCGCTGGGAAAAGGTGACCCACGTGGGCGCCATTGCCGAGGGAACACCCTAAAGCATCTCGATCCTAACCTGCGCGCTGGGAGCGCTGTCTTGCCCCCAGCAAAGGGAGTCGCGACAAATGAACAATCCTCCAAAAGGCCACCCTGATGTGAGAAGGTACTCCCTCCATTTCCCCGCCGCGATGACGCGCTTACGGCCGGGCTTGGGGTGCCTCGGCTCCGTGCTTGTCGTGGTTGTGGCAGCAGCGTTCTTTGCGCCCCCGGCCCTGCCGTCAGAAGGGCCGAGCACGACCCTTCCTAGAGCGACGGCGAATAGCAGCTCACGCGGGCCCTCGCGCCTAGAGAAGGTCTATCAAGAACGCGCCAGAAGGAATCCATGGGATCTGGAAGCTTTCGAAGGAATGGCCACCCTCCAGGTCCAGCGCGGCGACTATGTGGAGGCGATTGCATCCTACCACCACATTTTGGAATTCAACCCCAACGATCACGATGCCAAGATGGGCCTAGGCCGCGCGTTGGCCTTCGACGCTCAGTACGACGCCGCCCTCCGTGAATTTCAAGAGGTTTTGGAGAAGCACCCCGGAGACAGCGACGCACTGGAAGGATTGGCGCGGGTCACGACGTGGGCAGGCCGTTCCGATGCGGCGCTTCTCCTCTTCACGAACCTCTCGGAGAGATACCCTGCGAACCCCGAATACGCCGTGGGTCTGGCTCGCGTGGAAATGAACCTGCACCAATATCCCCAAGCGCGCAGGACCCTGATGGTGCTCGTCTCCTCCAACCCCCACAATCGCGACGCACAATTACAACTTGCTTACCTGGACCTTTACGAAGGCCACGAGAAAGAAGCCCTGCGGCGATTCAATTACCTTATCAGCCAAGACCCGACGGATGTGGACGCGCTGAAGGGCAATGCGCGCGTTGCCTACCATCGCGGTGATCTGGTCTACGCGCGCAATCTTGCCGCGAAAATCGTCGACGATAATCCGCGCGACGCCGACGCTCTGTTGCTGCTTGCTAACCTGGAAAGGGCGTTGCACGATTCCCACCGCGCCAGGGCTTTGCTCTACCGCGCAGAAACTGCCGACCCGCGCAATGAAGAAGAGGGAAACCTGGAAACCAGTCTGCGCAGCGATGCTCAGCCCACCATGCACACGTCCGCATCGTGGGCGAGAGAAACCGGGTCCGGCAGTTCGCCCAACGCTGAGGACCTAGCCGCCTATGGATACGAAAACACCTGGGGATTCTCTGCCCTCCCGCGATCGCAATCCTACTTGTCGTTGGCTTATCTTCCTTCTCAAAGTCCGAGCGGTGGAATCCAGGGCGCCGTGGGGCCGTCGCAGGCGGTGTATCGCCAAACCACCTACATTACCCCGCAACTCACTTTGCGTGGCGGTGTGGGCCTGGCGCGATTCGGGCCAGGCGTGCTCACCAGTATCCCCACTCAGGACCTGCCAATTACTTCCGCAGGAATGCGCCCGCTGGGCTTTGTCGGCACCAGCTATGCGATGCCCAAGCGAAAGCTGACGGTTGATCTTACCGCCGCACGCTCGGCCATTACCTATACTCCCACTGCCGTGCGACTGGGCGTGATGGAGGACCGGCTGTCCCTCGGCCTCGATTATCACTTCAACGCGAGCACGGGCCTGCGTCTGGAACCTTTCGCTGCCGACGATTTCACCATTTCCTATGCCCACGAATTCGAGTTTGCTGACTCCGGATCGTCGGAGTTTCACGAAGCGGAGCACAATCGCGCTGTCGGGACATCGGTGACGTTCAACCGCAAGTTGTTGCACCGCTCGCGAACGGCCTTCGATATTGGCTATTCGGGGCTCGCTTATGGGCTTGCGGGCGGTTCCGAGCGGCCTTACCTGGGAATCTTCAATCCCGGTTTCTACCAACGCCACTACCTCACCACCCACGTCGCTGGAAAGATCCACGGGCCGCTCGGGTTCGACATTTCCACCGGCACGGGAGTCCAACAAGTCGAACATGCGACGCCCATCAAGCCGGCGCTGCTCTTCAGCCCCGCGTTCACCCTGAAGGCCAGCCCCCGGCTATCGCTGATGTTGGGTTATACGCACTACGACAGTTCGCAAGCGCTGGGTACGCTGAGTGGCAATGCGGTGCGCCTTTCCACGGACTATCGATTCTGAATCTAGTGGCTTCGGAACGTGGTATATATTCCGTGGGGGGAACGATTGCATGGACTCTGCCGAATTGAACCGTCTTTATGATTTCACCGGAAAGACCGTGGTCATTACCGGAGGGTCGGGAATTCTGGGGGGAGAGATGGCCTGCGCCCTCGTGGGGTGCGGGGCCAACGTGGCGATTCTCGCGCGCCACATGGACGCGGCTCAGCAAGTCTTAAATCGCATGGGGCCGCGCGCCAGCCAGGCCGTGGCCATCAGCGCCAATGTCGTGGACCCCTCGAGCCTGAATCAAGCCGCGGACGCCATCCGCGAGAAGTTCGGTAAAGTCGATTGCTTGTTGAACGCCGCGGGAGGCAACAAGCCTCAGGCCACCGCCAGCACGGATCTCGGCTTCTTCGATTTGCCGCCCGATGCCCTGCGTTGGGTCTTCGACCTGAACCTCATGGGAACGATCCTCCCCTCCCAGGTTTTTGGAAAGATGATGGCCGAGAATGGGGAAGGCGTCATCCTCAACGTGTCTTCCATGAGCGCCATCCGCCCCTTGACGCGCGTGGTGGCGTACTCCGCCGCCAAAGCCGCCGTGAACAGTTTCACCCAGTGGCTCGCGGTGCATGTGGCCCAGCAGTACTCGCCCAAGATCCGTGTCAACGCTGTGGCTCCAGGCTTCTTCTTGACCAAGCAGAATCGCTTCCTGCTGACCGACGAGAATACCGGCGATCTTACCGCTCGCGGCAAATCCATCATCACTCATACACCCATGGCGCGATTTGGCCAGCCCGAGGACCTGCTCGGAGCGGTGCTGTGGCTCCTCTCACCCGCCTCCGCGTTTGTGACGGGAATCGTTCTCCCGGTGGACGGCGGATTTTCGGCGTTCGCGGGAGTGTGAAAGGCAGTGGCAAATGACAAGTGACCAGTGACGAGCAAGCGGAATCGTTTGTCGTTCTTGCTCGTCACTCGTCACTTGCAACTCGGCACCGAGGTGCGGGAGGTCTCAACTAATGACCATCGGAACGGGCTTCGCGGATCGCTACCTGACCCACGCGGAAGTCAGCAACGTCGTGCAAGAGGGCCTCGCCACTCTTGCCATTGATGGCAAGCGCGTGCTGGTAATCATACCCGATGGCACGCGCACCATGCCCATGCCGATGATGTATGATTTGCTCGAGACCCACCTCGCCTTGCGCGTGGCCACGCTGGATTACCTCGTGGCGCTTGGCACGCACCCGATGATGAACGACGAGCATCTCAGCAAGCTGGTTGGCCGGCCGGTGATTGATGGGCGTTGCGGCAAAAGCCGCATCTTCAATCATCACTGGGAAGAGCCGCGGAACTTCATGACCTTGGGTGTGATCCGCGCCGCAGAGATTGGCGAGCTCACGGGCGGTTTGCTTGCGCAGGATGTTCCTGTCCGCCTCAACAAGCTCATCCACGAATACGACCAGCTCATCGTTTGCGGACCGGTCTTCCCGCATGAAGTGGCGGGCTTTTCGGGCGGCACCAAGTACTTCTTCCCCGGCATCGCCGGCGCAGAGATCATCAACCTCACGCACTGGTTCGGCGCCCTGATGACCAATTACAAGGTGATCGGTTCGGGATACACGCCCATCCGCGCCATCATCGACCGCGCGGCCAATATGATCGAAACACCCTCGGCCTGCTTTGCGCTCGTGGTCACGCACGAAGGGCTGGCCGGAATCTACTTCGGCACGCCCCAGGAGGCGTGGAAATCCGCCGCGGCGCTCTCCGCACAGAAGCATATCGTCTACGTGAAGGAGCCCTACAAGCGGGTTCTGTCGGTGATGCCGCGTCTCTACGACGATATTTGGACGGCAGGCAAGGGCATGTACAAGATGGAACCCGCCGTGGCCGACGGCGGCGAGGTGGTGATCTTCGCCCCGCACATCACCGAGATCAGTTACACCCACGGCGCCTTGATTGAGGAAATCGGCTATCACTGCCGCGACTACTTCCTGGCGCAGTGGGACAAGTTCAAGAACTACCCCGGCGGAATCCTGGCGCACTCAACCCACGTCAAAGGCCTGGGCGCCTACGACGCGCCGACCAAGACCGAGACTCCACGCGTTCAGGTGACCCTCGCGACGGCCATTCCACAAGAGCGCTGCCGACGCGTCAATCTGGGTTACCTCGATCCCACGAGCGTCAACCGCGCAGAGTGGAAAGGCCGTGAAGACGAGGGCGTGCTCGTGGTCCCCCGCGCCGGCGAAATGCTTTATCGAGTTCAAGAGGTTTCCACGGCGTCGTAGCGGCGGGTTTATCCCGCCATCCGGCGTTGTGGCGCCGCGAGATTGCCCTGGCGGAGCGAACCCGCCACCACGTGGTCACATGGCGGGGTAAACCCGCCGCTACGTTTGCACCGGTCAGCTTTGCTCATCCGCCGATGGCCCGTAGATGGCGGGTACCGGCACATCGTTGAGCCGTAGATAGACTCCCAATTGGGCGCGGTGGTGAATCAGGTGATTCATCACCATGCCGCGCAGGACGGCAATCCGCGGCATCGAGAAGATCGTCTTGCCCCCGGCGAGCAAGCTCCAGGTCTCCATCAGATGGGCGTCGCTCGATCCCTTCAAAGCTGCCCGCGCTTTGGGGACGTCGCGGTCGAAGACCTCCAGCAGTTCCTGATGAGAGTTCATCATCGGCGGGTTGTATCCCGGGCCGTCCACCGGCGCATAGTCAAACGACGCTTTCTCCAAGGTGTCGATCATCCAGCTTGGGAACAAAGCAATGTGGGTCGTCAACTGCCGGACTGTCGCTGATTTCGTGTGGGGTTTCCAATCGAACTTGTCGTCGGGCACGCGCGCCAGACTCTTTCGGGTGTTGGCCATTTCCTGGTCGAACTCGGGTAACAGTGCTTCGCTCAGCGCCATAGGTTCCTCCAAAGATTTGAGATAAGTAACCCGCCCGTCCTGTCGAATTGCCTGGGTTACCGGGAAAGGACTATAGGCGAATAAAAAGCGAAAGTCAAGCGCTTTTTTCGCATTGCGCTTCCGAGCTGCCGAAAGTGACTTTTGAGGGGATAAAACCTGAATCTACGTGGGCGGGTCGAACCGAACGCGGACTAAATCCACTTCAGCGCGCCCCGCTTCACCAGCCAGATGTAGCCGACAATCAGGATGCCGAGGAAAACAAGCATTTCCACCAGTCCCAAGAGTCCGAGCGCCTGGTACTGCACGGCCCACGGAATCAGGTAAACTGTTTCCACGGCGAAGACCACGTACAGGATGGCGACAACGTAGAAGCGCACGGTGTAACGGTGACGCGAGTCGGACTCCGGAGTGATGCCGCACTCGTAAGGCATCACTTTTTCCGGTGTGGCGCGGAAGGACGGGCGAATGAATTTGAAAATCCACAAAGTCGCCGGAGCAAAAAGCGCGGCGATTACCGCAAAGATCACGATCGGCCCGTAGGAGTTAAGCACGCTCGAGGTTCCTCCGTATTCGACCGAGGATCATAGCACAGATTACCTCAGTGCGGGCAGGTTGCCGAAACTCGGTGCCGAAGCTCGGTCGCGTCCAATTGAACCTTACGCCGTTACCTTGGCGGCTCCGGTGCCCGCTGGAAGCGGGGGGCCACGCCTCAAACTACGGCACGACCCCGCGAATACTGACACCGACTTGGCCCGTCTGCGTCGCGCGCTACGCCCGCTGAGTCGGCCCACAATTCCATCGGGTTTCTCAGGCGACGGGTAACCTCGGATGCTATAAAGTTGCGATGTAGGAGAAGTGCGCCGCTGCTACGGCGAGTGAACATGCGGTCGGCCCAGGAGGTGTCGGAGAAGTATAAGGACCAGGCCGCTGACACCGAGCAGGGTCACCCCTGCCCAAACGTAGAACAGAAAGCTGGGTGAGCCGGAATAAAGCAGAGCACTCCACAAGGAAATGCCGGCGCCGGGTGAAAGTCCGGGCGGCATCTTCATGGCACTGAGAAAGGCGCTCAGGTCGCTGGTCTGAACTCTGTCACCGCTGAGGATCGCGCTTTGGAAAATGTACCAGTAGGGCCGATAGGTCAGGTAGAGGGTGGTAGACGAAAACAACGCACCCACCGCGCTGGTCAAGACAACGATCGTTGCGACGGGACGCGCGCGCTTGGCGGCCGCGTGCGCACCGCGGCGTCCCCCGGCGATGACGATCGCTAGGGCGATCACCAGGAGTCCGAAAAAGACAAGGATCATGAGCCCGGAAATCTCCACGACGACAGCGTTCCGTTGAGACGTATCCCGCCCAAAAGCCGACTCCCCGGGAAAATCTGCACGCTTGCCTTGAACGGGGTCGAATTTCGCTGCAAGATAACCATAGAGCGCGGCCTCCGTCCGATTCCCTTCCCTTTGCGAAGACGCCTCAAGTTGCCGGTAAGCCATCGCTTGGAGGCTTGTACCCATCGAGTGTTCCAGACTCGTGCGGCCCTGGGCGTCGATTAACTGGCCAAAACGTGCGACCGTCCAGAATTTGTCACGCCCGACCTTTCGATCACCCTTTGCTTCGAGGACCGCACCATCGTTCAGAAACGATTTGGCAAACCGCTCGGAATTCTCAATGGCGTGAGTGGGCAGGTCGATCCGGTCCCGTGAAACGACTTCGTCCGGGTCGTAGAATCCGTAACGGGGCACCACGCGGCGATTGAGTTGCGCGACCCGATCGAGATAATCGTCGAATTTGGAGGACTGAAACGCGGCCGACATGGCGTCCTGCCACGCTTGCTCTTGCTCCTGCGTGGGCGGCGACCACACGCCCCGGCGATAATGCGTCCGCTCGATTGCTTCCGCCGCGATCAAGTGGAGGAGCGCATTCTGCGGATCCCACCGCTCGAGCTTCTCGACCCACGTTGCAGCTTCAGGAAGCTCCGGACTGCGCATTCCGACCACGGCGTAGATCCAAAGGAGGTCTGGATCGAGGCGGACGGCTTCCTCTGCCAAGCGCACGCTTTCGCGGGGATCCTGGAGGCGCACCGCGCAGAAGGCGAGCGCTTCGGGATCGTGGCGCATCTCTGCCCGCTTGGCGAGCGCCTCAAAGCCGGGCTCAAAATTCTTGGAGCCAACCTGATAGAGGTGATGCCACGGCTCGATCGCCACTTGGAGAGCCTGGCGGAACGGCGGGGCAGCGAAAAACAGCAGCGACGCCAGCACACATCCTCCGCCCAAGGCTAATGCCGCCTTGCGCAGGGTGGCGCTCTTGGCGAAAATCCCCCCGTCGGGGACAAGGCGACGGCCGGGAATCACCAGCGAGACGACGGCCGCTTTGGCCAAAACGCTCGAACCGCCCAGCGCCCACATCGCCGCCGCCCACGAGCCTTCCACGTGGTTGAGTTCACCCCGCATCGCTTGACCCCAGTCACGCGTATCGGGCGGAGCAATGCGAATCGCGGATTCCAGAAGGACGGCCGCAGCTTGACGGAGCTGCACATCCAGCATGGTTTTCACCCACGGCAATAGGCGGGTTGCCGCACCAGCGAGCGCGGGCGCGCTTCGGCCAGCTTGGTTCTGGCCAATTCCACTCCATTTGGCGTTAGTCGATAAGTGTGGCGCGGCGGCACTCCGTCCTCGGTCGCCACCCAGCAGGCTTCCAGCAACAAGTACTTCTCCAGGCGCATGAGAATCGGGTAGAGCGTCCCAGACTTCAGACCCGTTTCGCGACTGAGCTCATAACCGTAGCGCCAGTCGGTGGGGCGCGCCAAAAAACCTTCCAAGACCAGGAGCGTTTCCGGCGATATGCGAGGGCCTTTCATGACAGAACTCTACATATATAGAAATTGAATGTCAAGCGCTTTTTTCTTGTCTTCTTGGGCTCCAATTAAGTTGCTTCGGGTTGGGCCTTAATGGGCGTGAGGCGATCGCGCTTTTTCCCTGCTCCATCACCAAGCGCGTTAATCAGAGTGCGCGGTGCGGCCCTGAATGAGGTCCACGACGTGTGGCAGCAAATCAACAATGCTTTCGATCGATTCGCGTGCGCCGCGCGGACTGCCGGGCAGGTTGACGATGAGTTTACCCTGGCGCACGCCGACCATTCCTCGTGATAGTGCGGCGCGGCGAGTTTTCTTGACGCCTTCGCCGCGCATCATCTCTGCGAGGCCAGGAATCTCCTTCTCGATGACCGCGCGCGTCGCTTCCGGAGTCACATCGCGCGGACCCACGCCCGTGCCGCCCGCGGTCACGACGGCGTCGCAGTCGTCCGCATCGGTGAGAACTTCGAGCCGTTGTCGTATGGTATTTAAATCATCAGGAAGGATTTCGATGCCGGAGACTTGCCATCCATGCATTTCCAGGAACTCGCGCACTGCCGGGCCGGACAAGTCCGGGCGCTCGCCGCGCGAGGAAGCGTCACTGAGAATGAGAATTTTGGCGCGAAGCATTTTAGGTTCCAGGTGTCGGGTGCCAGAACCGAAACCTCAATTTCGAAGCTTGCAACACGACCGTAGAATCTGAGTTTCGAGCTTCGATTTTCGTTCTTGTCTGGCACCTGGCACCCGACACCTGAGCCCTACCCCGCGTCGCGACTGGCTTCGTCTATCATGCGCAACCCTTCCAGCATCAGCACCTGGGTCGACATAGTAGTGGTATGCTCAGGAGAGTTCTTTTGAAAGTCCACTTCCCAGTCGCCATCAACCCAAGTCAGGACTTTAAAAACCGCGGCGTCGCCTTTCAAGTCGCCATACACCGCGTGTCTTACCTGCCCATCTCTAAAGTACAGCGTGCAATTCTCGGAACCCGAACGCAAAGTCAAGGCGCAGGTCTTTCGACCCTGCTCGAGAGTCTGCATCCAATCGATCAAACTTATTTCCGTGAGCCGGCCCTTAATGCCCGCGCCACCTCCTTGCTTTTCCATGCGTTGCTGAAGCAATCGCGCAGTGATGCGGCGAGTTTGCTGCAAAAGGTCGCGCGTAAAGAAGGGCTTGACGAAGTAATCTTCGACGTCCTCCAGAACCATGCGCAGGCGCTCATCGATTTCCTTTTGTGAGGCAAGCAAGACGAAAGGAATGTTTTGGGTTTCCTTGCGCGAGCGCAGCTTGTCGAAGAGCGCGCGTCCGTCCATGACCGGCATGGAATAATCCGAAATGATCAAATCGGGCTTGGTATCGATCGTCTTCATCAAAGCATCGGCGCCATCCGTTGCGGTGATGATCTCTCCGCACTTCTCCAAAGTCTGACACATCAGTTGGAGAATCGTGGGGTTGTCATCGACAACAAGGATTTTGATGGGCGCCGACACTCGGGAACCTTTCACTCGGAATCAGGTACTGATAAGCAGGTTCCGCGCGCCGGGAAAGTGCGAAATTCGAAGCTCGATGCCGAATTGCCAGTTCCGCACTGGGCTAATCACTTTTCCAAGCCGACACGTGAAAACTGGATTCTACTTCGCACGCCTCATTTTGGCATGATAGTGACCGCTCCTGCCTCCGCTCTTTTCGAGCAAGCGGAGTTCGGAGATTTCGATGCCGTGGTCAGCCGCTTTGCACATATCGTAAACCGTCAACGCTGCCACGGCCGCCGCTGTGAGGGCCTCCATTTCGACTCCTGTGGGGCCGGTGGTGCGAACTGTAGATGAAATCTCCACGCCATTCTTGCAGAAATCCGCCTGAACATCAATATGAGTCAACAGCAGTGGGTGGCAGAGGGGAATGAGATCCGCAGTCCGCTTGGCCGCCGCAATGCCCGCCACGCGCGCGATCTCCAAAGGGTCGCCCTTGGGGTTGTGCCGGGCCGCACGCCGCGCGGAGGCACTCATGTTCACGCGCACGCTTGCCACCGCTTCCCGCAAGGTCTTAGGTTTGGCAGACACATCCACCATCTTGATGCGGCCAGCACTATCGTAATGGCTTAGTTTCCGGACCATGAGTAATTGCGGATGTTTGATTGCCGATTTTCGATTGCCGATTGAAACCCACAAACTCAGTCTCCCCCGCCCATGTTCAAAGTATTCAGAAGACCTTCATGGTGACCGCATGCACCATAGGGATTCCAATCGGCAATCGTCAATCAGCAATTGACAATCCTCTTTCTTAGTCTTGTTTCACCATCACATCCACCCAGTCCCCCGCGGCCAGCGTGGTCTGGTCTGGATGCAGAACGACGAAGCAATTCGCGGCCGCGACTCCCACCAAATCCCCTGAGCCCTGCCAGACCACCAAGCTCGCCGCAGGATCGCCGCCGGAGCGATCGATTCTCGCGGGCAGAAATGCGGTCAAGCCGGAACTTCTCCGAACGGGCTTGGCCAGGCGGGCCCGGAGAAATAGCGGCGCCTCAAAGTCAGCGCCAGCCATGGCCGCGAGCGCGGGTCGGACAAACACCGTGAACGTTACATAGGTCGATACGGGATTCCCCGGCAAGCCGAAGAAAAACTTCTCGGCAACACTTCCGAAAACCACCGGTTTTCCCGGCCGCAGGGCCACGCTTTGAAAGTAGAATTCCGCGCCCAGATCGGCAAGGACTTGCTCCACGAAATCGTATTTCCCAGCGGATACTCCGCCGCTCAACACCAGCAGATCACAGCGCAGCCCATCCTGAATCAAGGTGCGCAAAGCTTCCGGGCGGTCTGGCGCAATCCCCAATTGGCGAGGGATCCCGCCCGCCGCTGCGACCTGGGCAGCCAGGGAGGCGGAGTTGCTGTTGCGAATTTGGAATTTTTCCGGCTCGTGTTCGATGGGCACAACCTCATCACCGGTGGGGAGAATAGCCACCACGGGGCGAACGAACACCGGCACGTGCGCTTTTCCCACCGTGGCGAGCAACCCCAATTCGCCCGCACCCAGCCGCCGCCCGCGCGGTAGCACACGGGAACTCGTCTGGGCCTCGCTTCCCTGCCGGACAAAGTTTTCTCCGGATTGAACACTTCTTTGAATCGTTACTGCGTCGCCCGTGGCCTCCGTATACTCGACCATCACCACCGAGTCCGCGCCGTCAGGCAACGGCGCGCCAGTCATGATGGAAACACACTCACCTGCGCCAAGGGTGCCCGCAAAATTCCCTCCCGCGCGAACTTCTCCGCACACTTTTAGTTCCACCGGCGGTGCAGCCACGTCCTCGGCGCGAACGGCATAGCCGTCGCGAACGGAACGATGAAATGGCGGATAATCGCGGTCGGCGAGCACGTCCTCCGCAACCACTCGGCCGCGAGCCTCGCCCAAAGGCACAACTTCCCTTCCCGGCCTTGGGTCAGCCGCTGCCAGCTTCTGTTTGACGATGTCAAGCGCCTGCTCGAAGGAAAGCATAAATGCGGTCTGTTGTCATTGGTCCCTTGTCCTTGGCCCGTGATCTGTCATCAACGTTCACGACTGAGTCATGGCCGAAACTCGGGACTTTTTGTAAATCGACCACCTTCGACTGCCATGTTCACTCACAAGTGACCACGGACAAAGGACCAGGGACTAAGGACAAATCACTGACTTATCAATCCAAACACACTGCGAGCGCTCTGGTCCCGTTGAAACCGTGGCGACCTTTACACCCACCTGGTCAGCGAGAAAGCTGAGATAATCTTTCGCTCGCGGCGGCAGTTGCACGGGATCGCAGGCGCCGTAAGTGGGCTTTTGCCAGCCCGGGACCGTGCGGTAGTGGACCTTTACCTTTTCCAGGCTTTCGATTTCCGGCGGGAAATCCTTGAACCGCTTGCCCTTGTATTCATATTCGACCCCAACGGGAATCTCCGCGAGGGGATCAAGAATATCCAGCTTGGTGATGATGATAGCGTCCAGATGATTGATGCGAGCACTGAAGCGCGCGGCAGGAACGTCGAACCATCCGCAACGCCGCGGGCGTCCAGTTACGGCACCGTACTCGCTCCCGCGCTGGCGAATCTTTTCGCCCTCCACGCCGGGATCTTCGGTGGGAAAGGGTCCGCTCCCTACGCGCGTGGCGTAGGCCTTCGACACGCCGATCACCCCGTCAATGCGCGTCGGTCCCACACCCGTCCCGGTGCAAGCTCCTCCCGCCGCCGAACTCGAGGAAGTTACAAAGGGGTAAGTGCCGTGGTCGAGATCCAGCAAAGTTCCCTGGGCTCCTTCAAAAAGAACCCGCTTGCCATGATCCATTGCAGAATTAAGGTATACAGAAACATCAGTCAGGTATGGAAGAATGCCCTCGCCTACGCGCAAGAACTGGTCCGCGACGTCCTCGGCGTTCAAGGGAGGCGCGCCGAAAAGTGCGGCGTCGATGCAGTTTTTCTCCGCGACAATGGCGTGGCACTTTTCCCGGAATCTTACTGGGTCACGCAGATCACACGCACGCAAGCCGCGCCGTCCGGCTTTGTCTTCATACGCGGGCCCAATCCCTTTGGCGGTGGTCCCGATTTTACCCACGCCGCGCGCGGCCTCGGCGGCTACTTCGTGCGAGCGATGGTAGGGCAGAATTAAGTGGGCGCGGTCACTGACCTTCAGCCGCTGGCCGACGCTCGCGCCGGCGTCTTCAAGCTTGTGAATTTCCTGCTGTAGCGCTTCTGGATCGACCACCACGCCGTTGCCGATCGCCGCAGTCTTATCTGGGCGAATGATGCCGGTGGGGAGAAGCTGGAGAACATACTTTTTTGCCCCCACCAACACCGTGTGACCGGCGTTGGCGCCGCCCTGGTACCGGGCGACGATATCAAAGTGTTCCGCCAGGGCATCCACTACTTTCCCCTTGCCCTCGTCGCCCCACTGAACACCAACTACCACCACATTGTTTGACATTCTGACCTGCTCTTCCCTCGGACGAATCTGCGTCTGGCAATTCTAATTCGTTGGTGTTGTGAAGCCGCTCCCCAAGCAGGTTGTCCCACGACCTGCGATGGTCTGGATCGGGATTCGTTCGCCTTCAATCAGGCCTTCGCTCTCTGCAACGTTTCATAGATTTGCGAGTAAGACCGAGCCGAGGTGGTCCACGAAAAATCCTTCTTCATGCCGTTTTGGACGAGGCGATGCCAGGTGTCGGGCGTGCCGTAAGTCTCCAGAGCTTCATGAATTGCGGCCAGCAAGGCTTGCGGTAAATACGCCTGAAATTTAAAGCCCGTGCCCGAACTGCCGTCGAACGGCTCGATGGTATCGTCCAGGCCGCCGGTCGCCCGTACGATCGGCACCGCACCATACTTCAGGCTGTAAATTTGATTGAGCCCGCAGGGTTCGTAACGCGAGGGCATTAGGAACATGTCGGACCCGGCTTCGATCTGATGGGCCAAGGTATTGTCGTACGCGATTTTGACCAGGAACTTGTCCGGATATTTCACGGCCATAGTGCGGAACATCTCCTCGTAAACGGAGTCGCCTGTCCCGAGAGCAACGACGTAGAGATCGAGCGACGCCAATTGTTCGGCGATGCTCGCAATCAAATCAAACCCCTTTTGCGAGGCGAACCTGGAAACAATGCCGATCACCGGCCGGTGGAGCACCGGCGCCTGTACGCCCGTTGCTTCCAGCAGAGCCTTCTTGCAGGCATTCTTGCCCTCCAAGTCGGAAGGGGTGTAGTTCGCCGCCAGGAGCTTGTCGGTCGCGGGGTCCCACTCCTCATAGTCCACACCATTCAGGATGCCCTGAAGATGAGCCGCCCGCGAGTGCAGGACACCCTCCAACCCGTAACCAAACTCCGCGGTCTGGATTTCCTCAGCGTACTTGCTACTGACCGTGGTGATGAAGTCCGAAAAGATAATACCCCCTTTGAGAAGGTTCACCTTTCCGTAGTATTCCAACCCGTCGATGGTGAAGAGGCCGGCGTGAAGGGAAATCTGTGGCAGCAAGTGAGGGGGGAAAAGTCCCTGATAACCGAGATTGTGAAGGGTAAATACCACCGAGGTCCGGCGAAAGTACGGATCGTCCTGATAGAGATTTCGGAGATAAATGGGCACCAGCGCCGTCTGCCAGTCATGACAATGAATGATGTCAGGTGAAGCCGGCCCGTGCTTCAAAAACTCCAGCGCCGCCATCGAGAAACCCGCGAAACGCTGGGCGTTGTCAGCGTAATCTACGCCCTTCAACTGGTAGAGGCCCTCACGATCAAAATACTCCGGGCAATCGACAAGATAGGTTTGCACGCCATGGGCGCTTCCGCCATCCTGCACGGCTGCGAACTTATAGCCGGAACCGAGCGCCAAGGTCAAACTCCGTGCGTAGGGCACGCTGGGCCCTTGGGGGGTAAGTCGATAACGAGGCAGGATCACCTGCACGTCATGGCCCAGTGCTGCGAGCGCCTTGGGCAGCGCTCCCACCACGTCCGCCAACCCGCCGGTCTTGGAAAAAGGGACGCCTTCAGATGCGACAAATGCAACTTTCACTCCGCCTCTCCTTTCGCGCAAACGCAGGTTCCAAGCTTCGCTAAGTTAGAAGATGCCCTCGGCAAAGTCAAGGTCCGGCGCACGTGCTCCCAGCCCATGTTATGATGCAACGCAGATTAGGGGGTAAATTCTAAATCCAAAGGCCCAAAATCCATCGCCGTCGTCCCAAACTCGGCCAGCATTTTCTCCACGACCAGCGGTATCGGAGCAGGATTCTGGACATGCTCCCAGTTACCGCAGACGACTTGGTGTTTGAGATTGGCCCAGGGCGCGGCGCCATGACCGCGCTTCTGGCCGGGCGCGCGCGCAAAGTGGTCGCCATCGAACTTGACAACCTGCTCGCGCAAGGCCTCCAAGAGGATTTCAAGGATGACTCGCGCGTCGAGATCATCCTGGCGGATGTGCTGCGCACCGATCTTGCCGCCCTGTGCCAACGGGAGGGGATCTCGCAGGGATTCGTTTTCGGCAACCTCCCGTATTACATCACTTCACCCATTCTCCATCATCTCTTTGGTCAAAGGGAATCGATCCGCGCCATGGGTTTACTGATGCAGCGTGAGGTGGCGGAGAGACTAACCGCAACACCGGGAACTCGTGATTATGGATATCTGACCATCGCCACACAGAGCTATTCACAACCTCACATCGCCTTGGACGTACCGCCGGGGGCTTTTTCCCCTGCGCCGAAAGTGCAGTCAGCGCTGGTGACGTTTCACATGAAGGCAAGGTTCGGCCGATGGCCGCAAGAAACCTACGATGAGTTTCTGGAATTCGTGAGGCGCTGCTTTGCCCAGAAGCGGAAAAATCTGCTTAACAATCTCGCAGGCATCTTCTCACGGAGCCGTATCGTCGAGGCGCTTGAACAAGCAGGCAAACCCGCCAATCTGCGCGCCGAACAGCTCTCTCCGGAAGACCTCGCACTTGTATTCGGCTTCCTGGCTCGCGTCGCCGGACCTGCCCACGATTAGGGCGAGAAAAGGCCCCCGGTGTACTTCTTATAGAGGGCGATGATTTCAGGGTTCTTGGGGTCGAGTTGATAAGCCGTGTAAATTTCCTTCACTGCCTCGGTCAGATTTTTCTCATCGAGAAGCGTCGAGCCCAGATTCGCGTGGGCCATGGCGTACTTCGGCTCCAGGCGAATCGCTTCCCGATACTCCGCCTCCGCTCCCGAGGGGTCTCCCTTATGGCTTAGCAGAACGCCAAGATAATTGTGGTAGTAGGGATCCCGAGGTGCGACGCGGAGGGCCTGGTGCATTTCGCTCACCGCGCCGTCGAGATCTCCACTCGCATCCAATGCTTCGGCCAGAGAGTAGTGGGCGGCGGTATTGTCGGGATCCAGCCGGATGACTTCACGGTATTCGTCCATGGCCGCCGGCATCTTTTTCTGGGCCTCCAATATCCATCCGTTCACCAAATGCGGCCAAGGGGTATGGGAATTAATCCGTAGCGCGTGTTGGATTTCCGCCGTCCCGCCCGCCAAATCGCCCTTCTTGCCCAGAGCGTAGCCCAAATTGGAGTGCGTCGACACGTCATCAGGCTGCAAACGCAAGGCCTGGCGATACTCATAGATCGCGCCGTCCCAATCGCCCTTTGCGGAGATGGCGTTGGCATAATCATTGTGCGGAAATGCGGTGTAGGGGTCCAAACTAATGGCTTCGCGAAATTCGGCGATTGCGCCGTCCGCATCATCTTTTTCTTGGAGAAGGATCTCAGCGCTCGCGTAGTGGCCCGCCGCCGTGTCGGGGGCCATTTCCGCCGTTTGGTGCAATTCCTTTAGCGCACCGGCAACGTCGTGCAAATTGTATAGCGAAAATGAGAGTATGTTCCGAGCTTGCAGGTCCTGAGGATTTAACGCCAAGGCCTTGCGCAGCTCAGGGATGGCCGTGGCGGGATCACCTCGCGTGCTGATGGCAAGACCCAAGGCGCCGTGGGCCTCCGCAGATTGCGGATTCAAACGGATCGCTTCGTGATATTCCGGCAGGGCTTCATCCCACTTCTCTTGCTTGCTGAGAGCTCGCGCCAAGCCCACGTGCAGAGTGCTGCTCTGGGGTTGAATGGCGAGGGCGGCGCGATATTCCTGTTCTGCTTGGGGGTAGGATTCCAGTTTCTCCAGTTCCAAGGCTCGGGCCAAGTGCTGCTCGACCTGCAATTCCTCATCCGACCGCGTTACTGGTGCGGCGTGCGTCCCTGATCCGTGAGCGTTGCGCAGAGCCTCGATGAGATCCTCTTTCCCGCCGGCGGCCCGGACCTTTTTCAGGTAATCTTCTTGCGGGTCAAAATCAATTCCATTCTCCTTAACCAGATTCGTCACACTTTGGCTGGAAACATAGTTGTTCAGCAAATAGAGGATATCGTCACGTGTCACCGGCTTATTGGCAGGGCTCGGGAGTGCAGCAGCGCCCAAGCTGGTCCCCATCAAAATGATGATCGCCCACCAAGCCCTCAGCATTTGTGCCTCCCTATTCGTCCGGATGCGCTGTCATTGCTCCGAGCATACGCTGGAAGAACATTCAAAAACAAGCCCTTCGCGGGCTTCGTGGGTTGCAGTCATCCACGCCCAAAGCTCATCCCCCGCAGGCTATATGCGCTCCAACCCCCACCGGGCGACGGTATTTTTGTTTTGATTCGCAATCTCTCGATAGTGCTATCATAGGGCCGCTCAAGGGCACAAAACAAATACTCTTTTTCTGCGGAACACCGATTGAGTTGCCGAGGCGGAAGATGGCGATGTTTTCATTGGAGAGCATCGGGGCCGATGAACGGGCAGGATCTTGCCGGTTGAGTTCGTTTCTCGTGGGGCACCTGTCCGACCTGCGACAACACTACCCCAGCCAGAATGATAGTCCCGAAAGCATAAAGTCTGGATTGGAGGACGACAGATGAAGCGGATCACAAAGATTCTGGGAATAACGGTGGTGGTCATCGCCCTTCTCCTCGTGACAGCCATCTCCGTGACGATCGGCTGGAGGCCATTTCTCGGGCCCAAAGTGCGTCCCCTCACGAGCCGCAAGTTTGAATCGACCCCCGCGCGGATGGAGCGTGGCCAATACCTCGTGGAAAACCTCGGCTGCTTCGATTGCCACGGTGAGCATGACTGGACAAAGCATGATGCGCCAATGGTAGAGGGCACGCGGGGCGCCGGCTATGCCACATTTCCGCTGGCAGGACTTCCAGGCCGGATCGTTCCCCCCAACATCACTCCTGACCCAGAAACCGGCGCGGGCAATTGGACCGACGACCAACTGGCGCGCGCCATCCGCGAGGGCATTGGACACGACGGGCGGGCGCTATTTCCCTTGATGCCCTACGAGCATCTTCGCTCGATGTCGGACGAGGACCTGGCTTCCGTCATCGTCTATATCCGATCGATCCCGCCCATCCATAAGGCGCTTCCCGAAACCGAAATCATCTTTCCAGTGAAGTATTTGATTCGCAGCGTGCCGGAACCCGTAACTGAACCCGTGCCATCGCCGGACCTTTCCACTCCCGTGGCTCGCGGTAAGTACCTGGTCACCCTTGCCGCTTGCAGCGATTGCCATACCCCGCAGGCCAAAGGGCAGAACATTCCGGGGTTGGACTTCGCGGGAGGATTTGTGTTGGAAGGGCCCTGGGGCAAGGTCGCCAGTTCCAATATTACTCCGGACCCGACGGGAATACCCTACTACGATGAGGCTCTTTTTATTCAGACTTTCCGCACGGGTTACGTCAAGGCCCGGAAACTCAGCTCGATCATGGGCTGGTGGCATTATCGCAACCTTACGGATGATGATTTGAAAGCGATTTTCGCCTACCTGCGCACCCTCAAGCCCGTCAAACACCGCGTAGACAACACTGAGTCCGCGACCTTGTGCAAAATCTGCGGAGGCCAGCACGGCTTGGGTGACAAGAATTAGGGCAGCGCATGGCAGCACGATTACGCGGCCTGAAGTTTTTGCAGCGCGGAGCGAAAATAGCCGAGTGCAAACGCCATCCCCGCGTGCCACGGCGCTCCGCACTCCACCTGCGGCGTGTGGTCAGGGATAATGACGCCGTCATAGCCGTTGCGATGGAGGATTTCGAGCACCCGCAACGCATCCACGTCGCCGGCGTCGATGAACGTCTCGCGATAGCGCGGCGCCTTGCCGTAGACGTTGCGCAGGTGAACATAAGCCAGTTTACCCTGGCGGCTGTAATGGTCCACTACCTCGTAGATATCGCCTTCGGTCATTTCCGCAAGCGTGCCGACGCAGAATTCAAGCGCGTTTCGCGTGCTCGGCTTCAAATCGATCAGCTTTTGATAGAGCCGGGGCTGGTAGACCAGTCTCGGCTGCCCGCGCAGCACAGGCAGCGGAGGGTCATCAGGATGCGCGGCAAGGGTAACGCCCGCTTCTTCCGCCACGGGAATAACCGCCTCCAAGAAATCTGCCAGGCGCTGCCACAATTGTTCCGAGGTAATCGAGGGAATGGTTCCGGGTGGCGCATCGGGCTCGTACACCATGTTCCAAATCATCCCATTTGGAATTGGCGTTTCGTCCGCCTCATCCATGCCCACGGAAATTGCGCCTCCGCGAGCGAAGGGGCCCTCGATTCTCCCTGCTACGCCCGGTAGCGAAAAGTTATAGCCCAATACCGGAATGCCCGCGCGTCCCATATTGCGAATGATGGTTTTGACGTTTTCAAGGTGCTGCGCCTTCTTGGGCCCATCCAACAGCACATCGTACCAGTGGGCCGGATCGAGGTTTTCGATCGCGTGCAATTCCAGGCCTTGGTTATTGATCTGTCCCTTTAGCGCCGCCAACTCCTCGTAACTCCAAAGCTTATTGGGGTCACCTGCACGGCCCCAACCCCCGCGGCTACCCACCGGCTGGTTTTGCCGGTCGCCGCCTCCCTGATGAAAGTAATCCACCAGATGGACGACGATGTGTGTGCAAGCACACTGCCGCGCAAATCGGAAGTTCTCCGGCGTGAGCATGTGACTGTACAGCCCCAAACCCAATCTCATGGGCGCTCCTATTACAAGAAATCGACTTCGGAGAACTTCAAACGCCTACACGATGAACCCATTCCACCGCGATTATAGCCGTAGGACCGAGCTTATTTAACCTACCTTTTTCAACTGAGGTTTAGCTCGATGTCCCATAAGGGAATCTGCGCGAAACTATTGCGGCAGTGAATGCCAGTGAGTACGGTTTGCAGGCCGGCATCTTTACGCGCGATCTGGGAAGAGCATTTGAACGGCTCGGCATTCCTACGGCGCGGCGCCAACATTGCCCTGGCAAACCTGCAATGTTCTTGGGGCCTATTTGATTGAAAGTGGCGTCCCCGACGGGATTTGAACCCGTGTTACCGCCGTGAAAGGGCGGTGTCCTAGGCCGGGCTAGACGACGGGGACTTGGCGGGTGAATTCTTCATGAACTTGACGCATGAGTGGCGCATTTATGGGATGGACTTGGGCGAATGTCACTCCGACGGACCCCTATGAAACACGCAACTTTTTCATGCTATCAGCGGCACTTTCCAACTGTCAAATAATCTTCGCAGCCGCTATTTCTCGGCTGGCATTGTCCCAAAACCCAACTCACTCTGCTTCGGTTCGGTCGGCGCTGCCCGCGGCATAGAGATTTCCGCCAGTTGCGGGTAATGTTCAAGCAAGACCTCCGGTACGGGCACGGGAGAGCCGTGCAGAATGCTGATCAGTTGCAGAGCGTTGGCGATCGCCTTCCCTTCAAAGTGATTGTTGGCGATCACGTAGACGACGTTGGCGGTTTGCGCAATGTTCGCAACTCGTCCTGCCCAGGGCCTCAATTCCTCAAGGCTGTAAAGGTAGTTGTAACGCTCCTCCGGATGGTCGCCCGAACTGAACCAGCGTTCGTAGTTGCGCCCGTGCAACCGCACGTAACCCACCGGCGTGGTCACCTGCTCGCTCGGCGCGAGCGAGCGGCCGATGACGGGCTGGTCGATATTGCAAAAACCCACACCCAGTTCGCGCAGCCAGGCGAAAATCTCCGGCTGATTCCAAGAACTGTGCCGCACCTCGACCACCAGCGGATATTCCATGAACTGCATGAAAAGGCCGCTCATGTACTCATGATTCTCCCGAGTGTTCTTAAACGACCAGGGAAACTGCAGCAGGAGCGCCCCCAGTTTGTGGGCATCCGCCAGTGGATCAAGCCCCTGCTTGCAAGCCTTTTCATCCTGAAGGTTGGCGCTGCGCTCGTGCGTGAAGCGTTTCCATAGCTTGGCCGTGAATTGAAACGAAGGATTATGCTGAACCCTCGCGACCCAGGCCTCGGCAACTTCCGTACGCAGCGGGTTGTAAAACGAGGTGTTTATCTCGATGGTGTCAAAATACTGCGCCAGGTAGGCCGCTGGGTGAAACTCCCGCGGCTTGCTGCGGGGATAAACAATGCCCTCCCAGTCGGCATAGGACCAACCCGCAGGGCCCACCAGGATTTTGCCGCTCGAAGGCTTTCGCATTGGGTTCGCCTTTTGTTCGCCTTTAGAGTATCTCGCCCAGATTCTATTGTCAAGCGAAGCTTCTAAAAGGCAATGGTGCCTTTGATGTAGAGGCGGCTTTACGCCGCCGTATGGCGAAATTGACTAGCCGCTACTCACCGCGGACTGCAACCGCCGGCGCGCGCGGCGATGTACATATACCTCCAAACGTACCGCCCATTATTCTTCCGGCCGCGGGCTGGGCATCGGATCGTAGTCCATCGGATATTTGCGCTCCCCGCGGCGTCAGGTTAGAATCCCCAATCGCGTTCAAATCCTGATAGAAGGTGAAACCTTATGACGGAGTGGAGCGGTCCCCTAAAGATTCGCCCTGCGCGCATCGATGACGCCAAAGAAATTGCCCGCATCTACAATCAGGGGGTGCAAGACCGAGCTGCGACCTTTGAAAATGCATTCGTCACGCCCGATGAGCGTTACTTGTGGCTTACAGCGCGGCCCGACAAATATCCTGTGCTGGTGGCCGAGGTCAAACACACGCTGATGGGGTGGTCGGCGCTCAACCCTTACAGCCCGCGCCACTGTTACGACGGAATTGCGGAGCTCTCCATCTACATTGAACGCAGTCTGCGGGGCCACGGCGTGGCCCAGGAATTGATGAAGGCCATGCAGAGCGCCGCCCGGGAGAAGGGCTTTTACAAACTCATTGGGCGCATCATGGCCGTAAACGAAGGGGCGCGCAAGCTTTGCCAATTGACCGGCTGGAAAGAAGTGGGCGTACACGAAAAGCATGGCAAGCTGGGCGGAGAGTGGCACGACCTCGTGCTGGTGGAATTCCTGATTCCTGACAATCTCAAGTAGGCCCGGTACTTTGGTGCCAACTCATGCCGCGTCAAGTCAGGTACAATGAGAACGTAGGGGAATTCGAGATTGTTCATGACAGGCATGAGGCAAGGGCTGCGCGTGGGCATGGTAGCCGTGGTTGCGGTGGGGGGATCGTGTTTGTGGCTCCTGAAGTCTCACCCCCAGAATGCGACCGCGCCCGGAACCCCTTCGGGCGGAGTAACCACGAGCCCGAGCACGGTGGAAAAAAGCGACCACACGCTGCTCTTCACGGGCGACATCATGCTCTCACGCGCGGTGGGCACGCGCATGGCGGCAGTCGGAGACTGGTCGCTTCCCTTCCATCTCATTGCGGATACGCTCCACGACGCCGACCTTCGCTACTGCAATTTGGAGTGCCCGGTCTCAGACCGCGGCCACAACCTGCACCATCTGTACTCCTTTCGCGCCGACCCCCGTGTGATCGACGGCCTGAAGGCCGCAGGTTTCAACGTAGCTTCCCAGGCCAATAATCACACCTACGACTGGGGGCCGGATGCGCTGCTCGATAGCTTGGAGCGGTTACGCGGGGCGGGCATTCAACCCGTTGGAGCCGGGCAAAACTTCCTGGCGGCGCACTATCCGCTGTTGGTTAATGTCGGCGGTGTGCGTGTTGCCTTTCTTGCTTATGTAAATATTGACCCCAAGGAAGCAACGGCGGGAGCGGATCGGCCCGGCGTGGCGTGGCTTGATCCCACGCAGGTGGTCGCGGACATCCGCTTTGCCAGGCCGCTCGCGGACTTGGTTATCGTCTGCCCGCACTGGGGGGTTGAATATGCATTGCAGCCGACGCGCGAGCAAGTGGAAATTGCTCACCAAATGATCGACGCGGGCGCGGACCTGGTCGTCGGCAGCCACCCGCACGTCGTGCAGCCGCTTGAAAAATACCACGAGCGTTGGATCGCCTATAGCCTCGGCAACTTCATCTTCGACCAGCAGAATTATGCCACGCACCACGGCCTGATGTTGCAAGTCAAGGTGCGAGGGAAGCAGATCGCCGAAGTTCTTCCCATCCCCATCAAAATCAATTCCATCTTTCAGGCCGCACTTGCTCAGCCCGACCCACGCATGCTTCCACCGATTCTGGCCGGCCGCGGCACCGGCTTATTTGCTGGGCGAGAGTAGGCGGGATACGTGAGAAGCGCTCGGAGCCTTTCCGTCCGGCTGGCCCGAGCCTCTACCGCGTTCCGACCTTCTCCAGTTCCGCGCCGGTTGCCGCCGCGACTTCTGCGTGCAGCGAGTTTCCGTGCGAATCCATGGTCACGATCGCGGGGAAATTGCGTGCCTCAAGGACCCACATCGCTTCTGGGACACCGAGTTCATCCAGGAGATACACATCCCGAACCTTGGGCAGGCACCGCGCGTAGAATTGCGCCGCCCCGCCAATGGCGTGGAGATACACCGCGCCGTACTCTTTGAGGGCCGTACCCGTCTTGGCTCCCATTCCTCCCTTGCCCATCACCGCGCGCAATCCAAACCGGCGAATGATATCGGCCTCGTAAGGCTCCTCGCGAATGCTCGTGGTCGGGCCGGCAGCCTTGACCCGCCACTCATTATCCTCTTTGAGCATCACCGGGCCGCAGTGGTAAAGAATCGCACCGTGCATGTCGTAGGGCGTGTCGTGGTGCAACAGATAGTGATGCGCGGCATCGCGGCCGGTGATCATCGGGCCGTTGATCAGGACCACGTCGCCAACTTTCAGGGCGCGGACTTTTTCCTCACTGAGCGGAGGCTCGAGACGCACCTCGCGGCCCGTCAACTGAAAGCCCGTACCGGCCGAAATTAGTTGCTCGACCGGACGCTTGGGGTCGCGGTAGAGCCACTGGGTAATGGCCCCGCTTTCGGCATCGAGCAGAACTCCCAGCCGGCGAAACGCCCAGCAATCGTACGCGACGGTGACAAAGAAGCTGGCAGGAAGCCGGTTCGCAGCCGTGATCTTGCAGCCAATGAGCGAGCTTGAACCGCCGAAGCCCATCGTACCAACCCCCAGCTTATTGGCCTGCTCCATGATCTCCTGCTCGAGCTTCGCCAATACCGTATCCGGGTTCGTATCGTCCAATGTCCGAAAGAGTTGTTGCTTGGCGAGATGATAACCGCCCGCGCGATCGCTGCCGATACAAACGCCAATGGCGCCTGGCGCGCATCCCTGACCTTGTGCCTGCCACACGGCGTGGAGGATGCATTTCTTCACACCCTCGAGATCGCGGTCGGCGCGGCCCAGGTGCTCAAGCTGGCATGGCACAGAGTACTGAATATTCTTGTTCTCACACCCCCCACCCTTCAAGATCAAACGGACCTCCACCTCGGGCTTCTCCCACTGCTCGAAATGGAAGATCGGCGTGCCGGGCCCGAGGTTGTTGCCACTGTTCTTGCCCGTGATCGAGTCCACAGAATTGGGCCGCAACTTCCCACGCCTGGTGGCCTCCGCCACAGCTTCCAGGGTTTGCTTACGGATCGCGATCTGGTTCACACCTATGGGGGTTTTGATCTCGAAGGTAGGCATGCCGGTGTCCTGGCAGATCGCGCCTTCGTCCCGATAAGCCATGTCGATATTCTCGCCGATGATGGCCAGCGCTTGCCCCGCCTGTGCTCGAGGGTTCTCGGTGCGGAGCGCCCACGCCATGGCCTTGCGAACATCCGGCGGCAAGTTCGTTGATGTTTGGATGATGAGTTCGAGCATGCTTTCCTTGAGGAATTCCATAAGCGCCTCCGCAAAAATGCGCCAGACCACAGCCCGCTGGCCTCGCCACTCTTGAATTATACTCCGTGCCTAGACGAAAGAATGCTTGATGACGGGGTTCAGGCCCAATCGCTTTCCCAGATCATCCTTCAAAGCCGCGAAGGCCTGCTGGGGAGTATCGACAAAGCGGATTAGTTTCAATTCCTCCCGGGAAATGGTCCCCGCCTCAAGTAGCCAATCGAAATTGAGGACTCTTTTCCAAAACTTTGAGCCGTACAGGAGAATATTCACGCGGTGCCCCATTTTGTGGGTCTGAATGAGGGTGAGAAACTCAAACATTTCATCCATCGTTCCAAAACCGCCGGGAAAAACGATTAGCGCTTGCGCGGGTTGTGCAAACCATAGTTTGCGCATGAAGAAATAACGGAACAGCATGCTGAGTTCCGGGGAAATGTACGGGTTGGGTTCTTGCTCCCTGGGCAATTTGATGTTGAGCCCGATGGATTTCCCGCCCGCCTCGCTGGCCCCCCTATTCGCGGCTTCCATAATGCCCGGTCCACCTCCCGAGCAGACCATCAAAAACCGCGGGTCCTTCCTTAGCTTCATCGCCCATTCCGTGATCAATCGCGACAGTTCACGGGCCTCTTCGTAATAGCGCGCCATCTGAACCCCCATGCGGGCGCGCTTGAGGTCGGCTTGCAGCGCCGATGCAGGACCTGCCTTCATGCCAAGCTCAACATCCTTCAAATTCTGAAGTGCCGCCTCGCGCGAAAGAATTCGCGCTGAGCCGAAAAAAACTACGGTATGCTGCACCCCGGCTTTCCGCATGCGGGCTTGCGGGTCAAAGTATTCGGATATAATTCGCAGCGCCCGCGCATCGGCGCTCTCCAGGAAGCGGAGATTGCGGTAGGCAAGCTGCGGCATTTGCGCCCCGGGTTTGTTTCCATTCGCCATGTTTCCCTCTCTTTGGTGGAGTCAATGCCTGAGCGGTTACAGAGAATACCAGACCGGGAGCCACTTCCCGCGCAAATTCCCATCCGGCAGGCAAGCACGCGAAGCTCCAGTCGAAGATTCCAGTTGACCCGCGGGCACCGAATGGGTAAGAGTTATGGCTTGACTCGACCTCGCCAGGTATACCGAGCACGTTAGGAAGCCTGCCAATTCTTAACCCCAGTGGAGGAAGTATCCAATGTCATCATTTTCCAGACGTGAGTTTATGCGCCGGAGCGCGGTAGGAGCAGCGGGCTTTGGCTTGCTGCTGAACGGTAAGCCGGTTTCGCTGGGGGCTGCTCCCCTTCCCTCACCGGCAGGCCCGAACGACCGCGTCAACGTCGGTTTCATTGGCTTCGGAATACGCGGCAACATTCTGATGGAAGCCATCAAGAAGACCGGCCAAGCCAATCTCGTGGCCGTCAGCGATTGTTACCAGGGGCATTTGACGCGCGCCAAGGAGCGGACCGAGGGCAAAATCGATACCAACTTCGCCCAGTATAAAGCTTTGCTCGATCGCAAGGACATTGACGCGGTCATTCTCGCTCCCCCCGATCACCAGCATCTGCCGATGGTATTGGACGCTCTCGCCGCCGGGAAGGACGTCTACATTGAAAAACCCATGACGCACCGGGTCGAGGACGGGCCCAAAATGATCGAGGCGGTGAAGCGTTACAACCGGGTATTGCAAGCAGGCAGTCAAGGACGTTCCTCGTTCCTGCAAAAGAAAGCGCAGGAAATCGTCGCCTCGAGCCAGCTCGGAAAGGTGACCAAGATCATCGCTTCCTACAATCGCAATAGCTCGACAGGCGCTTGGAACTATCCCATTCCCCCCGACCTGAAAGAAGGTGTTAATTTCAACTGGGCAGAATGGTTGGGCAACGCGCCGAAATGCGCCTATGACCCGGAGCGCGTATTCCGTTATCGCAAGTACTGGGATTATTCCGGAGGCATTTCCACCGACCTGTTTGTTCACCTGATTACATCGATCCACTTCATCATGGACGCGAAGGTTCCGTCGAGCGTTATGGCGTCGGGCGGAATCCTGGTTCGAAAGGATGGTCGGGAAGTGCCCGATACTCTCGACGCACTCTTCGTTTATCCGGAGGGATTCAACGTCAATATGGGGGCAACCGCAAACAATGCTAGTGTGCCCGATCAAGGGATGACCTTCCTCGGAACCAAGGGGTCTCTCGCGCTCCTCGGAAGCAGCTTCATTGTTACACCGGAAAATCCCAGAGAAGGTTATACGTATTCGATCGATTCCTGGCCGAAGAGCCTCCAAGACGAATTCATGAACACGGGCAACCATCGTGAGGAGGCAAACCCGCCGATCATCGAGGAAGGAACCGCCACGTACAAAGATCAGGGCACAGACTCGGTTGTGCTGCATACGCTGGAATTCCTCGACTGCGTGCGCACACGAAAAGAATGCAGTGAAAACGCGGTGGTGGGCCACCATGCCGCGGCCGCTGGGCACATGGTCAATCTCTCATATCTGTCCGGCAAGAAAATGGTGTGGGACACCGCGAGTGATACGGCGCGGGAAGCATAAGAGGCGGCCGACGCCTCGCAGTAACGGTTAAGGCGGACGACGCATGTTAATCACATCGGCGGGCGCTTCCAGCCTCCGAGTGTCTCTTGTAAGAACTGCGCAACCGCCAGCGCCACATCTTCACGCCAAGGACGCGCCACAATCTGAACACCAATAGGCAAGCCTGCCCGAGTCGCCCCGCCGCGAACAACTGCCGCCGGCCATCCGGTCAGGTTGGAAGTCATCGTGTAGCTGAAGCTGGGAAGCTGATCGTAAGTCGACCCGTGGGCCATGCCGGCGAACGCGCAAACGGGACAAAGCAAAACGTCGAAGTTCAACATGAAAGAGAGCATTTCGCGCCGGAAGGCATCCCAGCGGCCAACCAGCGCGCCAAGTTCCGCCGCAGACTTGGCGTTTTGACGCTGCAATTCCAGCACCCGCTGCATGAGCGGATGGATGCGGCGAGTCCCAACCTCTTTCAGAAGAGACTCGATGCCCGCGCCCCCGTCCGCAGCGAAGAGGCCAAGATAGATTTCGTACGTCCGTTCGATCGCCGGAGGACGTTTTTCTTCGACGGTTATCCCTGCATCAGCCAACGCCGCCGCGGCTTTTCTAACGATCCCGGCGATTTCCGGCGAGGGCGCCTCAATTCCGTTGTCGATGTGAAAGGCGACGCGCAACCGCGTGATGTCAACCGCCCGGGAATCACCCAACGACACCGGAATAATCGCAGGGTCTTGCTCATCGACTCCGGAAATCACCGGGAGCACGAGCGACAGATCTTCTACGTACCTCGCGAGCGGCCCGATTTGCCAAAGTGCATCGAGCAAGCCTCCCGGCCCTGGGAAGTGCCCCGTGCGCGGAACGCGGCCCGAGGTCGGCTTGATGCTGGCAATCCCGGTGCAGTGCGCGGGAAAGCGGACGCTGCCGCCGGCATCGCTCCCTAGCCCGAATGGCGACCCTCCGGCACCGATGATCGCCGATTCGCCGCCGCTGCTTCCACCCGGAGACAATCTGAGATCGTAAGGGTTGTTCGTGCGTCCGTAGATCAGGTTGTCGGCCTCCCACGCCCAGCCCAATTCCGGGCAGTTCGTTTTCCCCAGAAGGATGGCTCCGGCCTCGTGCAACCGCTTCACAACCACGGCGTCTTCGTGAGGGACGTAGTGCGAGCGGCCCTCAGTTCCGCCGGTGCAGATAACTCCACTCGTCTCGATGGCGTCTTTCAGAGTGAACGGGACGCCGTGCAGGGGGCCTATTAGATCTCCTCGCGCTAGCACCTGATCGGCACGGTGAGCATCCTTGAGGGCTTGCCCGGTCGCAAGTTGCACGACGGCGTTGAGCCGCGGATTCACCTCCTCGATCCGTCCGAGGCAAGCGCGTACAAGTTCGTGCGCGGAGAGTTGCTTCTTCCGAATCGCTGCCGCCATAGCAGTAGCAGATTGATAAATCCAGTCAGTCATGGGCGCAGAAACCCTCTGTGAACACACGGAGACGAGTGCTCATTAAACGCATCGACGTCTGAAATAGCATTCTGTGCTGATTGAGACAAACGGCGAGAAGCCGCGAACAAAGAGGGTGGTGAGCCGGCTGGGATTCGAACCCAGAACCCCTGCCTTAAAAGGGCAGTGCTCTACCGTTGAGCTACCGGCCCGGCTTCCCATCATTTGCGTGCACCGGCTCCGCCATCTTTCAGGGCGGAGTGTCTGGCAGACCACAAGAGAATCTCGCGGAGCCTCTGTTTACAAATTACATCACTCCGCCCCTCTTCGTAAACCCCGAACTGGATCTTGGGTAGAGCGCCAGCCGTCTACCCCAATTTGGCCACCAACTGTTCGAGATAAACCTTTTCCCGCTTGATATCTTCGAGCTGCTGCGGGCCGGAAATCTCCCGTTCGATCGTCAGCGGCCCGGTATACCCCAATTCCTTCAGGCGCGGAATCAATTTGGGGAAATTCGCTTTACCCTTCCCGATGGGCACCTCTTCACCCAATTCCTTGGGATTGGTCGGGAACGTCCCGTCTTTGGCATGCGTACCGCGCACGAGGTGGCCGACCACATCCAACGCATCCACCGGATTGCCCTTGCCGTAAAGAATCAGGTTGGCGCAGTCCAAGTTTACAAATAGATTATCAACGGCAGCATCGGTGATGGCCCGTAGCATCGTGATCGGTGTTTCCTGCCCGGTCTCCATCAATACGATTTGGCCATTGCCCTTGATATGCGTGGCCACATCGCGGAGAGCAGCGACAGTCGGTTGGTACAAGGCATCGTTGGGATTTTCGGGAATAAATCCGAAGTGCGAGTGCAGGGCCGGGATGCCCAGCCGCTTGGCGAAATCGGAGGCACGCTTATAGTTATCAATCCGCTGCTGCCGGTACTTGGGAGGCACCACGCCGATGGTCTCGGGGCCCTCATAAAATGTGTACTTATTGGGGGGCCCGCCGGAAGTATTGATAGCCGTAATCTCAATACTGTATTTTTCCGCGGCCGCCTTCAGACCCTCATAGACCCGATCCGAGAAATCATCCGTTCCAGCTTGGCATGTGGGAACTCCGAAATCATGAACGCGCTTCAGAGCTGCCTCCGGGTCTTTGGCAACACCGATGATGATGCCCAACCTGAAGGGTTTCCCCTCAGGGGCCGCAGGTGCTGCCGGGAAAGCAGGCATTAATCCTGCCGTGCCCGCGGCCACTGATACTTGCAGAAAACGACGACGATTAAGATTTTCCATTTCCTTCCCCCTTTGTAGATAAGTGCTGTGCTGCGGATTGCCGAACGGCGTTAAGTTCCTCGGCACTCCGCATGGATCATGTTACGAGCGCAGTTGCAACGAGTCGATAGGGTCGACGTTCGGAGACCATCGCTACAGCAAAATGACCCGTTACGGACAGCCTCGACACATTGACAACCTTTTACGGTAAAGCATAGTATCCAATTTCCGGCAGAATTTCTTGTCGAGAATTGGGGAGGAAGTGGAAAGCGCGATCGAAGCTGTGCGCCGAAGCCTGCGGACCGGGCAGATTGTGGCTTTCACGGGGGCGGGAATCTCGGCGGAAAGTCATGTTCCGACCTTTCGCGGGGCGGATGGCTTGTGGAGGAATTATTCTCCGGAAAAGCTGGCGACGGCCGAGGCCTTTGAGAGTGATCCGCGCCTGGTTTGGGAATGGTATGACTGGCTTCGCGGCCTCATCCACGCGGCGCAGCCGAATCCCGGACACCTCGCCTTGACCGAATTGCAGCGAAGGTCACCGGAAAGGTTCACCCTCGTAACGCAAAATATGGATGGCCTCCACGAAATGGCCGGCAGCCAGGACGTGGTGAAATTGCACGGCGACATCTGGCGGCTCCGATGCGTTTCGTGTGGGCGCGAGGGCCGGAACGAACAAACGCCCATGGACCACCTCCCTCCCATTTGCCGCTGTGGAGGGACACTGCGCCCCGCGATTGTCTGGTTCGGAGAGATGCTCCCAGTGGATCAGTGGGACCGGGCCATGGACGCATCGCGATCCGCCGACGTCTTCGTGGCCATTGGGACGTCCGCCCTGGTTTATCCGGCGGCCGGACTCGTGCAGGTGGCTCGACAATCGGGCGCGCGGGTTGTCATCGTGAATCCGGATCCGACTCCCGCCGATGAGCTGGCCACGTGGATCTTGCGCGGCCCGGCGGGAGAAATTCTTCCGAGGTTATTATGAAACAGGCTTACCTGGATTGCTCTTCGGGGATCAGCGGCGACATGTTTTTGGCCTCGCTGATCGACGCGGGCGTTCCAGTGGACTATTTGTTTGGCGAGCTGAAAAAACTACCTCTGGGTTTCTATGAATTCAAGCGCACGCGCGCCATGCGGCGCGGCTTGGTGGGAACGCGGGTGGAGATTCATATTCCCTCCGAACAACCGCACCGCCACTTGGCCGACATCCAAGCCTTGATCGAGGGAGCATCGCTGCCGGAAGTACCTGCGGCGCGGGCGCTCAAGGTTTTCAATCATCTCGCCGAGGTAGAAGGAAGACTTCACAATACTTCTCCGGATAAGGTTCACTTCCACGAGGTCGGGGCTGTGGACGCGGTGCTCGACATCGTGGGCACGTGTGTTGGCTTGGATCTGCTCGAGATCGATAATCTCATCTGTTCGCCTTTGAACGTTGGTGGTGGACGTGTCGACGCGGCGCATGGAAGCTTGCCCGTTCCCGCACCCGCCACGGCAGAACTGCTGAAGGACATACCCGTTTACTCCACCGGTGTGGAAGGTGAGATGGTGACTCCCACCGGTGCCGCCCTGGTCGCTACCTTGGCTTCCGGATTCGGCCCCTTCCCTTCGATGAAGATCGCAAAGATCGGCTATGGTGCGGGCGAAAAAGAATTTCCCGGTCACCCCAACATCGCCCGCCTCTTCGTCGGCGAGCAGGTTGAGGCCATCAAGGGCCAGGCAGGCTTGCCGGGTGACGACGTGGTTTCAGTGATCGAAGCCAACGTCGATGATATGAGCCCTCAGATTTACGGTTATTTCCTGGAGCAAGCTCTGGCCGCGGGGGCGCTCGACGTCACATGCAGCTCACTACAAATGAAAAAGAATCGGCCCGGCCTCGCCATCACCATTATCTGTGAAGTCGAAAAGACTGACGCGCTTTCCCAATTGATTTTCGAACAAACCACAACGATCGGCGTGCGCATCTCCGAGGCACGGCGGAAAGTTCTGGAGCGCGAGATGGTGACAGTGGAGACGGCTTGCGGCACGGTGAAGATGAAAGTTGCTTGGCACGGTGGCAAAGTGGTGAACGCCGCCCCGGAATTCGACGATTGCCAACGCCTCGCGATGGAGAAATCGGTGCCGCTCAAGCAAGTGATCGCCGCCGCCGAAGCCGCTTATTTGCAGCAGAATGAAAAGGCGCTCAGCGCATGAAAACCTTTTTCCTCACAACTCCCATTTACTATCCCAACGCCCGCCCGCACGTGGGGTCAGCCTATACCACGATTGTGTGTGACGTATTGGCACGATACAAGCGGATGTGCGGTTACGACGTGGCGTTCCTCACCGGCACCGATGAGCATGGCGAGAAACTTGAGCGCGCCGCCGCTGCCGCGGGACAGTCACCTCACGACTTTGTCGCGGAAAAACGTAAGCTGTTCGTCACGCTGTGGGAAAAACTCGGCATACCCGTCAAGGTCTATCCCGAGTCCGACCCAAATTCTCTGCGTTTTATTTATACCGATCATCCCGACCATGCCGTCTCAGTCCAACGATTGCTGATTCGCGTCAGAGATAACGGCTACATTTTCAAGAGGCGCTACCAAGGCCGCTATTGCGTTTGGGACGAGCGTTATGTGTCTGACAACACGGACCCGGTGAACTGCGACATCTGCGGCCGCCCCGCCGAGCTGATCAGCGAGGATAACTACTTCTTCAAACTATCGGCATTTGCGGACCGCCTTCTCGAGCTCTATGAGCGACGCCCTGATTTTGTGAAACCCGATTACCGCATGAACGAAGTCAAGAGCTTTGTGAATAGCGGGCTGCACGACATCTCCATCAGCCGGAGCCGGCTGAAGTGGGGAATCCCCTGGCCGGATGACCCCCACCAGGTGTTTTACGTTTGGTTTGACGCGCTCATCAGCTATATGACAGGCATTGGCTACGCGCAGGGAGAGAATGGCAGCCCAAGTGTCGAGTTCAAGAAATACTGGCGCAACCAGCCGGGTGAATCCGAGCTTGTCCACATGATCGGCAAGGACATCCTGCGTTTCCATGCCGTCTATTGGCCGGCATTCATCATGGCCGCATATCCCGACCAGCCGGAGATGCTCCCGACGACAATTTTCGCGCACGGATGGATTTACTACGAGCACGATAAGATGTCGAAGTCGAAGGGAAATGTCGTTTATCCCGAGCCTATCGTCGACGCGCTGGACTCTTTCGGAGCCCCCGGCGATGACGCGCTGCGCTACTACCTGCTACGCGAAGCGCCGTTCGGACAGGATACGAGCTTTTCCTATGAAGGGCTGATTCAACGGTACAACTCAGATCTTGCGAATGACTTGGGGAACCTCGCAAACCGGACGTTAAGCATGCTCCACCGGTACTGCGGTGGAGCAGTACCGAAGGCTGGTGAGCACGCCGAGACTGAACCCAAATTCGTTTTTCTCGCAATTGCCCCCCAGACAGCGACAGCGGTTTGCCGGCATTTCAATGCTTGTGACTTCTCGAACGGGCTTGGTGCAGCTTGGGACTTGATCGCCACGACCAACCATTACCTTGCTGAACGGCAACCGTGGGTGCTGGCACAAGATGCCGCCAAGACCGACCAACTGGAAACTGTACTTTACAACGCGACGGAAGTTCTGCGATTCCTTGCCGTACTCTTGTACCCAGTGCTTCCAAGTTCCTGCGAGCGACTTTGGCAGCTTATCGGACAACAAGAAGGTCTCCCACGCGTGAAGCCCGATATGCTCACTTGGGGCGATCTAAAACCAGGGACGAAGGTTGGTAGTCCTAATCCTATCTTCCCCGATTTCAAGAATAAGAATAAGAATGCCGTCCTCGCCAAACTTGAAGAACTGGCCGAGGCTGACCGCTATCGCGATAAACCCAAGGAGGCATTGAAATCCGTGGAAAACGACAAAGCACCAGAAGCAGCCCGCGGGGCTGAGGCTCCAACGACGAGCCCGATTTCCCGTGTCCCCTCCCCCGTGTCCCTAACCCCTAACCCCGAATCCCTAACCCCGGGTCCCCAGTCCCCAACTCCCAGCCCCCAACCTGCCGCCCCCTCCCATATCTCCATCGAAGACTTTGCCAAGGTGGAAATGCGCACCGGCGAAATCAAGACCGCGGAACCCATCCCCGGAGCGAAGAAGCTGTTGAAGCTGACCGTCGACATTGGCACCGAGGTGCGCCAGGTCTGCGCGGGCATTGCCGAGTTCTACGCACCGGAAAAACTCATTGGAATGAAAGTGGTGGTGGTGACCAATCTCCAACCGCGCAAGCTCCGCGGCGTAGAATCGAACGGCATGATCGTCGCGGCCTCCATGGGCGAGCAGGGCAGACCTGTGCTCGTCACCTTCGGCGAGGATGTGCCGAACGGAGCCAGGCTGAAGTAATCGGGAGATTGCGAGCTGTCAGTTGTCCGTGGTCCATTGTCCGTTGCACGCGGATAATAGGATTTTGTGACATGGTGGCAAGAACCAGCTTCGAGAATCTGCAGGTTTACAAACTGGGTGAGAAACTCGCGGATGAGGTGTGGATGGTCGTCACTGGCTGGGAACAGTTCGCAAAAACCACGGTCGGGAGACAAATGGTTCGTGCGGCGGACAGCGTCGGAGCCAATATCGCTGAAGGCTCAGGAAGAGGAAGCTTCCAAGATAACCGACGTTTTGTGAAGATGGCGCGCGGATCTCTGAATGAGACGAAGCACTGGTTGAGGCGAGCATTTCGTCGAGGTCTTTTGAGTGCCGATGACGTGAAAAGAATCAGGCCCATCATTGACGAACTCGCACCGAAGTTAAACGCATATCTTCAGTCGATCGGAAGCGTTATAGAGACCATCCGAGCTGACGAGGAATCTGCGCCTGACAACAAATAACTGGCAATCTTTCCAAAGTTCGTAGGAAGCTTTTGCATGCCATCCGAGTTGACGACGAAAGTGCAACTGACAACGGACTACGGACTACGGACAGCTCTCCTTGATTCTCACGCCCACCTTGACGATTCCGACTTCGACCCAGACCGCGCGGCGGTGATCGAACGCGCTCGCGCCGCGGGGCTTCGTTACATCCTGGTAGCGGGTGGAGGGACAGGCCCCGATCGCTTGGATTCGCCGCTGGCAGTCGCCGAAAGTTACGATTGGATCTATGCCTCGGTGGGCGTGCATCCGCACGAAGCCCGACACTTCACCGATTCACACGCGGAGAAAATCATTCAGCTTGCACAACATCCCAAGGTCGTTGCGGTGGGTGAGATTGGCCTCGATTACTACTATGACCACTCGCCGCCAGACGTTCAGAAGCAAGTTCTGATTCGGCAAATGGAATTGGCGCGCGAACTCAAGCTCCCCATCATGATCCATTGCCGCGACGCCTGGGCCGACTTGCGCGCGCTTACCGAAGCCCATTGGAAGTCAGCGGGGCTAGGCGGAATCCTCCATTGTTTTACCGGAACCATCGAGGACGCCCGCGCGTTTATGGATTGGGGTTTTCTGATTTCGTTCGCGGGGAATCTGACCTTCAAGAAGGCTGAGAATTTGCGGCAAGTCGCCCCACTGATTCCGCTGGACCGCCTGCTGACCGAAACCGACTCTCCCTACCTCGCTCCCGTGCCTTTCCGCGGAGAGCGCAACGAGCCTGCCTACGTGCGCGGAGTCACCCAAGAACTCGCCCGCCTTCGCAATGTGCCTGAGGAAGAACTCGCCCGCCAGGTGCTGGAGAATTTTGAAAAGTTTATCCGGAGCAGCGCCCATCGGCGAAAACTAAATCCGAGCACCTAGTACTTTGGTACTCATGTAGTACTTCGGTACTCATTTGGCCCCGGTTTCCGGTACTTTGGTCCTCTTTGGTGCCCTCCATCTAGTACTTTAGTACTCAAAAAGTTGAAAATGCGCCGTCTAGGTGTAACTCGGCGAAGACACATATCACCCGGATTCCTCGGGAAATGGCGTTGCTTTTGGCCAGGGTTGAATAACCTATTTATATTCAGTGGAAAAGGGGTGCGCCCCCAGCATCCCGACTTTGGCAACATGCCTGCCTATTGGGGTGGGTGAACAGCAAGGCCCCAGAGAAAGGAGTCGTGCAAAATCCCATGCGAAAGTACTGGCACCTCGTGATGGTACCCCTACTTTCTTGTGCGCCAATGGCCTATAGTCATCAAGCCACGATGCCCCCCAGGCCAGCCCCTGCTTACCCCTCGAGCGTGGGCGGCACTTACTCCACAGACGCCTTGGCCCGACACGGAAACACGATCCTCGCCATCGCGGCCTGCTATGATTTTCGCGACGAGGTCCGCCCCGGCGAGTCGCCGTGCTTCACCTTCTCGACGCTGCCCCTCCCACAGTTGTGCAGCTTGACGGGTTTAGGCCTCACGGGACCGTTCAAAGGCCGTTACGATGCCTCTGAGAATGGCGGAAACCTCGTCGACCAAGGCGACTTGGCGATTGCCCATGGCACCGACGTCCGCGCTACCCGCCGTGCCATACACGTAGGGCAGTTTGACGCTGTTCTGCCACAGACCAACGTCGTGGCACTTCATGATTCGCGGGTTGCGCCCGCGGAGACGAGTCCCGTCACCGAGAAGCCCGCGGCCACTCCCCGGCACGCTAACTTGTTGGTTTCACCTGCCGCAGTCCCGGTTTCGCCGGTACCGGCAATTCAAAACAGCATGGACGCCGCCCGTTATGAAGGTGCGAAATGGAATAGCGCCTCCGTCATCACTTGGAGCATTGCGGATAGTCCGGGCACCGCGAGTTCACCCTTCAGCGGCTATATGGGATCGCAATACGAAACGCTTGTGCAGCGGGCTTTCCGCACCTGGGCTACCGCTTCCGGCCTCACTTTCCAGGAGGTCGCAGACTCCGACCAGTCCGATATTCGCCTTGGCTGGGGTAATTTCAACACGCCCTCGACCGGAGTCGTGGGATATACGGCTTACGAAATGGAGCGAGGACAATTGCTGCCCAATGTTATCGTCCGGGTGGAAGACCCCGCGCAAGAACCCCTCGTCGCGGGAACCTTCAGCGCCCGCACCTATTCGGGAACGGATGCCAACCTCGATCAGGTCATTCTGCACGAGATCGGCCACGCCCTGGGTCTTGCGGACACTACCGACCCCAACTCCGTCATGTATTACCGGGCTACAGGCTCGAACAACACGCTCGACAGCAACGATGTCGCAGGAATCCGCGCGCTTTACGGCTCGCCGGCAATTTCACCGCAGGCACTTCAGGTTGCGGTCTCTAGCCTTTCAGAGAACTCAACCACCTCGGTAATACGGTAAGTGATTCAGGCCGCCCCGGATTGCCGGGTCCAAGCGGACCGCGCCAACCTCCCCTATCTCCAAAGTAATCGACGATTTGTAGTTGCCTGAAGGAACGAGCCGCGGCCGTCACCCCGGATTCGCTAGCCAGACCGTCAGGTAGTGCCCTAGTTTGGGGAATGACTTACTTCACTCACCCGTGCTTCAAACCGGACGGGCACACTCGCGCCGCAGTGGCTTGGAGTGCGGTAGCAGCAGCTACCGCCTTCCGATCGCGGTTCATACGGCAAAATTGGCAAGGCCGAAGTCAGAAAGGCGGTAGCTGCTGCTACCGCACTCCAAGATGTTCTCGGCAACAGGGGTGGATGAGCCAAGTAAGTCAGTCCCCTCGTTTGAGGCGTGGCGCCGGCTTCCAGCCGGCACTCACCAGCCGCCAACATGGCGGCGTTGCAGACCTTGGCCGCGTGGGCCTTGACGTGATAATCTCCACCCAATCCCGGAGGTCATCAGCATGCGACAGAAAGCCGAAATCGCCCTCCACGTGACCAGCTTGGTGCTTTGCGTCTCGCTGGTCTCACTCATTGCGGGGGCGCAGCAAGTTCCCACGCCGCCCTCCTTGCAGGAGCAACTTGAAGCGCAATATAGCCTGTCCCAGGTTCGTTCCAACGGGACCGTGGCAACTGCCGGCGCAGTTCTGGTTGTTCAGCTCGCCAGAATTCGCGCCGTCTCCCCTAGCAGAACCGTCGTGCCCGCGTGTGTTTACAAGGATGGAGTGCTGCACGGGCCCGGCAAAGGGACCATCGTTGCCAGGAGCGCTGTGCTCGGAATGGCACACCAAACCGACGATCTCAACGTGTCCTTGGTGTTGGGCGAAAAAGTCTACGTGTCAAAGATCGAGGTCAACCTCAAAGATGAAAAGATCGGGTTTCGCATCAGCGAGTGTGATGCGTGCAACGGGCTCACCCAAGTTTCCTCGTTGAAGGCGCAAGTGGTTTTTGCGTTTCCCCACGGCTATCTGGAGAAGGCCGACATCCCAGGAATCGAAGATACGATCGCCAAGGTTCTTGCTTTGGATACATCGACGGTCGCCGCGCCGGCCGCACAGCCCCAGTCTCCGCCTGCGCAACCCGCAACGGCCCCAGCGTCGGCATCGCTCCAGGACCAACTTCTGGCGCAATACCAACTCGCGAAGGTGGTTGGAGGCGCAATCACCGAACCCGGCACCGTGCTCGTGCTGATGAAAGACGGGGCGCTCGGTGTTCGTCCGGGAATACCGACGTCCCCGGTTGTAACCTACCAGGATGGAAAACTCAGTTCGGCGATGCCGCCCCCGCTCCCCTCGCCCCAGACCGGGCAGCCCCAGCCGCCAATCTTGACGGAAAAGGACACCCGGCCCCTCCAGAGCGGCGAAAGGGTTTACGTCAGCAACATCATGGTCTTCCCGCAGAACGATATGATCACCTATACGATCCACGAATGCGACGTGTGCAACGGGGTCACGCAACCCTCGTCGTACTGGGCCGTGATCGTTTTTGCTCTCGCCAAGGGCTACCTCGCCAGCGCCGCCGTCACGGACGTGGAGGACATCATCGCCCAGGTCTTGACCATCGACACCGCCGCGTCCGCGCCCTCGCAACCCGCACCTCAGCCGGCAGGGCCCGCCGTGGAGCAACCCGCCCCCGCCGAAGCGCCCCCTGCCGCCATCAAGCTGGGACAAACGATCGACGAGGTCGTCGCTATTCTCGGCCAGCCGGAGAAAACCGTCGATCTGGGCGCAAAGAAGATTTATGTCTACCCCGACCTGAAAATCACGTTTATGAATGGCAAGGTGTCGGACGTGCAGTAAAGCAAAGATCAGGATCGGAGGCCAGATGTTACGCTCTTGTTCCTTGATTCGCTTCCCGCTCAAGCCAAAGACGACGAGATCAAGACAAGAATCTCCGAGGTGGAGGCTTACGTGAGGCAACAAGTCGCCCCTCCAGGCACGTAGTGACTACCCTGTTCTGAGGTACATCGGCACGGACGTCGCGTGGCGAGCACTGGAGGAGGATTTGCCCGGAGAGAAAGACCCCAACGTCCGCGACTGCATCCAGGAAGCGCTTGACTCGCGGCGATGAGTGGGTGTTAGGCGGGCGGATGTAATCGGGGGCACTCTTCGTGCGTGCCGGGAAGTTGGCAGCGCCCAGAGGACGTAGAGATACCCCGTTGGGTACCGAAGGGGGCCGGCTCCGCCCCGGCACAAGGCCCGTCCCTCCGAGACCCAATTGGCCGCTACTGCGCCGCGCTACCCTTGCTGTTGCCGAGGGTTGGCCATTTCCCCTTTACGAGTCCGGGAAATGAATTGGCCGTCCTCGCGCGGCAATCTTCTGCCAGTAGGAAATCGGAAAGAAAAATCAGGCAAAACGTCCTATCCATAACCACATTTAAACGTGTTCAACTCGACATTGGTCGCCAACGTGCGGATATATGGTGCGGAGTCCTGCGTCGGGGGAAATGCGTGCAGGGTGAAAGCAGGGTGCCGGGTGACAGGTCTCAGGAAGGCTATCGGTGGCCAGGTGCTGGGTGCTGGGAGCGAGGTTCTTTGGGGGCTAGGGGAATGTTGGGGACTGCGGGTGGCTGGCTTACTGCGGCTCCTTAAGGTCGGGAACGTGGAACTGCCGACAAAGATGTTAAAAATGAAGGAACCTCCGGGGATATGGATGAAAACAAAGCAGACGATGACAAAAGGCCCAGCGAAAAACACGGCTTTCTCCACGGAAATGCAGCAAATGAGCCCAAATTGACAAGAATCGGTGCGCACGTACAGCCCAAAATCGAGGATTCGTCGGATTATCCGGATGAAAAGCTGGTTTCGGATATCAGGACTCAGGGCAGGGGGGATTGGCACCGAGAAGCGTGAAAATGAAGGTTCATCCGGGGATGTTGATGAAAACAAATGAGGGCAGGTTTTAGGTGCCAGGTGTCAGGTATCAGGTGTCAGAGCGAGATCGGAGTTGGGTTACGGAGCCCGTGGTAGCTGTCCGCCGGGAAAACTACGAATATGAAGGTTCATCCGGGGATGTTGATGAAAACAAATGAGGGCAGGTTTTAGGTGTCAGGTGTCAGGTATCAGGTGTTAGAGCGAGGATCGGAGTTGGGTTGCGGAGCCCGTGGTAGCTGTCCGTCGGGAAAACTACGAATATGAAGGTTCATCCGGAGATGTTGATGAAAACAAAGAGGGCACGTTTCAGGTGTGAAGTGCCAAGTGCCAGGTGTCAGGGCGATGATCGGGTCTGGGCAGCGGAGCTAGTGGGAGCTGCCTGCCGGGAAAAATGCGAAAATGAAGGTTCATCCGGGGATGTTGATGAAAAGGAACAGCAGGTGTCAGGTGCCAGGTGTCAGGGGTCGGGCGGTGACTGCCAGTTGCTTGAGGTTGGGCGGGATTCGATGCTGATCCGTGCAAAATGAAGGTTCATCCGGCTATGTTGATGAAAAGGAAGGGCGGGTATTCAAGCAGGCGCCAGCTTGACAATCGGGTCTGGGTTGCGGAGCCCGTCGGAGTCGCCTGCCGGGAAAGATGCGAAAA
>CAZCVY010000002.1:0-21651 GCA_964501985.1 uncultured Acidobacteriota bacterium | reverse complement strand
GCCGGGAAAGATGCGAAAATGAAGGTTCATCCGGGGATGTTGATGAAAAGGAAGGGCGGGTGTTCAAACAGGTGTCAGGGCGAGAATACGGAGCCGCCTCGGTTAGTGTTCCCGCTGGGCGTACTGCGAGTCCCTCGTTCGCCTGCGTCTCTGACTAACCCCGGCCCGTTGAGAAGCCAGATTCGGAATGGGCGGCATAAGAAGGAGGTGGGGGTGGAGGGCCGCCCGCCACGCCTGAGCCGGGCAGCTTATCCGCCCATTCTTCCAAAGCGGCCTGGAGGCGCCGGATTTCATGCTCCAAAGTTACAATCGCCTGTGGGATCTGGGCTGAATCCCCTTGGTGGGCGGCTTTTTCCAGAAGGCAGGCAGCCTCGAAGGCAGGTTGCGCCGCGAAGTTTCCCACTGAATTCTTCAGCCGGTGCGCAAGCCGTTCGAGCTCGGTGGTCTGCATCGTGCTGCCTGCTTGGTGAATGGCCTGCATCTGCTGGGGAAGCTCAGCCAGGAAAAACCGCGCCAACTCGCCGAGGAGGTTTCGATCGCCTTCTACGTTGGCCCAAGCCGCCTGCCAGTCGATGCAGTCTCGCGTGTCGCCGGGTGGCTGAGGTTTCTCCGGGGCCGGCGGTCGGGAGAATCGATCGATCTCTGCGAACAAATCCGCCGGGGAGATCGGCTTGGCGATGTATCCATCCATTCCCGCCGCCAAGCACCGTTCCCGGTCACCCTTCATCGCGTGAGCCGTCATGGCAAGGATGGGGAGATGCTGATGATTGAGGGCCTCTTTACCCCGTATGAGACGCGTGGCTTCAAAACCGTCCATCTCCGGCATCTGCACGTCCATCAACACCAAGGCGAACTGCTCTTTCTCAAGCAGAAGCGTGGCTTCGCGCCCGTTCGGTACGACCTTGACGGTGTGGCCCATCTTTTCCAGAAGGCGGACAGCGACCATCTGATTCACCGGGTTATCTTCCGCCAGCAGGATGCGCAGTTTCCGACGCTCCTCGCGGAGGGAATGCCGAGTGACCAGCGGCGGCGGCTGTTCAGGGGAGGCGGGCTTGCGCCCCAGCACCGACAGGATGGCGTCCAGCAGTTCCACTTGCTGGATCGGTTTCACCAGATAGGCAGAAATCCTTAGGTCACGGCAGCGCGCTGCGTCGCCCCGCTGGCCTGCGGACGTTAGCATCATGATGATGGAAGTCTTAAAGCGCGCATCATCTTTGACCCGCTTTGCAAAGGCAAAGCCATCCATTTCCGGCATGCGGCTATCCAGGAGGATCAGCGGAATAGCCCGACCCCCGGCGTGTGTCTGTTCAAGTATTTCAAATCCCTGGCTTCCGCTCGCGGCCAGAGTCGGTCTCATTCCCCAGTGGCCGAGCAATTCGTTCAGCATTTGGCGGTTGGTGGAGTTATCGTCAACCACCAGCACGGCGACGCCGCGGAGAACGGCAGGCTTCAGCATGGGGCGGGCAGCGGCCGCCGGCTCTCCCCGACGTAACTTTAACGTGAAATGGAAGGTGCTTCCCTTTCCCACCTCACTCTCCACCCACATCCGTCCACCCATGATCGACACTAACCTCGACGAGATGGTCAATCCTAGCCCGGTTCCCCCATACTGGCGGCTGGTGGAGTTGTCAGCTTGCGCGAAGGCCTCAAAGATGACTTTTCTTTTCTCCGGCGGGATGCCGATTCCGGTGTCCGCGACGGCAAAGTGCAACGCGACCCCATCCACATCGCTTGCGTCGACTGTGACCCGAACCGATACCTCTCCCGCTGCGGTGAACTTGATTGAATTCCCGACGAGATTGATAACAATCTGCCGCAAACGCGTGGGATCGCCGATCAACTTGTCCGGAACGTCAGGCGCCACGCGAAGAGCAAGCTCCAGGTCTTTTTCGTGGGCTCGCAGGGCAAGAGTCTTCACGGCTTCGCCCAGGCAATCGAGCAAGCTGAACTCGGCATTATCAACATCCAGCTTGCCTGCCTCGATTTTTGAGACATCCAGAATATCGTTGATAACGGTCAGCAGCGACTCAGCCGAAGACTTCACCAGCCCCAGGTATTCCCGGCGGGTGGGATCCGGATCGCTCTCAAGAGCAAGCTCCGTCATGCCCATGATGGCATTCATGGGCGTGCGAATTTCGTGGCTCATGTTCGCCAGGAACTCGCTTTGCGCGCGGCAGGCCTGCTCCGCATCCGTCTTGGCCTGGGCGAGATGGGCGTTCTGGGATTGCAACTCCACCGTGCGGGCGGCGATTTGCGAGTCCTGGGCCTCCCGGTATTCTCGCAGTTGGTCGTCGCGAGCTTCGATTTGGAGACGGAGTCCCTTGAGGTTGCCCCTGAGCGCTGCAAGTTCGTCCTTGCGGGTTCCCGGTGCGAGGGGAGGGTGCGTATCCCCCAGCGCGGTTTGTGAGGCCTCGAACAAGTCTGCGATCGGGTCGGAAATGATATGTTGCAGACGGAGACAGACGAGGAACGAGATGCCGCCGGCGGAGAGCAGCACGATGAAGCCCAGTAGCGCGTCGCGCCACAGGCGGCCGCGCGAGCCGTCGGAGACCAAATAGATGGCTCCCACCACTGCCCCGTTCCGGGTGATCGGCTGGTACCTGGTTCGCCAAGGCTGGCCCCCAGACACCTGAGCTGCTGGCAGGGTTCTTGGAAGCGGCGGGGCTGTGGAATTGCGGTATTCCGCCAGGACACTGCCATCCTGCGAGTACGCTGCGGCGGCCAGAATGTCGGGTTTGGCGCGAAGCGTGGAGAGGGCTTGCACGGCGGCTTCACGGCCACCGGAAGCCACGGCCGAAGCGACATTTTGTCCTATGATTTCGGCTGAAGTGGAGAGGTCGTTCGCCATCGCGCGGCGAATCGAGAGTGCGTCCCAGACCGCAAATGCCACATACGCCACCACCAGGGCCACACCACTCGTGCCCATCAGCATCAAGATCAATTTGCGGCGGACGGTCGATTCACGAAATGCTTGCACTTCAATCCTCTCCTATTCCCTGCCCTCAAACGTGTCTTATCGGAGGGTCCATGGCGCCATCCGCGATCCGGAAGTGGCGATTCGCACCTCCGCAGTGTGCTGGCCGCCCGCGGCGCGCACGCAAGCGATCCGGCCGGACCGATTTCGCACCTCCGCGCGGTGCTGGCCGCCCGCGCGCCACACGCAAGCGATCCAACCGGACCGGGGCGAGGGGCAACGCCGGCTCGCTGTCCGAATCAGGTCCTTCACCTTTATCTTCGGCGGGGTTGGAGACGAACTTGAATGAAAGAAGCGGTCGGGCGAAGGGGTCAAGACGCTAGCTGTGAATCGATAGACAGGGCGACGAAGCTCGCAATTGCACCGGAAGGTCGCGAATAGCCGAAAGCGCCCCGAGGGTATCAACCGCTGTCGGCTTGCTTCTGCTCTTGAATGACAATGGTCTCGGCAATCCGATCGTGAACGCAGCAGCGGTTGTGATGGAGGAAGTACTGGAAGAAGCCGAATCCGCCCTCCAGCATCGACGCCCCGTAGCCTAATGCGCGTTCCACAGCCTGCCACAGGGTGATTTTGGGGTGCACCAGGGACACGACGCGAATTCGCATCAACCGCTTGCCGAGGGTACGCCCGTTGGTCCACCACACGGAGCACCCAAAGTACAGGACCATCCAAATGAGGCTGCCGGGATTATGGAAATCGAAGTGGACGTGAATGTCGGGCTCAGCATGCTTGAGTTTCAGCACGATGTACTGGCGGAGGATCTCCAGCGGCACATAGGTGACGCCGGCAAGAACGAAATCGATAGCGAAGGCCGCGAAGCGTCGCCCGAATGACGCCAGCGGCACGCCCGCCAGGGCATCGGCGCGGGCGCTCTCATGAGGATCGAAAACCCGCCCCCTCGTGATCGTCTTCATGCGCCCATGGTATACGCGCCCACGCACCGCATTGTCAAGGAGGAGGACGGGGATGAGGTCGGGGAGTCTGCCAACTGGGGGAAGCTCAGCGCGGTGGAGCCCAACAGGATCGTCAGTGAAGGCACGGTGATGGAGAGCGAGATTGCCACGTTAAGTCGATGGCCATCTGGTACACAAGTCTTCGGAAGATGGAGATTGCGCTTTTTGGGCGTAATCCGAAGTAGACACATTGTGTCACTCCGCGGAGTGGACTCCCCTGATTCGGTACAGCCAAGAACTGACTTTTTTACAGCCAGATACAGGAAGTCTTTCATCCTTTGCGTTGAGTTTGGCATTTTGCATGCTTTGCAGATTAGGGAAATTGGAGTGTCGATTATGGCCACCATTTCCCAGGGAGGAGTTTTCAGGAAAGGAACGGCCGGAATTCTCAACGCTCCGACGAACTGATAAATAAGGCTTTAGCCTTACTCCCGACTGCGGCTCGCTCGAGGGAATCGTGGAGTTGAGGAAGAAAGTCAGCTCGAAAATGATGCGCCGTTGCTGTTTGGAGCTTCCCAACACACAGAAAAGGGCAATGCGAGATTAGGAGTCTTTAAGATGGTGCCGTTGGCAATTGTTGGAGTTTTCTCAATCATTATCTTCGCTCCCCTCTTCGTCGTCTCCTTCCGCAAGCGTGCGTCAGCTACTTACCGCTGTCCGCACTGCGCACAAATCGCCTCGGGCCAGTACCACCGGCGCAAATGTCTCCCCCAGAACTCCGCGAAGGACAATGTCCTGGGGCAACGGGCGGCGGAGAAGCAGGCCGCAGTCACGAATCGCATGACAGCCCTTCAGGTACAATCCGCGCACCCCGCATCACGCCCTTCTTAGGGCAGTCAGCCGATGCCTACGAACGTCCGTCCGCTGAGATCCCCCGCCAAGGAGAGAATTGCCTGTCGGGCATTATGTCGCTGCCTATTCCTGCACCTCTCGCAAAATTGCCGTACCTTTGTACTATTGCGGCTCATGTTTGGCCTTGATATATCCGATAGTAAGGAGTTGCGAATTTCGTGGTGAGCGGCGTCATGCGTGTCTTGCCGCCTCATGACGAAGGGTTAGTCCATCCTTTATGCCGAGGCTCTCGATGATGATGCGAAACAAGCGGGTACCGTCCCCGCAACAGCTTGGGTGTGAACGCACCAACCCTCGAGAAGGGTTGGGAAAACGCCAATGAAAACTTGTCCTATTTGCCAACAGATCTACCCCGACGAAACAATGTCCTGCTCCCGCGACGGCGCCCAGCTTGCTCCCAGGCTGCTGGCTGCGCCGGTGCAAGTAAGTGACCCCGCAAGGGGAGCGCTGCCGCCCGCGCCGGCGGCAAGCCATCCGCCCGCCGCGGCCAGATCCCCACTGCGTAGAGTGATTATCAGGCATGTCGTCCTTGACTTGTTTCTGCTCGGGTTCATTGTTTTCGGGTCCATGTCGTATTTCTCCCCACCAGGCCAAGTGAGCGCGGGGCAGGCCAGCACACCGGCCGCCCTAGCAGCGCCGCAGGCGGCCGCGCCTGAGGGGACGCAGACCGTTCCCCACGTCGTGAAACGCGGAGAGAGTCTGCCCGCGATCGTGTCGCACTACCTGCCTGAGAGCGTCTACATGCGCCGCGCGGAGTTGGAAGCAGCCGTGCGCCGGGCGAATAACCTCGACGGCAAGCCGCTCAAGCCCGGCGCCCAGATCATGATTCCGGGCATTCCGCTGCAACCCATCCTGGACAAGCCCGTCCCAACGCCGAAGGATTTTGTCGCGCGCGGCATTTACCTGACCGCTTACACCGCGGGTTCCGGCTCGGGGCTTGACCTGATCGAGCACTGGAAGGAAGCGGGCGGCAACGCCGTGGTGTTCGACATCAAGGATTTTGACGGCGAACTGCACGTTCCCTTCCAGCACGTTTACGCGCCGACTCCTGATATCACTATTCGCAATCTGCCGAAGTTTATCCACTATTTGCACTCGTTGCACATCCACGCCATCGCGCGCATCGCCCTGTTCCGCGACGAGCACCTGGCCTCGACCTACCCGGAACTTGCCGTGCACTCGCGGAAGTTCAACAAGTCCTGGCTGGAAAATGGCAAGCTGGTGTGGACCGATCCTTCCAACCGCGCGGTGCAGGATTACGATTTGGACTTGGCGCGCCTTGCCGCCAGCGCCGGGGCCGACGAAATACAGTTTGACTACGTCCGCTTCCCTGCCGAGGGAGACCAGGCGGACGCGCAGTTCAACTATCAAAAGGACCATCCGGAATGGCCGCGCTCGAAGGTCATCACGGACTTTGTTACTCGTGCGACCGACACCCTGCATCCGATGGGCGTGCTGGTGTCACTCGACGTGTTCGGCGTGATGGCCTGGGCCAAGCAGGTTGACCTGGCGCTCACCGGCCAATACATCCATGACCTTTCGCGCCATTGCGACGTCATCTCGCCTATGATCTACCCGTCGCACTTCTTCGGATTTGACGGCTACACCGATCCCGGCGATGCCCCCGAGCATTTCATTTCCGAGTCCATGCAACGCTTCGAGTCGGTCACCGCCGGCAGCGGAGTGGTGCTACGTCCGTGGCTTCAGGCCTTCGGCTGGCGCACCAAAACCTATTCGCCCGCTTACATCGTGACCCAGGTGCGCGTGGCCCATCAGGAAGGAAGCGTCGGATACCTATTCTGGAATGCGCGCAACGACTACTCCAAGCCCTTCGCGGCAATGCCGGAGGTGAAACTGGTCGCCGAAAAGAGCCTTATGCCGGCAGCCGGCGGCGGCCATCTCAAATCGCCCGTCACTCGAGCCTCACGCTGACGATGTGGATTCTTCGGAACGGCGCGGCGGGCGAGGAACGAGCATTCGCGTCAAAAACAAAGGATTGAATCGACTGAGGAACTGCGGCTCTGCCGCTTGCCATGCGGGCTGGCTCCGCCTGCCCGGAATGCGCCTACTACCTAACCTCCTCATCCTCCCCGCGCCGGAGGCTGAGCCTCCGGCGCCGGGAGAATAAGAGAAAAGGGCCGTCGCGGCCCGGAAGGGCGGAGCCCTTCCGCACAGCGGAGCGGCGAAGCCGCAAGGCTCATCTATTTTGGACACGAGTGAGGAGAACCCAAGGCAGATTTCAACATGGAAAGTAATTCACGCGAAACGGGGGCGGCTTCCGGACAGCTTCACCCCCTGCATAAGCCCGTCCGGATTGGTAATTACGCTCGTATCGCCCTACTCTTGCTGCCCATCCTCTGGAGTGCTGCCGCTCAAACTTCCCCAAGTGCGGCGCGGCCCCTGGATCGCGGCTCCTCTCCCAAGATTATTGCCCTGACCTTTGATGATGGCCCGCGTCCCTGGGTGCTGAAGGGAAACTCCGAGGCTGGACATGCGTCGGCCAGCCTGCTGGATTTGCTCGACCGCGAGCGGGCGAAGGCTACATTCTTCGTTATGGCATGGCGGCTCGCTCCTGCCGCCGATAAGGACTGCCGGAAGGTCGATACCGGCATTACTTGCCGCCAAGCCGCCGAGGAAGAGCACCGCCGCGGCCACGAAATCGAAAACCACACCTACGGCCACGGCAATTTCCGCTTGATGCAGAAACGCTACGGCGAGGATTGGATCCTGAATGACATCGATCGCGCCTCGCGCACCATCGAGCTCATTACCGGGACGAAACCGCAATATCTCCGGCCGCCGGATTGGGAGATCTGGCCGGAGATCCAGCAGCGAATCGAAGCACGCGGCTACCACGTCATGGGCAAGTCCACTACGCTGCCCGTCACCCTGCGCGACGTCGATTCCGAAGACTATTTCTGCGTGGGAAAAGACATATCCAAGTGTCCCCAGCCCTCGCTGCACGATTACGTGATGCGAACCATCGAGCAACGCGAGCGCAAAGGCGTTTTCGACCATATCCTCGTTTTTCACGAAATACCGAATTCGGTCGAAGTGCTCTCCCGCCTGATTCCGGAGCTGGAGAAGCGGGGCTATACGTTCGTGACCCTCACTGACTACATGAAAGTGGAAAAACCGAGCTAACCTGCGTGGGCGCATTCGAGATGTACACTCGATAGCGGCGGGCGGTCACCCGCTTCCCCCAACTCATGGCCGTAGAAATTGATTGGCTTTCGCATGGTCAAACGGGAAAGAAGATCCGCCCATGAATCTTTGCGATCACGGTCAGCGCCGTCATCGTCAGCGCGACCACTGAGGATTGCGAAGTACAGTGACAATTACATCCGCAGCGCGGGCATCTTGCCCGCTGTCGCGGGAGCGTCACGCTCCCGCCACCGTGCGGGTAGGATGCCCACGCCCCGGCCGGCCGGACGCCCAGGTAGGGGCACCCCTCGTGTGGTGCCCAATCGGGGGCCGAACCAGCCCCGAGGTGGGCAGGCACGAGGCCTGCCCCTATGGCGTGGTTCAGTGGTTGGCTCCTCGGGAAAGGCAAAAAACAGCACCGTCCCTACGGTTCAAAATGTTCAATGCTCGGAGAGCGGCGGGGCCTGGACAGCAGGTTGACGTCTCTTGCTTGCTCCACTATCGGCACGATGCCAAGTGGAAAAACCGGGAAACGTGGATTTCCCCGTCCCCAACTCACCCTCAAGTGAATGCCTTTCGCCGCAAGGAAGACCACCCTTAGGCTTTCCACCCAGGTCGCCCGCAAGGCCGGCGGACCTGACCAATAGGTCCACAGTGGCTCCTTGTCGTTACGCTTGACGTCCTTCGTCTCATTTGCTAGATTGTGTTGATGATCGTTAGTTTCCGGGCGAAGGAAACCTCTGCTTTCGCGGCTGGAAAACGCGTCAAAGCCTTCTCGGGCATCGAACGCGCCGCTCGCTTGAAGCTGGACCGGCTCGAAGCGGCCCACACACTCCGCGACCTTGCCGTCTTGCCCGGAAACAGGTTCGAGGCCCTCAGGGGCAACCGAGAAGGTCAATACAGCATCCGCATCAACGACCGGTGGCGCGTATGCTTCGAATGGCCGGACCGCTCTCCTGGTCCGGTGAATGTTGAGATTGTCGATTACCACTAGGACTCGATTGCCGGTAAGGCGAGGAACGACGAAAGGAACCCAAATGCCGCTGCTTGCGATCCATCCCGGAGAACACTTGGCCGAGGAATTGAAGGAACTCAACATGAGCGCCGCCGCCCTGGCCCGCCACTTGCAGGTTCCCACCAATCGCATCACCCAGATTCTGAACGGACGCCGCGACATCACGGCCGACACGGCGTTGCGCCTGGCGCATTTCTTCGGCACCAGCGCCGTATTCTGGATCAATCTGCAAAGCCTCTATGATCTGCGCGTCGCCCAGCAGGAAGCCGGAAAAACCATCAAGACCCTTCCTACCCTCAAGCGCATGGCCGCCGTCCACGCGTAGCGGGGTAGTGCGGACGGGGAGGAAGGGTACCTGGACCCCCTTTCTCTCCTTACGTTATGCGAACCCTCGAACAACTCGAGCGCAAAGGCGTCTTCGACCATATCCTCGTCTTTCACGAAATACCCAATTCGGTCGAAGTGCTCTCCCGCCTGATTCCGGAACTGAAGAAGCGGGGCTATACGTTCGTGACCCTCACCGACTACATGAAAGTGGAAAAAAGCAGCTAGTCAGCGTAGGACCATTCCGGAGGTGCAATCGACAGACGTTGACGGTCGCCCGCTCCCCCCCAACTCACGGCCGTAATAGCTGATGGGCTTGCGCGTGGCCACGCAGGAGAGAAGAGCCGCGCGTGAATCCTCGCGATCACGGGCGGAGGCTTCGTTTCATGCTGCGCCTCTGTGTCAAGTCTGCGTATATAAAGAAAGGCCCCACAGTTACAGAGGCCTGATGCTGTTGAATTTGATACACCATTCTGAGACAGCCACACCGTCTTCGCTGAGCGAGGACCGATCGGGGATGAATTCATACGGATTTTCGGAGTTGAAGTTGCTCCCAAGCACCATTGAATGCAGCAACTGGTTCTGAACCACGACGTATTCCCCGTCCCGATAAAGCTTCCACCAGGCACCGAAGTGTTCGTACTTCGGTTCGGCGATCGATGTAATGAGGCAAGACTTCGGCGCTCCTTCAAGTAATCGGTGAATGCCTTCCCGCCACTGGTTCTCGTACTGATCAACATTCCAGAAGGTTAGCCATGATTCGAAGCTTTCGACGAAGTCATCCAGTGTGATCTCGCCGAGTGCGACACCTGGTTCGTAGTCCGTCTTGTTAATGAAACGGATTGTAAGAGGCATGTTTTTAGCTGTCCCGAGCACCCTTCAGAGTTTCAACCAGAATTCTCCTCAGCGGGATAGCGCAGAGGTGCGCGTCGTTTGCGCTCCTCTGCGGCTCTTGGTGCGCCCGTCACGTTTCGTGTTCGAATGTGGTTAGCGTTGTTGATGTTCTCATATTAAGAACCGCGGAGGAAGCTGGACGGCGCTACCTCCGCGCTACCCCGCTCAGTAATATGCCGTCCGGCGAGTTTCACGCAGAGACGCAAAGGCGCAGGGATTTGGCATAAGCGGACTCCTGTCCTGCTCGGCCTCTCGGCCTCAGCGGCTCGGCGTGAGATCGCGTTTCCCCTTGTTTATTTGACCGCGAAATTATCAAACTGCGCAGTGTTCCACGCGGTTCCGACTCCAGCCATTCCTTTCGTGTGGCTCGTGTCCGAAACGCTCGCGACAGCCGCGCCATCCATGCTCACGTGAATCGAGGAACCCTTGAAAGCCAGCGCCAGGTGGTGCCAAGACTTCGGCGGAGACGCCACCTTCCCCGATGCGAGCTTGTTCGGAGGAGAATTGAACTTCGTACTGTTCAGTTCCCACGCGCCGTCCTGCTGGAGCGAGAGGACGTAGGCGCTCGGCCAACGCGCCTTGTTGTCCTGGAACACGTCGGCGGAATCGATGCGCCCGATCAGGGTCACGGTACCCGACGCCTCAATCATCGCGTCCGTACTGACCTCGTAATCCGACCAATCGGCATTGCCCAGGAGAGTAAACGGGTCCGGGCTGATGCCTCCCCACGGAATCGGACACTTATCAATGACCTGGCGAAGGCACTTGCCGGGCCGTCCGCTGCACGCCGCCGCTTCGAAGGCGCCATCCTGGTCGGCCAGATATTTGGGCGCTTTGCCGATGGCGACGCTCTCGAAATCATCCGAGTAAGGGAACGGAAACGGCCCCGGCGGCGGAGGCGTGGCGGTTCCCTTCCCCTGCCCGACCGTGGTCGTCAACGAATAAATTGCATCGGGCTCGAGGGTGATGCGGAATGAGCCATTCTGCGGAGTAAGGTCGCTAAGCTTTTCAAAGGATTTGACCGCGTTGGTCTCCCACACATGGATCGTGCCCGGCGAGAGGCCGCCGGAAACCTGGAACTCCACCTCCTGCGGCGCCGTGGCGGCAACCGTTTCCACAATGGCGCTGTAGTCGCCGCCCGCAGGAGCTTTGAGCGTCACGTAACTCCCACCGCCCTTCAGGTATCCGCAAGCCTTGTCGAGGTACTGCCAGCCCGGCTGCGCGAACTGCGTGGTGTGCGCCGTCACCCAGATGGCCGACTGCACGTTGTAATGTCCCGACCACGGCGTATTCGCGTACATCAACCCGGAATTCGGCGCCGCCAGGTTGTCGTAGTAGGAGGTCACCGGGCTCCAGGTCTCCGTCTTGGTGACCTTGCCGTCAATGTAGTTGGTGTTCAGCACGTTGGCCCAAATTCTCGCGCCCGGCTTCCAATCGCGTTGCAGGATGACTCCCGTTTCGTCAAAGGGTTGGTCTTCGCTCGACCACAGCAGCTTACCCGACTCGAGCGCGCCTCCGGTGACGTAGAAATTCCCCTTCACCCGCGCGTAGTGGGCGGTGATGGCGTAGACGGCATTCTTCAGCTCCGGGTCCTGCTTGAAGTCGTCGGTGATTTTCCATTGATTTTCGTAGAGGTCCGCGGCCACCACCTTGGTCGTGAGGCCGTTCGCCACCAGTGTCTTTTTCAGCATCTTGATATATCCAACATCATAATTCGTTTCGTTCCATATGCCCACATAGTCGATATCCAGGCCGTCAGCCTTCTTGGCGCCCTGAATGAACTTCACCATGTAGTTCGCCATGTCCTGAGAGTAGTATTTGCCGTTGCCAATCCATCCGGGCGCTCCCCAGGGCAGGATATCGAGCATGATTTTGGGGTTGCGGGCCTTGGCCTGTTCCATCAACCACCACTCATAGCCGCGATCGTAGTTCTCGTCGGTGCGGGCGCGCATGTGGCTGGGCTCAGAGCCGTCGGTGGAATTCGTGTCGCCGCCTACCTCCACCTTCAGGTGCTGAAGGGATGCGCCGTAGTTGGGCTTAAACAGGTAGTCCAAAATCTGGCTGCGCTCGGGTTCGGGATAGTCGGGCAATAGACGCGAAGACGCGCCCGCGCTGACCCCGCCGATCCCTTCAAAGATCCTTCCCTTATCTGCGCCGTCCACGTTGATGGTGGTCGTCGCGAGGGGCTTCTGGCACGAGGCCAGCAAGAAAAGCACAGATAGTGTTGCCAGTATTAGAGCGAAGTTTCGCTTCATAAGTGTTCCTCCTGATCAAATGTCGAACGTAATCCTCCATAGTGCAGATGTCGTGCGCAGGCGCCTTTATGGCCTTCGCGGTCTTTGTAGAGCCGGGCTTCGTCCCGGCGCCTCCGTCCCGTCGCGTTAGCGACTGCCGCCCCTACTGCCCCGCCGGCAAGAAGAGCTTCTCGAGCAGCGCAGCATCCAACTCTTCGGTCGGAGCGAAGGCCGGCGACCCTGCATAGAAATAGAGACTTTTCAGCAATTGTCTCGCTTCAGGCGCCTTGTCAGCGATGCGAGGCAGGTCAATGGTACAAACCAGCAGACTCCCACCGCCTACACGCGCTTCAAACAGATTGCCGAGCTTATTGTTGCGAGCAAAGTTGTCGATCACTTGAACGATAGGCCGGAAAGTCGCCGGCGTGTCAGATAGATTGACGGTGCGAGAATTCTGAAGCAGCTCGTACCACTGCCAGTTGCTGTAAAACTCAGTGGGAAACTGCGCGAGGGCCGGGTGCTTGGGGTCGCACAGGATGCCCATGGTCTTTAGCTGCTGCTTGGGGAACCAGATGGGGCTCCAAAAAACCGGCAAGAACCGCCCCTGAAGGGATTGATCAGGATTCATCGCCTGCGGAAACAAAATGACTTTTCCACCCCGCGGCAGCGTTGCCTTCAGGCCCGAGTCCCACTTCCGCGCGACGATCACGTCGGCAGGAGGAGCGACCTCCGAATTGACGGGGTAGACCCAGATGTCCCAATCATTAACGAAGTCCGTCCCCTTAAGCGCAACCGTCACCTTGAGCTTTGCGGGCGCGGAAACGTTCGCGAGGGATATGTTAATGTTGCCCAAAGACGTGAGCTGGCCCGTGGGCAAGCCCAGAGTTTCCCAGACTCCAGTGCTAACCTCCCGGCCATTTTCCTCGCGGATGCTCCACACCGGTTGCGCGTTCGTCAAATCCTTGGCGCCAAAGTGCGCGACCTCCGCTTCCGCCGTGAATGTCTCGGCCGTGGTGTAAGTGCGTTTCTTCATGCGTAACAATGGCACCGTAGGGCCGCAATATCGGCGATGCACCTCCGGCGTGACAAAACCCTTCGAGTCCCAAAACGGATCAAGCGCTCCGATGAGAGCAGTCCCTTGACCCGGATAGTCGTGCAGATCGAGAAGGGAGAAGCCGGCATGCCCGGGAGTGCGCAGCAGAATCTCGATCTCTTCCTTGTAAAGCAGCACCGCTTGGAGGCCCGTCGCCTGGACAAAGCGCGGCGCGAGGTCGAGCAGGTGCTTGGCCGCCAAGTCGTCGCGGACCAAATCGAAATTCTTCGCTGCGAGAACGCCCGTGTATTTACTGGCTTCATCGAAGTTAGGGTAAAAGGCCCACTGGCCGATCTCGTGTCCGATGAGAGGCCGATCCTCCTTGGCGATCGCCTTGCGGAAATCCATGTCGGTTCCGGGACCCTGCACGCCGCGCGGACTTCCCCGCTCGGTGAATTGCCGGTTCGCAGTGACTTGCGCCGAGGATGCGGAGGAATACAGCCGGCGCGGATCTTCCTTGATCAGCATGTCGACCCAATGGGAAAGCACGGCATCCGACCCTCCATATTCGTTGCCGAGCGTCATCAAACAGAACGAGGGATGATTGCCATACGTGCGAACCATGCGGAGCAACTCCTGCTCCATAAATGCATCGCGCTTCGGATCGGCGCCCGCGGGAATATTGGCCTGGGGACCTTCGGCTTGAATCATCACGCCCTCGATGTCAGCCGCGGCGAAGGCTGCCTCCGGGGGACACCAGGAGTGAAAGCGCATGAAGTTGAGGCCGTATGATTTGATGATGTGAAAGATGCGCTGCCACGACGGCACGTCGGTGGGCGGATAGCCAGTCAAGGGAAAGATCGCGCACTCGAGCGTTCCCCGCAAGAACACAGGTCGGCCGTTCATGATGAATTGCGTGCCGCGCGCCAGAAACTTGCGCATGCCGAAGGTCACCGATTGCTGATCAACAAACGTATGGCTCGTCGACTTTGGCGTCATCGACACCGTCAGCTTGTAAAGAGCTGGGGAAAACTCGTCCCACAAGCGCGGGTTCTCGCCCATGGGTAAGTCCGTCGTTAGGGCAGTTCGCGGGCCGGTCGCCGTGAAATCAACCGTGCGGGAGGGAACGTTCCCGGCTCCTGCCGGGGCAGCAGTTTTAAGGGTGAGAGTCCCCGTTGCTGGCTTTCCGGTGGTATTGGCAACGGTGATACAAACCTTCGCCAATTTGTGGTCGATATCGGGATAAACCTCAACGTCCGCGACAGAGACAGGATCGTTGGCGCGCAGTTCCAATTTGCCGATCAGCCCATTCCAGTTTGTTTGAGTTCCAGAATAGTTAATGGAAACGAACCGTCCGAGATCGATCTTGCGGGTGTTGTCAACGCATATCGTGAGCCGATGCTTGCCCGGCGCCAAGTTGGTTCCCAGGTCATAGAGGTGCGGGGAAATCAGGCTGTCCTCGCTGCCCACTAAACGGTCATCAACCCAGACGGTCGTATCCCAGTGGGTCCGCTCCAGGAAAAGCGAGACGTGCTTCCCCTCCCACGCATCGGGGATATCGACGTCACGCTGGTACCATGCCGGGCCCTCGTAGAGGTAGAGTTGAAAGAGGCCGTCTAGTGTCGGCTTATTCGGATTGGGCATACCGAGTTTAGCTTCATCGATCGAGCCCGGCAGTCCTATCCGCCCGGATAATTCCCGGTTGAAGTATTGCTTGGCGATTCCCTCATTGTTCGGGTCGAGAGCGAACCGCCACCCGCCCGCGAGTGAAATGGAATTGGCCCACACAGGGCCTTCCTGCGCCAAGCCGCGAATTGCCGACACTCCGACGACCATGCACGCTGTCAAGATTATGAGTGCGTTTCGCACGTATGATCCTCCACGTTTGGGACATTACCGGCTTGAGGAGAGCATCGCGAAAAAGTTTCGGACTGAGAAAACCGGGGGTCGATTCGGAGGGGTTGCGGCGCGCTGGGAAGGCGGGGCCGCCCGCCGTCCGATGTGAGCTTGCGCGCACGGTCAGGGCGCCGGCTTACGGCCCCTGAAGGCTGAAAACGAATTGACCAACCTGCTTGCGCCTTACCGCGTCCTCCGCCAAATCCTTCTGATGCTCGCGCTGATAAAGATCAAGCTCTCCTTTCGCTAAATCACTCTTACCCATATGCAAATATGCCTGAGCCAAGTGATAGTGTGCCTCGGCATAGTCGGGCTTGAGTTTGACGGCTGCCTGGAACTCCCCCATAGCTTCCTGATACTTTTGCTGCTCACTGTAAAAGACGCCGAGCTGAAAGTGCGCGTCCGGAAACTTTGGATCGAGCTTTATCGAGCGCGCCAGCAAACTTTTGATTTTCTCCTTGCTTGCTTGGTTCGCTGGCGGATTCTGGCCGCGTTCGCCCTTCCAAATGCTCAGGGCGTAATAGTAGTTCGCCCGCGCATCGTTAGGCTGAGTCTGTTGGAATCGCTCGAGACGCTCTGTGACCTGACCCGCCTCTTTTAAAGAAATGTCGAACATCTGGCCGAGAAAAAGATAGGGCCGCGGATCGGTCGGTGCAAGGTCGGCGGCGCGACAAAGTTCACTCGCCGCGTCGTCGTAATGGCTCTGGGAATAATCGGCAATCGCGAGTCCGATGTGCAGCCTGGCGGACTGAGGGTAGCGCCCGATGCCGCTGGTGAAGACCTTTTCCGCCGGGTCAAAGCCACGATGGAGCAGGAGCTCATTCCCCCAATCGAAGATGTTCCCCTCGGAGGGGTCCATTTGGGCCGCCACCTGGTATTGATTGGCGGCCGCCACATAGTTCCCCGCCTTCTCTTCGACGTCCCCCAGCAAGTTGTGAAGCTCGGCCGTGTGCTGCCGGTTGAGCATTTCATAAATCTGGCGGCGAGCGTTCTTCAGATCAGCGGTTTCAAAATAGGCGAGAGCCAAGTCGTAACCATTCACATAATGCGCCGGGTCGAGACTTTGAGCTTTCTCCAAATAGGGAATTCCCGCTTTCAGTTTACCAACCTGAAGATAGAACTCACCCAGACGATGATTGGCTTCAAAATTCTGCGGATTATGTTCCACAGCTTGCAGGAGAGTCCGCTCGACCTGGAGCTCCGCGGCGGGGGAGTGGATTGCCTGCGCACCACTAGCAGTCGCACGCTGCGGGGAGGCTTGAGAAGCCGAGAGCCCGCCTTCGCACGTCAATCCCAGGGAAAGGAAAAATGCTAAGCGCGCGATTTTAACGGTTCGAGATGCGGGTCCGAACGGCCCCGTTCTTCTCCAAGCTGACGCGCACTTGCAGCCTGCGGCAATCCGCATCCTAAGTTCCTAAGTTCATCCGCCCTGCGCTCCCGCTGGGCGTCGAGGCTCAGCTAAACCTCCTCGAAAGTGCCGAGCCGTGCGGGCAGGATCATAGCACCGCGTCCGAGTTGAGTAGGCGTTTTTTGCAAAAAACGTGATTCGAAGCGGAAAACAAAACGGGGGCGGCTATCTTGCCAGCCGCCCCTCGTGGTTAGCGCGTCTTCGTCGAGTAGTGCGCGGGTTAGAAGTAGAACTTCAAAGCGAATTGGATTTGCCTCGGGTCGTTCGGGCTGTCAACCGTCGCGTTGATCTCTCCGAATTGCGCCGGGTCCTTGTAGTTGGTATACGCGGGCAAGGCGAAGTTGGGATGATTCGCGATGTTGAAGAATTCGGCGCGGAACTCCAAGTGTGTCGTTTCCGTCGTCCTGAACTGCTTGAAGAGCGAGAAGTCCACACGGTGGAATCCCGGACCAACGATTTGCGTGTTCCCGCCGCCCAAGGGTTCGAAATTGGTTTGCCCAATGGTCGTGGCGGGCGTTGGGTCGGCGAAAGCAGCGGCGCTCATCCAATTGTTGACATTGTGCACGGCGTACTTGTTCTGGCCGGGCACTTCCAAGGCATAACAACCCAACCCCGCCGTCCCGTAGGTAACACAATTAATCGTTTCGGGCGGGCCGTCATCAAGGGTTAGGATCCCGTTCATGCTCCATCCTCCCACAAAGGCATTCGCCACCCCGCTGGTACTCCGGAGGAAACGCTTGCCGTTGCCGAAGGGCAGATCATAGGTTCCGCTCAGTGAAAAAGCTTTGCCGAGGTTGTAGGGGGCGAGTCCGTAGTCACCGTGAATTCCAAAACCGGGAACACCCGCGGCGCGGAATCCCGCCACCCCTCCGTTGCTCAACAGGTCGTCCGCATCGGTCAACGTCTTCGCCCACGTGAAAGCGGCGAGCATGGAAAGACTATTGGCAAACCGATGCGTGTACTTGGTCTGAAGGGAATGGTAGTAGCTGTTGCTGTTGGTGGTGGCGAACGACGACCCCACGGCGAAATCAGGGTAGGCGACGTAGGGAACGTAATTGGTCCCAGGGGGCAATATGAGCGGAACATTGTTGGTCCCCGAGAACGTTTCGATGTGCCGCCCCAACGAGGCGACATACCCCACTTCCAAGGTGTCGTTTCCACTGATCTCATATTGCGTCGTCAAGTTGTAACTCTGGTAGTAGGGGGTGATGTAGTTGGTCTGAATGCCTCGGAAGTCGAGTCCCTCGGCATTGACCAAAGCGGGGTTGAGCGGAATGTTCAGGAAGCCCTGCTCCAGGGTTCCGATCTGGCCATCCGAATAAATCACCGGGGTCTGGGAATCGGGGCTGGGGAAATTAAAGGTGAACTCGAAGGGGTAGTTATAGCCCAAGGCTGGGTAACCGCCCCGGTTCTCAAAGCCGCCGTAGAAGATCCCGTAGCCGCCGCGTAAGACCAACTTCGGAGTGAATTGATAGGCGAAGCCAAAGCGCGGGGCAAAGTTGGTTTTTTGCGAGTGGCCCAATCCCGCTCCCAGCGAGTTCGTGTAATCAAGCGCGATGCCGTCCTGCGCCAGCAGGCTAGTGAAAGAGGTTGAAACCGGAGTGCTCTTGCGGCTGGCGGGGATCAGGAATTCCGCTCCCGCTCCCGGAGGACCCGGCACGAAGTTGCCTTGCGCGCCAAACTTATCGCCGACCATGCCGAAGAAATCCCACCGCAAACCGAGGTTCAAGGTCAACTTGGGCTTGACCTTCCAGTCGTCCTGGAAGTAAACGCCGGCATAGTTCCGGTAAGGAGTAAGCTCGCCGAAGTTCGAGGCATCGATGCCGTTGGTGCCGCCAAGATTGTTGACTCCTCCGGCATAATCAGCAGGCTCCGGCAACAGAAGCATTTGTGCCCGGCCCGTGCTGCCGTCACCAACGTTGGGAATCCCCGTGTAGGTTCCGCCGAAATCAAACTCGCCGCGCGAATAAGGGGGCGAGTACCAGGGGAAAGACATCCGCTGGATTTCCATGCCCCCCTTGAAGGTGTGCGATTTGTAAACCTTGGTAAGGTTTTCAGTGATCTGATAGGTGCTGGTGAATCTGTCCGCCGCCAGCCATTCCGCCGGCCCTTCTTGACCAATTCCGCCGATGGAAATGTAAGGCAGACCTCCGTTGCCGTTTTCCTGGGGAATACCCTGAATCCCAAATTGTCCCGGAATGTCGCTGGTATTGCTCGCGTAGGGCTGCGTCCGATCAACGTGCTCACGATTGAAGCCGAGCCGGGCTTCGTTGATCAAAGTCGGCGAAAACGAGTGCGTCCAGCTCAGTCCTGCGCCCTGGTTACGGTCTAACTGCGTGCCCTGGTTGTAACCGCCGCCATCGGCATACGACGTAAACGGCCCGGGCTTGAACGAAGGTTCGTTGGTGAAACTATAGCGAACAAACAATTGATCCCGGTCGCTGAAGTTCTCGTCCACGCGGACATCAAACTGATTGCCCGTGTCCGTGCCGACAGGAGTGGTGCTGTAATTATTGTAGAGCCCCGAGGATGTCGGAGCAGGAAAGAGTTGCAGCAACTTGATGGCGTTAGGGTCAAGCCGGCCTGGACAGATCGTGTTAAGGATGCCGTTACACGAGATCTGATCGCGAACATAGCCGGAGGCGGTCGGCATGATTCCTGTTACCGGGTCCGCAGTCCCCAAGGTCACTGGGCGTGTGGTTGCAGGATCTAATATGGTCCCCAGGGGGAAGGTGCGGCCGAGCAAGTCGGTGCCCGCATTGCCGGACTGCAGACTGATTAAGTCCGTGAAGTCCGTAAATCCGCTGGAAACTTCCGCAGCGGTGGGGACAGTCGCAACCAAGGGAGTTCCTTGCCGGATCCGCGTGCCTTCGTAGTCACCGAAGAAGAACGTCTTGTTCTTGCGGATGGGCCCGCCAAAGGTACCGCCGAACTGGTTCTGCCGGTACTCGCCTTTCTGTTCGTTCGCGGCATCCTGGAAGAAGTCGGCCGCGTCGAAAATGTCATTGCGAACAAATTCCCATGCGTCGCCATGGAACTGGTTGGTACCTGTCTTCAAGCTGGCGTTCAAGACCGCGCCCCCGGCACGGCCAAATTCCGCGCCGAAATCGTTGGTTTGCAGTTTGAACTCGCCGATAGCATCGACCGGCGGCTTGAGGACATAGGCCGTGCCATTCAGAAAGTCGACGTTGTCGCTGTTGTTATCGATGCCATCCAAAAGCATGTTGTTCTGCGCCGGTCGAGTGCCGTTGGCGGCAAACCACCCATTGGCGTTCAGACCGCGCCCTTCGGGTTGTCCTGCCGTCACCCCCGCCGTGAGGCGCGCCAGAAAATTAAAGTTCCGGCCGTTGAGCGGCAGATCATTGACCGTCGCCGAGTTCTCGACTTGGCCAACGGAACCATTCTGCGTTTGGAGCAACGGCGCTTGGCCGGTGACCTCGACAGTCTGTGTGACGGCGCCGGGAGTCAAGACGAAGTCCACGACGACTTGCGATTGAATGGCAACGTCGATGCCCGTTCGTCGAGGTTTCTGAAAGCCCTTGAACTCCGCCTCGACCGTGTACTTGCCAATTTTGATGGGGGTGAAAATGTAGGTGCCGTCGGTTCCCGTCGTGGTCGTCAACGTGAAGGAGGTACCCTCGTTGGTGAGTGTCACCTGCGCGCCCGGGATAACCGCACCTGACTGGTCTTTTACGGTTCCAAGTAACGTTCCAGCGTCTACTTGGCAGAATAGCTGTTGCCCGCCCAGGCACAGAAACAGCAAAACCGCAGCCGGCACCCCCAACCTTCGGTGGTAACCGCATAGCTTCGTCATCGTCTCGCTCCTTTCCAATTCGCGTGGGAATAGAAATTGGAGCTTGAACCCAAAACACTACGCCGACGAGACTCGCAGCATTGACAATCTTCAGTTGTGCTCAAAAAAGGCTTGCTATGACTGCCTGGTACCCGTGTACGTACACGGATGCTTATAGCTCTGTCCTCGATCACTTGTCAAGCGGTATTTCCGCGCACCTCAGTTTTGCCGCTTCCAAAGGACAGTCTCGGACAACTGGCCCCCGGCAAAGAGTCGATCCCCCCGCCTTGGAGAAATTCCTGTCGAGAGGGGATACCACGCTTCCCGGTTTCTCCACTTGGCATCACGCCGGTCGTGGAGCAAGCGGGCAGGCTGGACCTGCTGTCCAGACTCCGCCCCTCTTCATTAAACGTCGGCGACGGTTGTGTCTGTCTTTTTCCTTCCCCTTGCGGGCCGGCGCTTGCCGATTCCCTCCCTTGTCTTCGGGCGGGCTTCTTGTCCGGTTCTGTGGCATACACGCCTAGTTCACGATTGCGATTGACAAAAGTCATTACACACATGTATACTCATCGCGTGGATAATAGTAATTGAGTATGACGGAAGACTTATGCCTCGCGAAAGCACTCCGCAATTATCGAACGCGCACCAGCAGGAAGTGGACGCCGGGAGCGGTCCGGCGGGATCGACCCCGGAAGCCGAGGTTACCTCCGGCGTGCCCAATTTCCGCAAGGAACTCATGAAAGACTCGAAGTTCGAAGTTCTCATGGGGATGGGGGAGGGAGCGTACCAGCAGATGATGGAATCCGGATTTGCAACTCGGTTTGGAGAGCCATCTGGTCGAGCAGATGGGCGAGACGTTTTGGCGGATGCGGCGCTCCCAGCGCATCCGGGACGGCCTGGCGCTCAAGAACATCAAAGTGCCGGGTGAGAACATGGCGACGACGGTGCAATCCTCCCAGGCCTTCGAAGCGATGGAACCTTTTGAGCGCCTTAACATAGCGAGGTCACCTACGATGTAATAGAAAAATGAGGCACTTAGGCCTCGGGCCAGAGAAATCCCAAAAAATGTATGTATTTGATAAAAAAACATTTAGTTCGCTTCATCGGCGCGGGCGGAGGGAAAAAAGGGGA
>CAZCVY010000001.1:0-90145 GCA_964501985.1 uncultured Acidobacteriota bacterium | reverse complement strand
CCCCGACATGCCTCCTAAGCGCAAGGGCTCCCGTCGAAACCGGTACGCCCCCACTGCCTCTAGGTTACGCCACGCGCTTGGGGGTGTCAAATCGGATGGCAGACGGCAGTGGGCAGTGGGCAGTTGGCGACGAGCACTGATTTCTTCACCGCAGAATCCAATGGATGAGCAGGCCGATTCCGGCGAGGAGTTTGACGCCATCCAGTCCCGTGAATGACCCGTGCAACGCCCAGAAGCGCGGCATGACGGGCGGCGGAGGATTGCGCGGAACAAAATCGATGCTCCGGCCGAGCGAGGTAATCCAAGGCGTAATCACCAGCGTCAGGACCACGGACAGGGCGAGCATGGTCGCCACGACGCCGATGTCCACCGCGTTGCGCGGATTCTGCCGCCACAACAGCAGGAAGAGAATTCCTCCCAGCCCAATTTGGAGCGCGCCGTATCCCCAGAAAAGCGTGCGATTGATTTCCGCCGCCATATAGCGGAGCGCGACTCGCGTAGAGGCTTCGCCCAGGGGTTTGGTGGTTTCTAGGAATTGTGGCTCGGCGCGCTTCAGTACGCTCTCCACGGTGGCAAAGCTTCTCGTGGCGGCAAACCACATGCAGAGCGTAGACATGATCCACGCGCCCAGAATCGCAACGGCCAGCACTTGCCATCGTCCCATTTGGATTGTCTCCACCCGGTCGTGGGTCAGCTTGACATCTGAGAGCCGTGCGCGTGAACCCGTTCAGCGCGCCGGCCCCCGAAGGCATGAATGGTTCGCGTGCCGGCGGCAGGCTCACCTCCGTGCCAGGTCCCCTTGGGAATGAAGCACTCCTCGCCGGCTCTCACTGGAACACGCTTGCCGTCGATGATCAGCGTGTAGCAGCCCTGAACAACCACAAAGTACTCGTCATATTCATGCGAATGGGGAGCTGATACCGCCGATTCACGGCAGGTCCAGAATGCCATTTGGCTTCCATCGACACCATCAAAGACGTAGCCTTCGACTCCGGGGGTAGCTTGACTCGTCGTGGCGATCTTGTTGGCCGGATGCTTCATGAAATCTGGAAAACTGTCCATCGTTGTTCCTTCAAGTTGGCGGCAATCAAGCGAGTTGGCTACCCCAAAGCTGAAACTATTTTCGATTGTCCGCCCTGGGGGCTTGCCTCCGCCGCTCATGCTCAGATAAGCTTGCGCCCGCATTATAACGCAGACCTCTGCATTCCCGCGGTGAATGGTTTAAGGTGAAAGGCCTCTTTGGTGCTCTATGCCCAATGAATACGATGCAATCGTCATCGGCGCCGGCCACAACGGCTTGGTGACCGCGGGGTATCTGGCGCGGGCAGGGCTGCGCACGCTCGTGCTGGAGAGCAGACACGTGGTGGGCGGCGCGTGCGTGACTGAGGAGATCTTTCCCGGGTACAAATTCTCGACCACGTCTTATCTTTGCAGCCTGATGCAAGAAAAGGTCACGCGCGACCTCGAGTTGGAAAAGTTCGGCTTTACCGTTTATCCCAAAGACCCCGCATTCTTCAGCCCTTTTCCCGACGGCCGGTATCTGATCATGGGGTCTGACATCGGTCAGACCTACGAGGAGATCCGCAAGTTTTCCGCGCGTGACGCTGAGCGATACCCCCAGTACGAAGAGTATATCGACCGTCTGGCGCGCTTCGTCGAGCCGCTGTTGCTTGAGACTCCGCCCGACATCGCGGGGCGCGGATTCGGAGACTGGCAAAAGCTGGCCAGTTTGGGCCGCCGGGTTATGAAGATGCCCACGGACGAGTTGGTGGGCCACCTGCACATCCTCTCGCAAAGTGTGAAGGATTTTCTCGACCCGTGGTTTGAGTCGGAGGCCCTGAAGGTGGCGCTGGCCACCGACGGCGTCATCGGCACCAAGGGCGGCCCTTACACGCCCGGCACGGCCTACGTGCTGCTCCATCATGTTATGGGTGGCGTGGGCGGCAAGCGCGGTCTGTGGGGATTCGTGCGCGGAGGCATGGGCGGCGTCACGCAGGCGATGGCAGCGTCGGCTCGGTCTGTGGGCGTGGAGATTCGCGCCGGCGCGCGCGTGGCGCATATTCTCACGAAGGACGGCCGCGCGTGGGGCGTGACACTCGCGAGCGGGGAGGAGATCCGCGCCCGCGTGGTGGCCTCTAACGCCGATCCCAAAGTCACCTTCCTCAAGCTCCTCGAATCCCGCGAGCTACCCGAAGATTTCCTCGCCGCAATCCGTTCCTTGAAGATCGAAGGCGTCTCGATGAAGATCAACCTGGCGCTCGACGGCCTGCCGGATTTCACTTGCCTGCCTGGATCTACCTTAGCGCCCCATCACAAAACCACGATTCACATCTGCCCGACGCTCGAATACATTGAGCGTGCCTACGACGATTCCAAGTACGGCCGCCCCAGCGCGCGGCCCATGCTGGAAATCACCATCCCCACCACGTATGACTCCACGCTCGCTCCGGCGGGCAAACATGTGATGAATATCTTTCTACAATACACACCGTACACGCTTTCACCCGAAGTGGCCCCGAGCTGGCATCAGCTTAAAGAAATTTATGCGGACCGCGTGATGGAGATGATTGAAGAATACGCGCCGGGCTTTAAAAACCGGGTGCTGCACCGCCACGTCCTGTCGCCGCTCGACTTGGAAGAGGAATACGGAATGACGGGAGGGAACATCTTCCATGGCGAGATGAGTGTGGACCAACTTTTCTTCCTGCGCCCCGTCGCCGGCTGGGCCAAATACCGCACGCCGATTCGCGGGCTTTACCTGTGCGGGTCCGGCGCCCACCCCGGCGGCGGCGTGATGGGCGCGCCCGGCCACAACGCCGCGCGAGAAATCCAGAAGGATTGGAAGAACCTCAAGAAATAGAGCCGCCGGCCGAAGGCCAAAAGCCGAACGCTCAACGTCGGCGGGAATGCGGTTTAGGTTGGGCGGACGGAGCGGAGTACCATCTCGAGCTGGGCCAAGTGGTTGAGCGTGTGCCCAGCGATGATGCGAATCACCGTTCCGGCTTTTTCCGCTCCGCGATCCGGGTGAATGGCTGCCTTGCCGAGATCGTCGGTGTCCAGCAGCCGGAACAGTGATAGGTTCCACGCGCGAAGCGCTAGAAACGTCCGCGCCGCCTCCATCCCGTCCATGTGGTCGTAACGCCGTGCCCACCGATTCTCGTCGAAGGTCTGAATGGCCAACTCCGGCTCGGAAACGATCTGCCGCACCCGAAACCCGAACGCCATTTCGACATCCGCCAAGTGGGCGAGCACCTGCGCGGCTGACCACTTTCCAGGTGCGTAGCTGCGCTGGAGGCCCTCAGGGCCGAGCGTCTGCGCGATGGCTGGAATACTTTCCTGCGTTGTTACGAGAACCTCAAGTGGATCGCGCTCGCCAAGAAATTGCGCATAGGGGTGTGTGGCTGTCATCTTCGAAACTCCGATCGCTGACACAGTGTTGACACTTGACTTCTCCCCTAGTTCCCTTCCACTTCATTCCATCCTTCGTGTTCCTGCCAGTCCATGATGCGCAGGTGCTTCTCTTCGCGGGAGAGCTGGGAGAACGTTTTCTTATCGCCTTCGGCCAAGTTGCCGTCCTGGGATTCATAGATCCAACTCATTTCCTGCTTCAGTGCGGCGGCCTCGCCGCTCAAGTGGACCACATAGTGTTCGTACTTATAGGGAGCGGGTTTAAAGCCTCCCGAGCCGTACGCTTGGTCTGCCAGCACGACGGTCTGGGGATCGAGCGCCTTTTGCTTAAGCAGCGCCTGGCAGGCTTTAATCGCGAACCAGTTCGCCGTCCGATGGTCCACGTGCCGCTCGTCGGGACCGGTCAGCGCAAGCATCGCCGGGTGAAAGTCGGTGATGACCTTTCCGATGGCCTCGACTACCGCGTCGCGCGCGTACGGCAAGTTGGGCTTATACACGTTTTCATAGGGGGAGTGATCGACGGCAAGATAAATAGAGAGGAAGGGGTTGGAAGAAGATTTGTGGTCGAACCAGATCTTCCCAGAGCCGCCATCCGGCAAGCCGAGGTCGATGAACTTGTCGTGCGGAACGCCCAGATGCCCGACAGCGGCGACGGTCTCTTCCAGGCGTACGGTGCCGAATTCACGCGCTTCGTTGGGGCCACAGGCCTTGTCGAAATACCGCTCGCACTCGCCAACGTCGCCGGCGGTAAGGATCAGAACCTCGACCGGAATCCTGGCTTCGACGGCTGCGCGCATCAATCCGGCGTAAGCCTGCTCATCGTCCTCGTGCGCGCAGATGACCATGAGCGAAGATGGAAGCGGGTTCACGGCCACATCCGTGCTGGTGCGGGCCAGAACGTTTCCCGCGCTCCCAACAAGAGTCAGTTCGACAGGATAGGTGTCGGGGGTCGCAGTCGATGGAATTGGCCAGGCGTCCCCCGCTGCCTTTTGCGTGGCGCCGGTCGCCAAGTTAATCCCCGCAAGGAGTGTGCCCGAGAAGACTTCTTTGCCCTTTGAATCCGCAATGCGCGCCTGAAGAGAGACGCCGCTCCAAGCCTCGCTCCCGGAGTTCTTCAAGGTGGCGACGATCTTCACCGTATCCCCCGGACGGTAAAGTGTGTGCGACGGGTCTACGCGCAGGGCCGCCGAAATCTGGCCCGGGGCGTAGAATTCCCGGTACTTCACAAAATCCATATAAGAAAGGTAGGGATGCGTGAAGTTGCGGGTGTAAGGCTTGGGCAAGTCGCGGTCCCAAGTGCGCACAATCGCCTGTGGGGTGAATTGCATGTCGTACAGTTGGGTGCGGTCAGCGTTCCACAACGCCACGGTGTAAGTGTCAATTTCCGGCGGCGGCACCTTTTCGTTTTCCACGGAAATGCCCGAGCCCATCACATCGCGCTGCTTGCCGCTCAAGAATGCAGCCGTCCCACCGGTCATCATGGGAATCGTCACCGCGGATCCGGCCGGAATGTCCAAATGCTCGCGCAGTACCTTGAGCCCGAGGTCCGGGTTGTCGTGCCCACCCTGAGCAGAGTAGAGCGAGATCCAGGGGTAATTGGCGTTCGAAAACTCGACGCGCAAACCTCTGAGGTCAGCGTCCGAAAGATTCTCGAGTCCCACCTCACACTTGATGGGCTCGCCGATGGTGTAAATTGTCTTATCAAGGGTCACGCGCGAAATCTTGACGAGTTTCTTGTACACCACGAAGCCACGCACTTTCTTCGTGACCTCGGGAACATGATCAATTCGGTCGTCGACGTGCAAAGTTAGCGTATAAAGACCGGTGGGCGCTTGTGGGGGAATCGGCCATCCCACCTGAAATTCCTCCACGCCAGGCCTGGTTTCCGGGACGCGATCCATTTCCACGCTAGTGCTGGAAGTCGTCCCGTAGTACTGAATTTCCGCAAAGACCACGTAGCGTTTCGGTTGGCCCGTGAGTCCGCGCACCGAAGCGTGAAGGTAAGCGAACGTGCCGCTGTTAAACCCCGTATCCATCGGCCCGCCCTCAACGGAAATCTCTGTCCCCCAAAGCGGCGCGCTGACCAGGAGGAACGCTGCTGCCAGCGCGGTCCACCACCCTTTTTTCTCGAGCATCTCTTCTCCTCGTTCCCATATGGGATTCCTGTATTATTGCTGGTACCCCTGGTCAGTTCAAACTAATTCGCATCCCGGGGCGATTGTGGAAAGCGGCGCTCTCGAATATCATGCCGTCGGAGGGACAAATCCTAAACTGGGGTCTACGAAGGCAGGACTAGATTGAGGAAGGAGCGGTCTTGGGGTGGAGAGCCAAATCTCTCTGCGCCAGGATAATCCCGGATGGCGGTCAAGATTCTGATGGCAGACCCGGATCGTGCGGTTCTGGAATTGGCGATGTCAACCATGTCGTCGTTGAAGTGGTGTGATCTCGTGACAGTAACGGACGGACACAAGGCCGTCGAGCATTTGCAACGCCAGAAGTTCGACGGTCTCGTTATGGCGGACCGGATTCCCGGCACGGACGCGCTCGATCTTATTCGACAGGTGAAAGGCTCGACGCTGAATGCCAGCGTTCCCATCGTGATGCTGACCGGAGAGATTGACCTCGACACGATGCGCAAAGGATTTAACGCCGGTGTGACGTTCTTCGCCGCGAAGCCCCCGAATCGCGAACGCTGTTATCACCTTTTCAACGCTGTGCGCGGCGCCATGGAAACGGAAAAAAGACGCCATCACCGGTTGCCCTATCGGACGCCGGTGACATGCGCTTTTGGAGATGTCGAGAGGAACAGATTCGTGGGCGAGAGCGTGGAGATTAGCGAAGGCGGAATGTCGGTGAGACCTTCGGGTGGCGTCGCGGTTGGTCAGATTTTGGAGTTGGAATTCCTGATGCCCCAAATCTCAAAACCTGCACACCCCGTGCAAAAGCCGCGAAAAGGGCTTTTCGCCGAGCACGAGGAGCCTGCGACGGGGCCGCAAAGGGTGCGTGCCATCGTCCGGTTTGCAACACCCGAAGGTGGCGTTATAGGCTTGGGTTTTCTAGACTTGAAGCCTCCACAACGTGAAGCCATCCAGTTGTATATTGCTGGGAGCATTTAGAACGCACGCGGCGCCGGACCGCGGAAAGACTCAGCCTTCCTTTCCGCCGCAGTGGGATGCCTAAAAGGGTCATAACGGCCAAGAAGGCACATACGACGCGGGACGATTGGATGCGAATGGGGCGTTGCGCCCGATGGTGCTGCGGCCGTAAGTCGATCGTGCTGACAAAGAGTAAGGAGCAGAAATTGTGAGGCGAGGGGATAGGGTTACGAAAGGAAAATTGGGCTTGACCGCGGTTGCGGCAACCCTCCTTCTAGGCATGGCTGCGCCCCAGGTGGCTCCGGCGCAGCAAGCCAATGTCGAAAATGCTGCAATTATCCGGCATCTAGACGTCGGCATCGAATGGTACAAGCAGCTCATGAGCGCTGATGAATCCGCTGGGCAGCCAAGCGATGCCTATTATTTGGAAAATGCCCGGACCCTGGCCAAACAGGCGGTGCAACTCGCGTTTCAATCCGCGGACGCGGAAGCCGCGCTATTGCTCTCGGAAAAAGGAGGGGACTCAGGCGCCTCATTCTCCTCTCAGACCTCCGGCGAGAAACAAAACATCGCCAAGTCAGTTGCGAACTACGCCGCTCAAATCAGCCAAATCCAAAGCCAGATTGAGACATTCGACAGTCAGATCCCGAAGGTTTATGGGAAGAAACTTCAGGAAATGATTTCCCAGAGGGACAGCTTGCAGGACCAACTGGAGTTCGACAAGACGCTTCAGGAGGCCCTTCAGAAGTTATCGTCGTTTATGACCGAGAGCACAGGGAAGAAGGCGGGATTGCAGATGGAGATCGATGACTTGAAAAAATCGGTTCCCGAGCTCTTTGCCCAAGCTCCCACGAAAGGGAATTCATCCGCCGGTTCCAGCTCGTCCGCCAACTCATCACCATCGACAGGGCTGTTCGGTCAAGCGGCGATTCTGTTCTCGAGCTGGGGAGATCTGCGCGCGATCAAAGACTTGATCCAAGGCGCTGACAGGGTTATTGCGTCGGCCCGGGAAGTGCAAACTCCGCTCCGAACCAAACTCCGCGGGACGATTGCCCAGGGACACGGTTTGGCGAACCTGCCGGCAGCACAGGATTCTGCGGATGTGCAAGCAAACCGGGCGAAGATGACTTTACTCACCGCCCAATTCAAACAGATTTCGAGCGCCGCAATTCCGCTGGCGCAGGAGATTATCCTGACGGAGGAAAGCCAAGCGAGCCTGCAGCAGTGGCGAGTCTCTGTCCACAAGGGATACATCTACGTTCTCGAGTCATTTCTTGCCCACCTTGCCCTCCTCTTGATCGGAATAGGTGTGGTGATGGGTATTTCCGAGGTTTGGCGAAAGGCAACTTTCCGCTACGTTCGGGATTCCCTGCGGCGGCATCAGCTATTGCTCCTGCGCCGCTTTGTCACCGCCTTCCTGCTGGCTGTCGTTCTGGTTATAGGATTTGTCAGTGAATTCGGATCGCTGGCAACGTTTGCCGGTTTCGTTACTGCCGGAATTGCGGTGGCTCTGCAAACCGTCATCCTTTCGGTGGCAGCCTATTTCTTCCTCCTCGGGCGGCATGGCATACGGGTGGGGGATCGTATTTCTGTCTCCGGTGTCACCGGAGACGTCATCGATGTGGGGCTGGTTCGGCTTTCCCTTATGGAGTTGAGTGGGGCAGGTTCCGAGGTGCATCCCACCGGGCGCTTAATGGTCGTTTCGAACTCCGTCCTTTTCTCGGGCACACTCTTCAAACAAATCCCCGGTACCGCCTATGCCTGGCATGAGCTGCATATCAAGTTGCAGAGTGGTTGCAATTTCACCATGGCTGAGAAAAAGATGCTGGAAGCGGTTAATTCAATCTACTCCCTCTACCGCGCCAGCCTTGAGCAACAGCAGCAAGCTCTGGAGGGTCTGATGGCCGTTACCGCCGCGGTACCCAGCCCGCAGGCAAGCCTTCAGTTGGTGGAAAACGGCCTGGATCTCACGGTGAGGTACCCTGTGGTGCTTCACCGGGAGAGCGAGATCGATAATCAAATGGCCAAGAAAGTCATGGAGGTTCTCAACGCCGACCCGGAATTGAAAGCTGCGGTGGGGTCCCCTACGATTCGGCCGGCGGGCAATACATAACGTAGATTTGCCATCAAGGGTAGTGCGGACTCGTTATGCCGGCCCGCAGTGATCCCCCGATAGAGTGCTCTCCCAGGCTTCACCCTTTCTTATTCCCGGAAGCAGGTGATTGCCCGGGCGGTGAGAACTTGCCCCGGGTTCTTCCCCGTGGTTTTCTGACACGTTCCTGAATCAGCAGTTGCTGGCAATCGGAGCAGATAAGGTGAAATCCGCTCGGGGACGCTACAATCCGGGACGAGTTGCAGCTAGGGCAGATCGGTTGCGAAGGCATAATCGAGGCTATGGTAACACAGACCGGAGGCCGCGCCTAGTTACGAACGAACATAGTGTTATTCTTTGCATATAATAAGAGCATGACATCCCAGGAGCATCAACAGGCGGTGTATGGCTGCCGATTTGCTGGAATTGAACAGCAGCGCGCGAAGGTGTGGCGCACCCTCGCCTGCCACTACTTTCAGCGGTGGGTCAACCCTGCGGACACCGTCCTCGATCTGGGCGGTGGTTATTGCGAATTCATCAACAGCATTTCAGCAGCTCACAAGTACGCTTTGGACTCAAATCCCACTGCCACGGATAAAGCCGCCCCCGGCGTTACCGTACTTTCCCAGGAGGCCACCCAGCCATGGTCCCTGCCGCCTGAGTCCGTCAACGTGGTATTCAGCAGCAACTTCTTCGAACACCTCGCGGCCAAACCGGATTTGGCATACTGCCTTTCCGAAGCGCACCGGGTGCTCCGCCCGCAAGGTTTGCTGATTGCACTCGGGCCAAACATCCGGTATTGCTACGATGAGTATTGGGACTTCTGGGATCATCATTTGGCTCTCAGCGATCGATCAATGGTGGAGGTTTTGGAGATCAACGGATTTCGAACCGAACTCGTCATCCCGCGCTTCCTTCCGCTCACCATGAGGTCACGAATTCCTCAATGGGCGTTCCTGATTCGACTGTACCTAGCGCTTCCCCTGGCGCAGCGCATTTGGGGAAAGCAATTCCTGGTGATTGCACGGAAGCCAATGCGATGAATTTCAGGATTCTCGCCCAAACCCTCCAGCGAAGCGCTTGGCTGGCGTGTTTCATCCTGGTCTGCCTGTCGGCGTTTTTCCTCAGCGGGACCGAGCAACCGCCCCTCGAACTGGATCCCTCCTGGCACGCGGCGCTTGAATACGCGACCTCGCATCATTGTCAATTCGGCACTCAGATTGTCTTTACCTTCGGGCCTCTGGGATTCCTGAGCACTCGGACCAGCCTGGGCCACCTCGTGGGCGCCCGCATCGCCTTCGCCTTCTTCTGGAGCGCGCTCGTGGCCCTGGCAGTGACGGCGACGGCAAGGCGCTTGCCGGGATGGGTGCGCTACGCTTTTCTCGCCTGGTTGGTGGTCTTCACGCTTTCCGCGGGGCTGGACCAAACCGCGTTTTTCGTGATGGCGTCCGGCACGTTACTTCTGCTCGTCGACAATCCCCGCGAGCGTTGGCAAGCACCACTCTGGATTGTTGCGTTTGTTGTCCTCTCTCTCATCAAAGAGTCGTTCCTGACCGCAGCGATCGTCAGCCTTGCGCTGGTTGTTGTCTGCTGGCTCTGGGAGCGAAAAAACCGCAAGGCGCTTGTGCTGGCGCTGGCTGCACCGGCGGGATTCGTCGCGTTCTGGATAGCCTTGGGCCAGGCGCCCTCCCACCTTGTTCCATGGTTCCATCATGCCCTCGAGCTTGAATCTGGCTACAGCGCGGCGATGAGTTTGGTTCCCAAGACCACCGTGCTATGCGCCGCCCTGGGTGCACTCGCGCTGTTCGCAGGCTCACTTATCGCGGCTATCGCGCGGACGCGGGGCGGCCTTGTTACTTGGGCCGGCCTCATCACGCTGGCGCAATATGTTCTTCTTGCGTGGAAGGAGGGATTCACTCGCTCCGGAGACTGGCATGCTTTTGTATTCCTGTGGTTTCTGCCGCTGGGCCTCGCGTTTTGCTTCCGCGACGACCTGTGGAAAGCGCCCGTGCCTTCTCGCCGGCGGACGCTGGAGGCCACCTTCGCCGCCGGCATGGCGCTTTGCCTGGTTGGGGCGAATTTTCAGATCTCAGGTTTTGCCCGGCGGCCCGTCGTTGATTGGCCCCGGCGCATTGTCCACAACGCCGAGGCGATCCTTGCCATTGTGCGCGGGCACTCGGACGCGCTCTATGCGAACTGCCGTGATACGCAAAGCGTTCCGATGCTCCGAATCGACCACGCGAAAGATGTCATCGGCAACGAATCCGTGGACGTCATGAACTACCGGCTGCTGGCTCCGTTGGTCAATGAGATGAATTACCAGCCGCGCCCGGTCATTCAAGGGCTTGTGGCGTATACGCCCGCACTCCAGGACCTCAATGAGGAATATTTCCGCAGTACCGGACGTCCTCACTTTGTCCTGCTCTGCCACGAAGCCACCGACGGCCGCTTTCCCACTCTGGAAGATTCTGCCGCGTTGAATTACGTGCTGAATAATTACGTTCCCGTTGCGTGGGACGGGCACTTCCTAGTTTTGCAGCAACGAACCGCGGTGGCTCCCGCCTTCCAGCTCTTACATGAAGAAACCCTGAGCTTCGGTAGGAAACTGGATTTGCGCCCGTGGGGAGACCAGCCGCTGTTCATGTCCGTCACCATCACGCCGAACTTGCTGGGGAAAGCCGCGACTCTCCTTTATCAGCCGCATATGCTGTACATGCGGGTCGCGAGAGATCACGTCGAGGAACGATATCGAATTATCCCTTCCATGGCGGAACGGCCGTTCCTTGTGAACCCCGTGCTGGTTGGCAACTACGACGTCATAAACCTTTATGCTTCCCATCCCGGCAAGGCGCCGGAAAGCGTGACTTTTGAGCGCCCCACGCGCGGGCCATTAGAATTCCGGAACGATCTGACCGTGCGGCTCTATGCTTCGCCGGGATTTCTGTGCGCGGCCAGGGGCGTCTCGGCATCCCGCATGCTCGCCGATGTGCAGGGGCGCGTTTTCTGGCCCGAGCCGGAATCGGTCGAAACAGCTATGCCCGCGCGGGTGATGATCTTTCACGGAACGTCAGCGCTGCTCGTGCGCACCCCCAGCAAGATCGAGATGGAAATTCCGGAGAGCGCCTCGTCGTTCTCGGGTTACTTTGGCATCCCTGAGGAAGCATACGTCGGCGAAGGCAGAACGCAGGGAGTGGAAGTCTCCATTACGGTCGAGGATCAGTCAGGCCACCGCCAGGTAGTGCTTGACCGCTTCCTGCAACCTTTGTCTCGAGCCGATGACCGCGGCCGATTCACTTTTCGCGTGCCGATTGACAGCAGCCGTGATCGCAGCGTCACCCTCACCGCGCGCGCGGCGGGCTCCGGTCTTGCCGAAGGCGATCCGACAGTGTGGTCACAATGCCGATTCGAGGAATCACGCCCGCCATGACGAAAGCGCGTCTGGCACCTCGCGATGTCTGACGGACTGACGGGCGGACGATCGGAAACGCCCCGGGGCTCGCAGAAGGCCAAAGAGAGTTGTTCAAACCCTCGCGCGAAGTGAAAATGTACCGAAGTGATACGGTTGAAGAGAAACGAGCGTATACTTTCTCACGCTGGAATGCCGGAAGGCGCAATCTCGACCTGTCCACGGTGAGTCCATTCTTTATGTGATAGAGGCGAAATGACGGATCGGCGAACATTCCTGATGAGGGACATACCCGCAACGGCGATCGGCTTGACGGCCGCATGGAAATCCTCGTTCGCGGCAATTCCAACTGGAGACAAACCCATGAGTTCTTCCTATTTTGAGTTCTATTACGTTCACATGCAGAACGGCAGCCAGACGGCGCGAATGGCGAAATGGCTGGAAACGCGGCTCCTGCCGATTTGCCAAAAGCACGGCTTTGGACCCATGGGGTTCTTCAACGTCACCGTGGGCACGAGCCTGCCGACGACGTTGATCGTGTTCACCTACCCCAGCCTTGCGGAAATGGAGAGCCAGTGGGGAAAGCTTGGCTCCGATCCCGACTACCTGGCAGCAGCCGAGGAGGTCGAAAAAGACGAACCGGCGTTTCACCGTGTGGAATCGACGTTGCTCCGCGCGACCGACTTTTGCCCGCCGCTCACCGCGACTCCAGCCAGCGAGCCGCCCCACAAGCTCTACGAGCTGCGCATCTATGAATCGCCGACGAATCGCCAGCTTGGATACTTGCACGACCGATTCGGCAAATCGGGCGAGATCGATGTCTTCCACAAGAGCGGCATCCACCCCGTCCTTTACGCGGACACGATCTTTGGGCCCAACCAGCCCAACATGGCTTATCTGATTCCCTTTGAAAGTGAATCTCACCGCGAAAAGGCTTGGGCCACTTTCGGCGCCGACCCTGATTGGGTGAGGATTCGCGACGAGTCCGTCCGGCATGGCGGGGAGATTGTGCGCAACATTACCAACATGTTCCTTGCGCCCACGGGCTTCTCGATGCTGCGATAGCTCGCGAAGCGAAGACCCACAGTAGATCGCCGGCCTTCACTTGCGTGCCATAATCTGGCGGATCGGTTCGTTATCCGCATAAATGCGCCACTCGGCCACCTGCGAGCCGCGAGTGAGCGCGCGCCAGGATGCCGGCGTCGACCAACAATTCTCAGGCCGCAGGGTGCCGTCCGCCGAGGAGGTGCCTTGTGCGCTTCCCAGCATGACCACCACGGCTCCATCCACGAAGGTCTCCTCAATCGTGATGCTGTAGTCGGGGACCATGCGAAAGTAGCCTTCCCAGCCTGCCTTCATTCGCTGCTTGCCTTCGACTTTCGTTCCGAGCGAATCAACGAAGACGTGATCGTCGGTCATGATGGCCGCGATCGCCTCAGCGCTCCGCCGATTGATCGCGTCTACAAAGGCGCGCACGACTCGCGATACGGATTCGGACTTGAGGGCCGCCATATTCGTCGACTCCATCGCGGGATGATGAGCCGCAATCGTTCAGAGCGAGGGATTCGCAAATCGCGCAAGCGGCGTCCCCTCGTCTTCCCGATCGGCGCCACGCAGAAAATCGAAATCGCACCCTTCGTTGGCTTGCAGGATGTGGTCGAGGAACAGCCGGCCGTAGCCACGCGTGTAATGCGGCGCTGGCGGTTTCCATTTTGACAGGCGCGTCTTGATTTCCGTCTCGGGCACGCGCAACTCGAGGCGGCGGGCCGGTACGTCCAGCTCAATTTCATCGCCGTCCTGAACAATCGCCAGAGGCCCGCCCACCGCGGCTTCGGGCGCGACGTGGACCACGATGGTCCCGAAGCTCGTGCCGCTGATGCGCGCGTCGCTCAGGCGCACCATGTCCTTCACTCCGGCTTTGAGCAGTTTGGCCGGGATGGGCAGATGCCCCCACTCCGGCATTCCCGGCGCGCCCTTGGGCCCGGCGTTCTTCAGCACCATCACCGAATTCTCATCGACCGGGAGGTCCGGGTCATCGATGCGCGCAAGCAAATCCACGTTGTTCTGGAAGACCACGGCGCGTCCCCGGTGCTTCATCAGGTGCGGTGAAACGGCGGATTGCTTGATGACCGCGCCAAGCGGGGCCAGATTTCCATTCAGAACGACGACGCCTCCCTGGGGAAACAGTGGCTCATTGAGAGGCCGGATGACCTCGCGATTAAAGCACTCTGCGCCCTTCAGATTTTCGCCCAGGGTCTTGCCACTCGCGGTCAGTGCTTCCAAATGCAGGAGCGGACTGATTTCCTTCAAAACGGCGGGCACGCCGCCGGCATAACTGAAGTCTTCCATCAGGAACGTCCCCGAGGGCCTTACGTTGGTGATGAAGGGTGTGGTGGCGGCGACGTCATCAAACGAGGAGAGGGGTAGATTAATCCCCAGCCGCCCAGCAATCGCCACCAGGTGGACGATGGCGTTCGTCGACCCGCCCAGCGCCATCAGCAGCCGCGTGGCATTTTCGAGCGCCACGGCGGTCATGATGTGCGAAGGCCGCAATCCCTCTCTTACCATATCGACGATGCGCCTTCCACTCTGTTCCGCAATCATCATGCGGCGCGAGTCGGCCGCGGGGATGTCCGCCGCGCCGGGAAGGGTCATGCCCAGACCTTCGGCGAGGCTGGCCATGGTTGACGCCGTGCCCATCACCCCGCAGTGGCCCGCGCTGCGCGCCACACAACTTTCGATTTCGCACCACTCCTCTTCTCCCAAGCGGCCGGCGCGCACCTCTTCCCACATTTTGCGGACGTCCGTGCCGAAGGCGAGTTCGCGGCCGTGCCAGGTGCCCCGCAGCATCGGCCCGCCCGGCACCATGATCGCGGGCACGTCGACGCTGGCGGCGCCCATCAACTGCGCGGGCGTGGTCTTGTCGCACCCGCACAGCAGGACCACGCCATCCAACGGGTTAGCGCGGATGGTTTCTTCCACTTCCATCGCCATCAGGTTCCGGAAAAACATAGCGGTGGGTTTCATCAGCATCTCGCCGAGCGAAATGGTGTTGAACTCCAATGGGAACCCACCGGCCTCCCACACGCCGCGCTTCACGGCTTCTGCCATAGTGCGCAGATGGGCGTTGCAGTTGTTGAGTTCGCTCCAGGAATTGCATATGCCGATGACCGGCTTGCCCTCGAAGACGCGCTCGCTGAAGCCTTCTGAGCGAAGCCATGCGCGGTGCGCCAAGCCCCAGCGGTCGCGTTTGCCAAACCAATCGCGGCTGCGAAGTTTGGGGACATCGTTGTGGGAAGTTGAGTGAATTTGAGACCTCCTGCCTATGTGCCACCGCAGAGGCGCTGAGGCTTGAGAGAACCGTCGTTGTCCCTCTCTGCGTCTCAGCGCCTTTGCGGTGATGACTGGTGCTACCTCACGCCTTCGCCAAATGGAAAATCGGCTCGATGCCCTGAGCGCGGGCGAGGAGAGCTTGTTCTTCCTCCGGCTTGATGGGCTGGAATTTCTGCGCCACGTCCATGGCGAGCCGGAAATATTTTTCATCGCCGGGAGGTACTGCGGCGGTGATGGGGTGCGACAAAGTCCAGCGCAAGCCGAGTGCGGCCTCTTCCGGCAGGGCGGCGGGCTGATACCAGCACTTGGGTTCTGGGTGGCTCTTCCTCTCCGCTTCCGGCCACGTGGTCTTTGCCATGGACTTCAGCGCCAGGATGCCCATGCCTTTTTCGTGCGCGCGCGCGAGCACCTGCGGCCCGAAGTTGGCTTGGGAGAAGAGGACAAAATTGATGGGGAAGAGGATGGTGTCGAAGTCATAGTGATCGAGCATGGAGAACGCATTTTCCACCGAGTGCGCCGAGAAGCCGATAAACCGCACCTTTCCTGCCTTGCGCGCCGCCTGAAACGTTTCCATAGCGCCGTTCGGGCCGAAGATTTTCTCGACGTCTTCTTTCGTCGTCACCGCGTGGAACTGGTAGAGGTCAACGTGGTCGGTGCGCAGTTTGCGCAGCGAGTCCTCAAGGTCGCTGGCCGCGCCCTCTTTATCGCGCATCAACGTTTTGCAGGCGAGGAACGAGCGCTTGCGATAGGGTTCCACCGCGGGTCCCAATATTTGTTGGGCATTGCCGTATTCCGGCGCCACGTCGAAGTAGTTGATCCCGCGGTCAAAGGCTTCGGCTACAATGTTATTGGCGAACGGCTGTTCCGTGTCCATCACCACGATTCCGCCCAGGGCAATAATGGAGAGGTCCACGCCGGTTTTCCCCAGGCGGCGTTTAGGAATCGGATTTAACTTCGCGGTGTCGCTCGCCTTCGCGATGGGATTGAGCAGTTCCCTTGACGCCGCCAGTCCGGCTGCCGCCGCGGTTCCTCGCTTCAGAAAATCTCTTCGTCGCATAAGTTCCCTCCACCCAAGAATCGAAGCCCTCGGGGACCTCGCTTATTTGATGTTTCTAGCACCGCCCCGGTCGCGTGTCAAACGCCCGAGACCGTCCTTGTCCCCTCGGATCCAGGCGAACGGGGGTTTCCACTTTTAGCGGCGCAGCGCCTGGGAGCGCGGGCATCCTGCCCGCTCCGGCGGGACACCCGCGCAAGCGGGCAGGATGCCCGCGCTCCCAGCCGGGTACGATTATCCTTGACGATGGGGGAACTCACGCTAGAATTGTGTCCCGCTTGGCGGAGATTTCGCTTGCCCGCCGGCGAAGAGGCAACGACACATCTGGGAGGCCCTGCACAGCCATGAACATTGATACCTCGACGACTCGCCGTAAATTCATCGCCACCGCCGGCAAATTCGCCGCGGCTTCGGCATTAGCCAACGTGGCCATTCCTGCCGTCCACGCTGCCGGCAGCGACCTGATCCAAATCGCCCTGATCGGTTGCGGCGGAAGGGGTGGCGGCGCAGCGGCGAACGCGCTCTCCGTCAAGCGCGGTCCTATGAAGCTGGTCGCCATGGCGGACATCTTCCCGGAGCGGCTGAACAAAGACTTAAACAATTTGCAGCAGAAGTTCTCGAGCAAGATGGACGTTCCCAAAGATCGCCAGTTCATCGGCTTCGACGCGTACAAGAAAGCGATGGATTGCTTGAAGCCGGGCGACATCGCCATTTTCGCCACGCCGCCCGCGTTTCGTTGGGTCCATTTCACCTACGCGATTGAGAAGGCCCTAAACGTTTTCATGGAAAAACCGGTCACGGTCGACGGCCCCACCTGCAAGCGCATGTTCAGCCTCGGCGAGCAGGCCTCCGCCAAGAACCTCAAGGTTGGTGTGGGATTGATGTCGCGTCACAGCCGGGCGCTCCAGGAACTCGCGAGTCGCGTGCATGACGGCCAGATCGGCCAGATCGTCCTTGAAAGGGGCTATAGGATGCACGGCCCCGGCGGATATTTCTCCTCGCTTCCCAAGCCTGCCGGAATCACCGATCTGCTCTATCAGGTGCAGCGCTTCCACAGCTTCATTTGGGCCAGCGGCGGCTGCTACAACGATTTCTATATCCACATCGTCGATCATCTTGGATGGATGAAGAACGAGTGGCCGGTCAAAGCCCAGGCTCTGGGCGGCCGTCACTACAAGCTGGGCCCCGAAGGCGTCGCCTACGTCGACCAGAACTTCGATACCTATTCGGTGGAATATACCTTTTCCGACGGCACCAAGTTTTATTTCGACGGGCGCACCATTGCCGGATGCGAGGAGATCTATGCGAGCTATCTGCACGGCACGCAGGGAATGGCGATCGCTTCCAAGGAGGGCGATTGCGGACAACCCTCCAGCCTGTATAAGGGGCAGACGACGGTCGCGAATAAGATTTGGGAATCCCAGGTGAATCCGGACGAGCAGAATCCCTATCAGAACGAATGGAACGACTTGGTGGATGCCGTTCGCGACGACAAGCCTTACAACGAGGTGAAGCGCGGCGTGGAAGCGAGCCTAGTTTCCAATATGGGCCGCATGGCTGCCCACACCGGCCGCGAAATCACCTACGACCAGATGCTGAACTGCGAGCACGAAATGGCGCCGGACGTGGATAAGTTCACCATGGATTCCCCCGCTCCACTCGTTGCCGATGCCAACGGAAGATATCCCGTGCCGCAGCCGGGCATCGTAACTACGCGCGAATACTGAGCTATTTCTGCGGCTCCGCGCGGACTTCCGCGACTACTTCGCGGACCGCCTCGATGACGGTATCGGGCGCGTTGGCATCGTTCGCGAGAACGAGCCGGCCGCGAGTGGAGAGCGCCGCCAGGCGTGGCAGAAGTTGGTGAAACCAATAATCGTTGAAGGCTTCGGTAGCCTTCTCATACTCCGGACTGGTCGCCCGCACCGGCGCGGCCCCTTCCAGAACCACCAGCGGACGGCCGCCGAAGTCTCCCGCCGCGCGGACCTCCGCCACGCTCTCCTCCTCATAACAAGCTTCGCCTTTTGTCAGCGCAATTGAAGGATTAGTGGAGAGGAAGCGCAGCTCCTGTTGTTCCCCTTGATGCAGCTCGTCGAGACCTACCGGTGCCCCCGCGCCTGGGTTTCCCAGCAACCGCAGCAGGCCGACCCGGACCATGGCAGGAACGACTACGGCACAGCCCATTTGCCTGGCCCAACGCGGGAGCGAGGATAAAGTTCCCTTCATGTACTTCAGTTCATGGGCAAACACGTCCGGGTCGGAGGCATCGACTAAGACTGCGCCCACCACCTCGTTTGGATAGAGGCTGTTGTAGACACGCACGTGGAAGGTCCCGTTTCCCGCCCCGCCCACGAGCACGTACGGCGGTGGAACCGAGGCTGCCTTCAGGAGCGCGTGTAGATCATTGGCGATAGCGTTAAAGGTCCGCGGCGAGGGTCCCGGGTCGCTCCAACCGTAGCCCGCGCGGTCATACCAGCAGGCGCCAGTGGTCTTCGCGATTTCCGGCTGAATGCCGATCCAAGTGTAGCCGGCGGTGTGCCCGGGCGGCTCGAATACAACGGTGGGACTACCTTCACCCGAACAATAGATGTTGAGCGAGCGTCCCCCGATGTCTACGGACCGCCCGATTTGCGCGTACCGTTTCCGATCTTTCCGTTCGCCAATTCTTTCGTACGCCGCTCCTGCCACCACGATGAGGGCGAGCGCCGCGAGCGCGACCTTAACGGCAATCATGACCCAGCGTTTAGAGTGTGCTTGCATGGGACACCTCCAACTTGGCCGGGGCCCTCGCCAAGCCCGGCGGAAGCAGAGATCGGGAGGAATTGTCCTCTTTGAGCATCCGGCTGATGGCGGCGTAAGGCGTGCCCGGGCCCAGACGCACCGTCCCGTCGCTCCTTTCCGCGGCCTGCTGCATGATGGCGTAGCCGTGCCGTTCGCCTTCTGCCAGGGCCATCGGAATGCAAAAGACTGCAGGAGTGAGCAGAGGGAAGGTTTCGGTAGGCATCAGGGCTGACTTCGCTGGTTCACGCCTCTTCATGAGACCTATATCCTCATCCGATATATCGATACAAGATATAGTGAAGGCGCGGGACGGATCTGTCAAGCGCTCTCTCATCGTTCGACCCCCGGTTTAAAGGCGTGTAGGTGGCTTAGCCGGATGTCAATGGGAGCGATCCTGCAAAAAAGATGTTAAAAATGGAGGTGATCCGGCTATGTATATGAAAACGCAGGAGCAAATGACAGAATGTCCATCCGAAAAAAGCTCGTTTTTCGAGCAAAAGTGGCCTCCTTTCGTTACAAATTCAAATTCCGCGGGCACAAGTCGGAAGAGGCGCCAGAGACCTGTGGTGCTCATGAAGAGTCCCGCGGGGAGATGGAGCGCGCGGTGATCAACGGGTTGATCCAATCAGTTCGCGGCGGAGATACTCGGCGAGAATTCATCGTGGATCGATTGGGCAAATGCATCCACTTCGGCGAGCGGCCGCATTGAAACCTTCGCATCCTTCAAGATCCGGTAGGAATGGCCCGCGGTTTTGTCTCCCCGTGCCGGCCACCCTTCGATGACAGTGGTAAGTTCGGCGGGTTGTTTCGATCGAACATAGCCCATGGTGAAGGCAAGAACTTTGGCGAGTTCGTGATCGCGGCGGAGAGAGAGGGCGTGAATCAGCTTCAGATGCCCGTTTTGCTTTCCCCCAGTCATGAGCGGCCGGTAGCCAAAGTCGAAATGAAACGGGTCGCCAGGATGGGTCAAGGGCTCGGCGGGGACGCGCTTCTCGAGCTGTTTGTGGTCGTACACGCGGACGCGCTGGAGCGCCTCTACCAGGCGCTGCTTGATGCGCATGCGGGTGTCCGTCGCAGGGTTCTCCGCCTGGCGTAAGCCCACAAATCTACCGAACAGTCGCCCCAGTTCCTCCGGAGGATCGGCAGCCAGCACCGGCCGCGCGGGGGCCAGTTGAATGGCGTGCGAATAGGATTGCAGCATCTCCTCGAGGAAATCCGGCAGGTTATCTTCGTGGTCCTGGATTCGCTGTTCGAAATGGCTCTGCAAGTCGCGCAGGAATTTCAGGTCGGCCTGTGGATGGAACCGCCTGATCCGGCGGAAGTCGCGAGTGAATAGGCAATCCAGGAATTGCTCTTCGGCGCAGTGCAGCAGCAGCCCAATGTTGAGAAACTCTTCCCGCTCGGTGCAAGGGGCGTAGCGCACCAAGTAATACGAGCAGGTCTTCAGGCTGGCTTCATCCGCCATAAGTATTTCCCGGAGCCGATAGACAGGAGTAAGGACCTCGGCGTCTTTTGTCTTGTTTCTGGCTTCCGATACCTGACTCCTTCTGTCTCACACCCAATTGGGAAATGGAGAAAGCGAGGAGTTCTTGGCGTCAACGACGGCTTGGCGCAATGTCCGTCTGCGCGCGTAGAGGACATCGATCAACCGCACCAGTTGATCGGGGTCCGGTTCGCACCACTGCTCTGGAATTCCTCGCGTGCACTCTTCTAATTCACCGGCTGTGACGTTTTCGATGCGGAAGAGATAGGGCTCAAACGATTCCATTCCCGTGACGTTTTCGTAGACCAGTCGGCGGGGGTAGATTCCGCGGATGGGGCTGTCGGGAAAGGTCCAGTCGCCGTCGTTGAAGCAGAAGCCGTGGTCGATCAGGGCCGCCGAGTAGGAGGATCCCTCGTCGTCCGCGGCACGATGAAAGATCACCTGGCGGCCGTCACAATTGCAAGTCCACTTGTCGAAGACGAAGGCTCCCAGAAAGATGGAGGTCAAATCCTTAACACGCCTCAGAAGGCGATCAGGAAGGAAATCCACCACGAGGGTTTGGGTGGGGGTACCCGGAAAACGCGAGCCGAACTGGGTGCCGGGCAGGATAGGTTCGCGGCGATCTCCGACGTCAAATGCCAGTTGAGGATTGGCGCCGAGCAAGGAGCCGGAAACCTCCACGAACGCCGGAGCCGCAACAGGAAGGCCTACCAGTTGGGCCAAGCGCGAGGCCAGCATCTCGTTGGCGAGCACCCGCGCATGCTGAGGATTGTTATGAAACTTTACGACGTAGCTGGAACCGTCTTCGCAACGTACCAGCCAAGGCTGAGAGGCGCCGCGCATCCGGCGAACAAATTCCAAGGCGCGGACCCGCGGCGTCACCATCCCAGCCAGGGGATTCAGCGTCGGCAAATCACTCAACGACTTCTCCGCGTTGCTGGAAAAACGTGTGGGCCCGACGCGCGAAATGCTGCCGGAGGCAGGAAACTTGGGCACGCACACGACGCCTTCTTAAGTTAGCACCCCTCCCTACACTCGCTTTGTTTGGGCCGGTCAAGCGATAAGGGGCTATACACTTCAACCCAGGAATGAGAGACCTTCCCGCGGCTGCAAAACCGCGGCGGAGCATGCAAAGGGCCCGCATATTGGAACGGCGCTGGGCCAGTGGCGGAATGCAACGCCCGAGGCCTTGAGCAGGAATTTCCGCGCTATCGCCGTCGTCCCGCCTTCTTCGCGGTCTTCTTTGCCTTCGGCGCAATCTTCTTGGCCTTCGCCGCTTTCTTTGCTGCTTTCTTTACCAGCTTCTTGGCCGGGGGTTTGGCTTTTTTCACCGCCTTCTTCTTTGGCGGGGCCTTCTTGGGCGCCGGGGGTTTAGAAGGTTCCGCGGCGGCAGGCGCGGGCTCCAAAGCCGGGGTCGACGTCTCCTCGACTTCGAAGGAGACTTCTTCCTCAATCTCGTCGCCCTCTTCCCCTAAACCCTCTTCCGTTTCTTCCTTGTAATCGGAGGAGAGCTCTTCCCCGAAATCCTCCAGTTCATCCCCGTGTTCATTTTCATCATCGAAAGCCATGCAACCCTCCTCCTATCGACGTGTATCCTGCAAGGTCATTTAACTTCGTTCAACGGTGGCTCCCAACTGGGCCACAAAAACTGGTGGCTGGGGCAGATGTATACCAGCCGCATCATCATGTCAAGGGCAATCGAGGAGTCACCGAAGATTTATTGGGTGGGATGGGGAACGGCCAGGGCTGCCGCGGACGCCGTGTGGTTTCCCGGCGGTACAGGTTTCTTTTGGGCGGTGGTGGGATGGGTGGTTGGGTGTTTGGATTTGGCGCCGGGCCGCGAGTGTGAAGTTCGGGGAGCGGTATGAGTCTCGGCCGCCACATAAAGGTGAAGGGTTCTGCCTGGAACCAACTTCGAGCTCTTTAGTCCGTTCCACCGGCGAATCTGATAGGCCGTCACGTCATAGCGATCGGCGATCAGGTCCACAGTATCTCCTGGGCGAACGCGATAATGGATGAGCTGGTGGGCAGCAGCTTCCCGAACCCGTACCAGGGATGTCTCAGTGCTTGCCGCCACGGGGATGACCAGATGCGCGCCGTTCTCCAGAGAAGCGTCGGCCGTAAGCTGATTGGCCTGCGCCAAAGCAGCCGGGGAGACGCGAAACTGCCGGGCGACGCTCACGAGCGTTTCGCCTTCCAGCACTTTATGCGCTCGCCACCAGATGCGCTTGTCTGGGGGAATCGAGGCGATAGTTTGTTGGTAAGCGTCCTTGGTTCCCGGCGGCAAATTCAGAACGAAGCTGGAACCGTTCCCGGGTGTCGTCCAACGTTGCAAACTGGGATTGAGCTTGATCAGGTCCTCTACGGGATGGTCAATAAGCTGGGCGATCAGGCGCAAATCCGTGGGGGTGTCGACGTTAACCTGATCGACCGCCAGGGGGGGATCCGGCGGCGTGTCGAATCCGTATGCCTTGGGGTCCTTTCCGATGAGGGCCGTGGCCAGAAAAATGGGGACGTAGTTTTCTGTTTCACCCGGCAAGGCATGGAGCCTGCGCAACTCCCAGTAATCGGCATACCCCGTCCGCTCGATGGCGCGCTGCACGGTGAGGGGGCCGCTGTCGTAGGCCGCCATCACCAGGAACCAGTCGCCGAAAGTCTGATAGAGATTCTTCAGGGCGCGGGCGGCTGCGGCGGTGGATTTTTCCGGATCCTTGCGCTCATCCACCCAACGGTCCTTCTTTAAACCATAGAGGTTGGCCTCCGCCTGCGAGAACTGCCAGATGCCCACGCATTGCTTGTTAGAAACGGCGAGGGGATTGAAGGCGCTCTCACCCGCGGCCAAGTAGATGAGGTCCTGCGGGACGCCTTCCTTCCGCAGGGCCGCGCTGATCATCTGCCCGTACGTTCCCGAACCTCGCAGGATTTTATCCACATAGCCGCGGGCGTGGTTCTGCATGTAAGCGATAACTCCGTCCACCGCGTCGTTGGAAACCAACGGCAAATCCGAATGGACTGATTTCAATTCCTGCTGTACGCGTTGAGTGGTGCGTGGATCGACCGGAAAGGTCAATCCGGAAAACGATTCAAGGGGAGTAGGCTCGTTATTGTGCAGGCTCAGCGCATCGCCGTGTTCTAGCGACGCAGTCTCCACCGAATAGACATTCTCCACAATTTTGTCGAACTCGGAACTTAGCCGCTCATCGCCTTCGATATCCAGGCCTGATTCCAGCAGGGTGGCCACGGCCTGATCAAACTCCTGCTTGGACTTCTCCAGGTTTCCTGCGCGGTAGTCAGCCATGCCGCTCACATAAAGAGCGTCCACTTGCTTCACCAACATATCGTTTGCATCGGGAACAATGGCGGTAGCGGTGGCCGGAGGAGGAGCAACGGGCGCGCTGGGCTTGGCGGGCTGCGTCTGCGGCGATGAGGGCGGCGGCGAGGACGGGGTCGCGGGCGGCGGAGTGGGAGCGTGCACGGCCGTGAGGTGCGTCTGCTTGGGGGCACAGCCATTCAGCACTATCGCCGCACCGACGAAACAGACCAGCCATCGCTTGGTCAAAACCCACTCCTCCTTGCACGCTACGATTGTTGGCCCTTGCCCACTCCCTGGGCCAGCGGACGATCCAAGATGGATTCTACTTATCCGAAGATTGCCGGGTCAACCCGAAAGTGCGCGAGGGGTGCACGCCTAGGAAATGAAATCCGGGGGAAAGGAGGTTGAAATGAGGTCTCTCTTGCGGCGGGTGGTGGGAGGACAGATGCGCTCCCGCTTCTTGAGCCCCGAGGAAGACTGCTGGGAACGCAGGGCGTACAGGGTGGCAACCTGAGCCACTCACGCCTGCGTCATGCACCCAGGCATCCCTGAGATGGTGGCGGCATTCGAAGATTGAGCGAGGGAGGAGGTGCAGCCCGGCCCCCGCGTATTTGGGGTTCGCGGCTTTCTCTCCGGCAAGCATCGCAAGTCGAAGGTGAACGCGTTCCCCCATGTGCGGGACTGCAAGTCGAGTGAAGAGCCGCCGACCTCAACGGAGGAGGTCGGCGCTATGCGACCACAAGAGCTTCACTGCGGGATTCCAAACTTCAACTTGGCGCTGATTGCTTGGACCTGATCGAGCGACACGGCCTTTTCCAAAGCGGCGATCTGCACGGCGATATTGCCTGCTGCCGCACATTCAATGGGTCCGCGCAAAACTTCAATTCCCGTGACGAGTTCGGTCAGGCGATTGAGCGCCTCATTCTTCACCCCGCCCCCCACGATGCAGATGCGCTTGATGGGCTTGAGCTTCCCCAACTCTGTTACTACTTCTGCGTAGCGGCGGGCGAGACTCCGGAAAATTATCGCGGCCAGTTCCGGCGGCCGATGCTCTTCCGGGAACCCCGCAGCTCGCAACCCTTCGTTGATGCGCTTCACCATATTTCCCGGAGCGAGATAAGTCGCCTCGTCGGCGTGGAAGTACGGCCCATTGGGGGAAGCCTCCAGGCACTGTGCCGCCAAGTCCGCGGCGGTCAGGCTCAGGCCCTGGGCATTCCATTCGCGCAGGCATTCCTGAAGTAGCCAAAGGCCGATGACGTTCTGTAGAAATCTGATACTGCCTGCGACGCCACCCTCGTTGGTGAAACACGGGGCCTTCCCTCCCCCTCTCACCACCGGGTCAAGCAGAACGGTGCCCACCAGCGACCATGTTCCCGAGCTGATGAACGCCAACCCCTCGTGCGGAAAGGGAATGCCGGCCACTGCCGAGCCCGTATCGTGACACGCTGGGGCAATCACCTGGGTGCCCGCCAAGCCGAGTTCACGGGCGACTTCCGGGCGAACCTTCCCCAGCACCTCCCCGGCCTGCACGATGGGCGGGAATTTCTTGAGGTCAAGCCCGAACGCGGAAGTTAGCTCAGCGGACCAAGCCCTCGTCCGGACGTCCACCAACTGCGTGGTACTGGCCTCCGTATACTCCGCTGCAGCCACACCTGAGAGGCGATACTGAAAATACTCCGGAAGGGTCAACCACTGGCTCGCCCGTTCCCACTCTTCGGGGAACTCCGCCACGTGCGCCAGCAACTGGTAGACGGTATTGAACGATAGGAACTGAATGCCGGTGATCTCGTACAATCGCTCCTGGGGAACCGTCGAGAAGGTCTTCTGCATAGCGGGAGGGTTGCGCGGATCGCGATAGCAAAACGATTGGCCAATGCGATGGCCCTCGTCATCCAGCAGAGCGTAATCCACTCCCCAACCATCCACTCCCACGCTATCAATACGGCCTTGCGTTTTGGCGGCGGCTTTCAGTAATCCCCTTTGGATTTCTTCCCAAAGGCGATCGACATCCCACACGAGATGGCGGAACACCTGTTTAGCGCCGTTGGGAAAGCGATGGATCTCCTCCATCGTCCCTTCGCTGCCGTTCCAGCGGCACAGCACGAGGCGGCCGCTCTCCGCTCCAAGGTCCACCGCCACGACGTTGCGCGCAATACTCATTGCAGGAATGCCTCCACATGGCCGCCACCGCGGGGTAACAAGCGAGCCGTCGTTTTGGCGACAGGGTCACTCGCCGGCCTGAGAGTTCTTCGCCGGAAAGGAAAGCAAGAAAGGCGGAGAGGTTCAGTGTGCCCTCTCCGCCTTGTTCCATTACAAATCCTCAGACTCTGTTCTTTCGATCTGCGGGAATCCGTGCTAATCCGTGGCCTACGATGGCCGCGTGTTTTCACGCGTAGCTTGCCACCGCACCTTTATTCTTTGCTCCGCGTTCCTTCGCCGCCCGCTCCGAATAGCCGGAGGCGCGGAAAGCGTGCAGCGGATCTGCTGCCAATCCCTTGCTCTGACGCCACTCGTGGATGGCCGGACGCACATCGGTGGCAAAGGCCGACTTCAGGCACTCTTCGGCGTCGATCAGTGCACCTTTCATCTGGTAATGGTTCAGCTTCTCTTGATCCACCAGCACGGCCTTGGAGTAAAGTTCCTGCGCCGTGACCGCCGTCTGGATCATTTCTTCAATCTTATCCTTCAAATTATGGCTCTGGTCGATCATGTAGGCGATATCCGCGCGTTTGCCGGTCTCGGTTTCATAACCGACCACTTCGTTGAAAATGCGGAAAACCTGATACGGGTCGATGGAGCCGAGCGTCAGGTCGTCGTCCGCGTAACGGCGGTCGTTGAAGTGGAAACCGCCCAGCATGTCCTCGCTCAGCAACCACGCCACGATCTGTTCAATATTCTGACCCTGGAAATGATGCCCCGTGTCCACCAACACCTTGGCTTGGGGTCCGGCGTGGCGCGAGAGAACCAACGACATGCCCCAATCGCCCAAGTCCGTGTGATAGGAATACGGTTCGAACGGCTTGTATTCCACCAGCATGCGCTGCTGGGGCGAGAGGTGCGCGTGGGTCTCTTTCAAGCCCTCGGCAAACCATTGCTTCCGATGGCGAATGGATTGCGACCCCGGATAGCTCGAACCGTCGGCGAACCAGAGCGAAACGTCGCGGCTCCCGGTCTGCTTGCCAATCTCGATGCTTTCCAGAATGTGGTCGAGCGCGGCCTTGCGAATCTTCGGGTCGGGATTGCCCAGCGAGCCGTTCTTGTAAATCTGATCCTGGAAGACATTGGGGTTGATCGCCCCCAGGCGAACACCCACCTTCGCCGCGGATGCCATCACCGCTGGCGTGCTCTTGAGGCCCTCAGGGAAATCCCAGAGGACGTGCGTCGCCACACTGGGACAGCAGCCCGTGAAATGTTGCACCTGCCCCGCATCGGCCAATTTCTCTTCCGTGGTTGTGGCTGCAGAGGCCTGGATGAATTTTCCAAAACGCGTGCCGGTATTCGCGAACCCCCAGGACGGGAGTTCGATCACAAATGTGTCAAGGGCCTTGTGAATCCACTCCGTCTGATTCGAAGTTGTCATCTCACACCTCCCAAAGCCTAGAAAGTCTATTGCGGGACGTTCTCAGCGTCAAGGTGAGTTCGCGAGCACGTGCCATCGGCCCCTGCCCCCCTCCGGAGTTGGCCGGATCCCGCGGTGACTTCACTCCATGTAAAACACTTCTTTCATCATTGCAAATCGCTCGCCTGGAGCAAGGCGGGTGATGGGATCGAAGAGGCGGCCCATCTCCTTCTGCCAGCGAAGATTCGCCGGATCTTCTTCCAGGATTTTCCATGCGCGGTCGAAGTCTTCCACAGTCATTACAAGAAACAGGTCCAACCCCCGGCGGAAGATAGAATAGTGGGAGATGCCCACTTCTTTCATTTTAGCCAGAAGCTCGGGCCACACGTGCTGATGGGCCGTTTCATATTCTTCCACCACACCCGGCCGTAGCCGTAGCCGAAAAGCTACCCGCGGCATTTTTTCCTCCTATTTCGCGAGCGTCACCACTGCCACCGCCAAGCCGCCCAAGGAGACTTCGTCGCTGCGGAGTTGACCACCCGCGGGCGGCTGGAAAGCCGTCTGTTGGTCAACGACGTCCACATGGCCACCGGCGGCGCCGGGGACGGCCACCACAAAGGGCCGGTCGCGTTTATTCACCAGCAACACCTTGTGCGCGCCGTCGCGAGTGACAAATCCCCTTGCGTATACGTAGGGCAAGTTGAGGTGCGTCTCCACAAGCTTGTCTCCGGGGCCGAAGTTATCATGAATCAGTTTGAGCACCCAGTAGCGGGCATTGGGCTGCCCCGTTACCCAGTCCACCATCGACACCGACGGAAACTGCGTAGGATAACCGACAAGCTGCGATTCGCCGTCGTATTCGCTGCCCAATGAGGCCAGTTCGCCGTATACGTATGCGTACAGCGCGCCGGAGAGGTTCCAATAGGAATTCGGAATTAATATCGGACCGCTGCGGTTATCATCCGCTTCGATGGACCCTTGCTCGTTGATGTCGATCTGGGTGCCGGGTGAAAGACGCTTGCGCATCGTCTCGACGTAGCGCACCGAGTCAATAAAGTGGTCTGCCTGGTCAAAGAAGGTGTACTGCTGGACGTCGGGGGTCTCGTCCCCGGCGGGATTCGCGTAGAAATGAAATGTGATCATGTCCAGCGGGATTCCAGCCTTGTGATGGGCGTGATTGAGGAAGTATTCAAAATACTCGGGACTTTGCGACGGCCCCGCCAATGCCAATCCCGCGAACTTCATGTGTGGCGCAACCCGGTGCAGAGCCTCCACCACGGCGTCATAACGCTCGGTGTATTGCTGGGGGGTCATCGAGTGCTCGAAATCGACCTCGTTGAAGACCTCCCAGTAATCCACCTTATAGTGGTGGCCAGATTTGTGCTCGACGCCGTATTCATCTTTGAAGCCGCCCAGCGTATACCAACTGACCAAGCGCGAGTAATAGTCGGCCAGCTCCTTCATGCTGGGATCGCGCAACTCCGTCCCCTGTTCGTAGTCCCAGGTGACCTGGTTGGGGTCCTCCGGGTAGGGCACGGGTTTAGGCATCTTGAACATCCACTGAGGGATAGTGCTGAAATTCAGCATCACCGAATGCCCGGAGGTCGCTTCGAGGAAGTCCACGGTCATGGGGTCAATCAGGGAAAAATCCCAGAACGTCTTTCCGTCCTTGGGCGGCTCCATTTCCGCGACGCCCAGCTTGGGGTAAGGCAGCCAGGGAACGTAGCGCACGACGTCACACCCCAGGTCGTGCAAGGCGCGGAAGGCAGGATCGTGGAGCGTTGCACCGCGGCGTAGCGGAGGATTCACTACCACCTGGAGCGTGGGGGCCGTCTTAGAGACCCGCACGACTTTGGCCCAATCCACCGTGACCTCCGCCGGTTTCTCGGCCGCCCGGACGGCGCCACCTACGGTCACAAACAATAAACCAAGGGAAAGTAGTGCAGGAATGAATCTTCGCTTTATCATGGGCCACCTTTGCAAGAACACTTGCGGTTTCACGTGTAAGAGGCGCCTCCGGACCCGGCTTGGCCACGCGCGGCCTCTTCCCGAGGGAGCAATGCTCGCAAAGCACTCGCCGACACCAATTTGATTGGCGCCAAAAAACGGTGCTCATCATACTCAAGTATGGGAGTGTCATCAAGGTTCGCGGACGGCTGTGGGCGAATTGGGGGAAAGGCTCCAGGGCGGCGAGGTCCGAGCGCCGCCCTGTCCCTCATTCACGCGTGTCGAGGTTTTACGGGAGACTTACGCGGCGTTTTCGTAATAACAGTTAATGAAGGCGCCCTGTGATCGGCCTTCCGCCGGCGTTTACCAGTGTCGTGCTTGGCAGGCGTATCGGGCGCGGGCGGGATGCCGCCAGCCCTACGGTCGCCGATCCGACGATCCATGTGCGTCCGGCTCTCCCGCCGCCTGCTGCGCTTTCTCTTGTCGGTCAAAATCTCTCCTAGGACATTGTCAGGACCACGCGATACTCCGCCTTGCCGCTCATCATCCTCTCATAAGCCTCGGCAACGCGGGATAAGGGAAACTTTTCGATCATGGGCCGCACGCCGGTAAGGACGGAGAAATTGAGCGTATCCTCGGAATCTGCGGACGTGCCGGAAGCCCAGCCCTGAAGGCTCCTGCCGCCCCTGATGAGCTGGATGGGCGTTACCTCAATGGGGTCCATACTTGCGCCAACAACCACCATCTTGCCGTTCGTTCCCAGGCCATCAATGAGTGCAGTCATGGCGCGGCCGCTGGGCGCGGTGGTCAGGATTACGCGCGCACCGCCCAACTTTTTTAATTCTTCCACTGGGTTGGAGGCTTGGCTGTCGATGTAATGGTGAGCGCCCAGCTTTCGCGCCAGGGCGGCATTTTCCGCACCGCGGCTGACCGCGGCCACGTTATATCCAAACTTATTGGCAAACTGAATTCCCAAGTGCCCCAGTCCGCCGACCCCTTGGATCGCTACCAGGTCGCCGGGGCCCGCGCCGCTATGCCGCAAGGCGTTAAAGGTGGTAATGCCGGCGCAAAGCAATGGAGCGGCCTCTTCCGCGGAGATACCCTCCGGCATGAGCGCCAAGGCATCCGCAGGCGCCACCATGTATTCCTCGTAGCCGCCGTCGTAGTTAATCCCCGGCACGGGAAGGGTTTCGCAGTTGATGAATTCTCCCCGCCGGCATGCGCGGCAATGACCACAGTGGCCGCCATACCATCCCACACCGACCCGCTGGCCCTCTTTCCAGCCGACCACTCCCGAACCGACCTCGTCAACGACTCCGGCAATTTCGTGTCCGGGCACCCGCGGATATTGGATGCCCGGCCATTGGCCTTCCTTCGTGTACACATCGCTGTGGCAGATGCCACACGCCTGCACGCGAACACGAACTTCCCCGAAGCCCGGCTGAGGCACCTCTCGTTCCACCAGCTCAATCGGCCCTCCCGGCCGGGGTACTTGCGCCACCTTCATCTTCGCCATAATGACTCTCCTTATGAAGAATTTGTAAGACTAAAGCCTTGCCTGGGACACCCCTAAGAAGTGGAGCAAGAATAATTCTACATCCCCGGGGGGTATTCGGTGCATACTTTGGGGGCTTGGCGCGGCAAAGCCGCACGCAATCGCGTCTCGTAAGGGCACCCCTACGAGACGCCCTGAGGAGGACGTGATGAGCGAGCATGAGCGCGAGTTGCCGCGAAGGCGGGACCGGCGGGACTTTTTGAAGGCAGGCGTCGTGGCCACCGGCGCTTTGCTCGCGCCAACCTCCAGGGCGGATTCGGCGGAATCGCTCCCTGGGCTGCCGGTGAACCCGAAGACCACGGATTCGATGCCGACGCGCAACCTGGGAAAGACCGGCTACCGGGTTGGCATCTTCAGCTTGGGCGGCCAAGCTGCGGTCGAGCGGCCGAACAATGCCGACGTGGCCGTCCCGATCATCGATCGCGCCCTCGACCTGGGAGTGAACTACATCGATACGTCGTCGATCTATGGCGGCCCGGATCGTTGGAGCGAGCAGTACGTCGGGCAAGTCATGCAGCGAAGGCGCGCGGAGGCCTTCCTGGCGACAAAAACCAAGGAGCGGACGCGCGAGGGCTCGATGCGCATGATCGAGAAGTCGCTCAAGCTGCTGCGCACCGATCATGTTGATTTGTGGCAACTCCACGATATCGGTCTTGTGGCGAACGTGGACGCGGTATTCGCCAAGGGCGGCGCCATGGAAGCCCTGCTGGAAATGAAGGAACAGAAGGTGGTGCGCTTTTTCGGGCTGACTGGGCATTACCGGCCCGACGCGTTGATGGAAGGCATCCGGCGGTATCCCTTCGACACCATCCTGATGGCGATGAACGCCGCCGACCCGCATCACTATAGCTTCAGCGAAGCACTGCTACCGCTCGCCTTGGAACGGCAGATGGGCATCATCGGAATGAAAGTGCCCGCGCGCGGACGCCTCCTCTCCACCTGGACTCCGCCGCCGCTCGAGAAGCAGCAACACTCCTGGGAAGGCATGGTCCTGGCGCCCACGCCCGGCACCCTGCAAATGCGCGAGGCGATGTACTATACCTTGTCGCATCCGGTGAGCACGGTCATCGTTGGCTGCGATTCGATTGCCCAGCTCGAGGAGAACGTGCAACTCGCGCGCGAATTCACTCCCCTCAGCGACAAGCAACGAGCAGAGCTGGTGGAGCGCGCAGCGCCGGTCTCAAAGCAGTCGCTTTTTTTCCGCTTTGAGCAGAACCGGGTATAATTCTCCGCCCCAATCAACCTTTCGGCGATCAAACTTAGCGTGGATCTGTTCTCGAGGTCCGCGGCTTTTCCCTAGCATTCGACCTTTTTCTGAACATACGCGCATTTCCACAGCACCCCAGACGAGCTGCGGACCTAGAGAACAGAAGCTCTACGATTCCTTACTTCGCGGCATTCTTTGCGATACCTGACCAGCGACCTTTCCCGCACGGTACTTCCACCTAAGAACCTGCTCACGCGGCGGGAATGCCTTATGTTGCGAGGCACAACTACCGATAGAAACGGATGGAAGTGAAATGGGGGCCAAGTGCCCTCCGTCAAAGGGCGGGCTCTGCTGTTTCTGCGTGTCTTCGCCGCACCGTGGCCGTTGCACAATCCCCCGCCGAGAGGCCGCATGAGTATTGTGGGAAAAACCGGAATTGAACCCGGCAGCAACCCATCTGCCGCAGCCGCCTCCTGGCCCGTTAGTGTTCTGGTGGTTGACGCTGGCGGGGCCGCGGATGAGTGTTCAAACCCGATGCCCATAGCGGACGGACATTCGTGGGCCGCCTTCTACAGGGGCGAAACGGTGGTCAGAGTGATTCTGGCCGCCGTGCTCTCGATGCTGGCGGCGAGCGAAATACTCGCCGCCTCTAGAACCCCCGCGCCGGGCAATCTACCTGTTTTGACGCAGGTCGCACAAATCCGCAGACTTCCGGTTGAGCAATCCCGGCTGAAGTATCCGGTAAAACTGCGTGGAGTCATCACCTATAGCGTGCCCGAGTGGGGCGTGACCTTCCTTCAGGATTCCACGGCCGGCATCTTCCTCTGGGGGAGTCCGTCGCTGGCGAAGGTCCGCGCGGGCGACTTGGCGGAGATTCATGGCAGAACGGCACCGGGAGATTTCGCCCCTGTCGTCGACCAACCCCAGGTTCAGGTTCTGGGCCCGACACGTCTACCCAGTGCTCATCGCTTTACCCTGGAAGAGCTCTTTGCCGGGGGAGAAGACAGCCAATGGGTGGAGGTACGCGGGATTGTTCATTCCGTTGGGCTCGGGCAATGGATTAAACCCGACTTGCGCGAAGCAACCCCTTCTCTCGTGCTGGAAATCGCGGCGGACGGCAGAAAGTTCGACGCCTGGATCGGTGATTCTCCGAAGGGGACCAATTACCAGGACCTTGTCGATAAGGCTGTCGTTGTCCGTGGTGTTTGTGGAACCGAATCCAACGAAAAGCGGCAGTTGGTTGCCGTGCACCTTTTTGTTCCGAAAATGGAGCAGGTGCGCGTTGAGGAAAGAGCGGGCACCAGCCCCGATGAGCTCGTGATTTCCCCCATGGACAGCCTGATGCAGTTCACGCCAAGTCGAGCCTCGGGCCACCGGATTCGGGTACAGGGGACTGTGACTCTTGACCTGCCGGGCGGACGTGTTTTCGTCCAGGACAAGTCGGGCGGGGTCATGGTCGAGAGCACACAAAACACCGACGTCGAGCCGGGAGACCGTGTGGATCTGATGGGGTTCCCCATTTCCGGCAAGTATGAGCCTGTCCTCGAAGATGCGATACTTCGGAAAATAGGCCGGGGTACGTTGCCACCGCCAGTGGACTTGACCCACGCCACGAGCCTGACTGGCGGCCATGATGCGGAGCTCGTCAAGATTCGAGGCCGACTGATCGACAAATCGATCCAGGATAAAAACCTTGTCCTGGCCCTCCAAATGGGCGATCTTACGTATTCGGCACGCCTCGAAAGCAGTGCGGCCGTGGCCGTGACGGAGGCCATAACTGTTGGCAGCCTCCTGGAGATAACCGGCGTTTTGTCGATCGAAACCCCGGAATATCCGGACCCGACGGCCTTTCGAATCTTGCTACGGTCCCCCCAGGACATCATCATTATCGAGCGCACCTCCTGGTGGACGGTCAGCCGAATCGCCAGCCTCCTGGTAGTCCTCGCCGCCATCCTCCTTGGGAGCGCGACGTGGGTGGCGCTTTTGCGGAAGCGGGTGGAGGAACAAACGGAGACCCTCCGCGCCACCCTGGAATCCACGGCCGACGGGATTGTGGTGGTAAATTCCTCCGGCCGAATCGTTACGTACAATCAGAAATTCGCGCAGATGTGGGCGATTCCGCAATCCGTAGTGGAATCGGGTGACCACCTGTCGGTGCTCAACTTCCTTGCGGTCCGTCTGGAGGATCCGGACGCCTTCCTCTCCCGAGCCCGGCAAATCAGCGGGGATCGTGAGGCCCAGATCGACGACTTCATTGCCTGCAAAGATGGACGAGCCTTCGAGCGTCATTCGGAACCCCAGCGGATCAAGGGAAAGAGCGTGGGAAGAGTGTGGGGATACCGCGACATCACGGCCCGCAAGCAAGCTGAACAAACCTTAGGGGAGGCCGAGGAGCATTTCCGCTCGCTGTTTGCTTCTATTCCCCTACCCACCTTTTTATTCGATGCGGAAACTTTGCAATACCTGGAGGTCAATGACGCGGCGGCGTCCGCGAGCGGTTACTCCCGCAACGACTTCCTCAAGATGCGAGTTACTGACCTGGTGGCGCCGGAATTCGCCGGTCAGGCAGTTTCCAGGCTTGAGGCGCTGCGATTCAAGTCCCTCGAGCGCAGTGAGGGACGCTATCGACTTAAGGACGGAAGCCTCGTTGAGGTGGAGACTGATTTCCGAGTCTTGGATTTTCGGGGACGACGAGCAGTTCTTTCTGTTTCCCAGGACGTTACCGCGCGCAGGCGGGCGGAGGAAGCGCTGCGCGAGAGCGAAGACCGTTACCGTGACTGGGTGGAATCCAGTTCCCTCTTAATCGGTGCGCATGATACGCAAGGCCGGATCTTGAACGTCAACCGTTCCGCCGCCAACTATTTGGAGAGTCCCACCGCCGAAGCGTTGGTGGGGCGCCCGCTGGCGGACTTTGTCCCTCCCGAACTCCTCGGCGAGTTTGCGGATTACCTCACAACCATCCTCGCGCGGGGTCATGCCGAGGGTTTAATGGTGCTCGCCAACCCCAGCGGCAAGAGAAAAATCGTCGAGTACCGCAACACCTTACGCCGGCAGGAAGGGAAGGAACCCATCATCCGCTGGACGGCCCAGGATGTGACGGGACGCGTCCAGGCGGAAGAGGCGCTAAGGGTTTCCGAAAATCGCTACCGGCTCCTCTTCGAGCGCAATCTGGCCGGCGTGTTGCGCGCCACGCCGGAGGGTCGAATCCTGGACTGCAATGAATCGATGGCCCGCATGTTGGGCTACGATTTTCCCCAGGAATTGATCGGCGCTGATGTCGGCCAATTCTGGGATGATGCGAGTAACCGGGCGCGGATGATTGCCAAGCTCGGCGAACAAGAAAGCCTGAGCAATTACGAGGCTCGCTTCCAGCGCAAAGATGGCAAGCCGGTTTGGGTGCTGATCAACATCCAAAAGACCGGGCCGAAGGGCGAAGACGGCGCATCCCTGGACGGCACCGTCGTCGATATTACCCAGCGCAAGGAGGCTGAGTGGCAACTCAACCTGCAAGTTACGGCGCTCAAGGCCGCCGCCAATGGTATTGTCATTACCGATCAAAAAGGTCAAATCCTTTGGGTCAATCCCGCCTTTACCGGCTTGACGGGGTATTCTGCCGGGGAGGTTCTCGGCCAGACCTTGCGGATTCTCAAGTCCGGGGAGCAAAGCCAGGAGTTCTACCGCCACCTTTGGCAGACGATTCTTGCCGGAGAGGTTTGGACGGGAGAATTGGTCAACCGGCGAAAGGATGGGACCCTTTACACCGATAACACGACCATAACTCCCGTGCGAGATGCCAATGGGAATCTCACCCATTTTGTAACTGTCAAGCAGGATGTCACCGAGCGGCGGCGAGCGGAGCGAGCCCTCGAAGAGCGCACCGTTTACCTCAACACCCTTTTCGAAATCAGCCCGTTGGGCATCGTGGTCCTCGACACCGAGGGGCACATTCAGATGTCCAACTCCAAGTTTGAAAAGCTCTTTCTCTACTCGCGCGGGGAGATCCAAGGCGCCAAACTGGACGACATCCTTGTTCCGCCGGAACTGGCTTCAGAAGCGAGGTCCCTTAGTGCCCTGTGCTTGGGTGGGGGCGGCGCGTATGCAACCACTCGCCGGCGTCGCAAAAACGGCACCCTCGTGGACGTGGAAATTTTTGGGGTCCCCCTGGTAATCGACGGCGACCTGCGGGGTGTCCTGGCCCTGTATCAGGACATCACGGACCGGATGCGGGCAGAGTCCGACCTGGTGAGGTATGCGGAAGATCTGGAAGTCTCCAAGGCCGCTCAGGAGGAACACGCGCAGGAGCTGGCGCGCCTGGTTGAGGAATTGGCCCACGAGCGAGATCTGTTGGGCACCGTGATGGATAACCTTCCCGATTTTATTTTCTATAAGGATCGCCAGAGTCGATTATTGCGAACCAATCGGGCGCACGCCAAGATGTTGGGATTGAGCGATACACGTCAAGCGGTGGGTAAGACGGATTTCGATTTTTTCCCTGAGGAAGACGCCGAGGTTTATTTCCGGGATGAACGGCAGGTTTTCGAGACCGGACAGCCGCTCATTGGTCGAATCGAGAGGGTGCGTCAACCTGATGGGCAATACCGCGGGTTTTCGACCAGCAAGGTGCCTGTTCGGGACGCCCAAGGGTGCGTTACGGGCCTCGTGGGGATCGGCCGTGACATTACCGAGCGCATGGAGGCGGAGGAAAAGATCCGGGAGAGTGAGGAGAAGTACCGCTCGCTCGTTTCCAATATCCCCGACGTCATTTGGACGGTGGGCGCCGACATGCGATTTGCTTTCATTAGCCCCAATATTGAAAGACTGAGCGGCTTCCAACTGGAAGAAATCTATCGACGGGGCGCTGCAGCGTTCGTTGAAAGCATCCACCCCGAAGAGGCTGGCAGGGTGAGAAAGGCACTGGAAGCTCTCTTCGTCAAGGGCGACCCCTACGATGTGGAGTGCCGTGTGCGCCGCAAGGATGGAGAATGGATCTGGGTTCACGACCGGGCCGTGGCGACTTACGAGAAAAACGGCATGCGGTACGCTGACGGTTTACTCTCCGATATCACATCCAGCAAGCAGGCCGAGGAAACCCTCCGCGCTTCCGAGGAGCGATATCGCGAACTTTTTGAAAACGCCAGCGATATTGTTTATACCACCGGTCTGGACACACGCTTGACATCTCTTAACCGAGTGGGGCAGCAAGTCCTGGGATTTACAGCCGAGGAAATCACCCATCTCACTTTGGAGCAACTGGTTGTTCCCAAGCATTGGGAACGGATCAAGGTTGGACGTGAGCGGCTCCTGGCGGGTGGAACGGACTTCACCCTCGAAGTGGAGGTGACCACGAAGGGCGGCCGGCAGGTGATGCTGGCGGTGAAACCCCGGCTGATCTACAAGGGCGGCAAACCCGTAGGCGTGCAGGGCATTGCGCGCGACATCACCGGACGGGACGAGGCGGAACTCGAGCTTCGCCACGCGCAAAAACTGGAATCGGTAGGCCGCCTGGCATCGGGCATTGCCCACGAGATCAATACTCCCATTCAATTCGTGGGTGATAACACGCGCTTCGTCCAGGAGTCTTTCGCGGGGTTGCAAACCCTGCTCGCCAAATACAAGGAACTCCGCGACGCTGCGAGCTTCGGCTCCGTCAGCCCTGGGCTGTTGGAGGAAGTGGAAAATGTTGAGAAGGAATCTGACTGCGCCTACACGTTGGAAGAAATCCCCAAGGCCTTGACGCAAACTCTAGACGGCGTGACGCGGGTGGCGACCATCGTGCGCGCCATGAAAGAATTCGCTCACCCCGAGGGCAAAGAGATGGCTGCGGCCGACCTCAACCATGCAATCCTCAGTACCCTCACGGTGGCGCGCAATGAGTTGAAGTATGTGGCCGATGTAGAGACGGAATTCGGCGACTTGCCCATGGTGGTCTGCAATATCGGTGATATAAACCAGGTTTTCCTCAACCTTCTGGTGAACGCCGCCCATGCCATCGACGAGAAAGTGAGGGGAACGGCGGAGAGAGGCACGATCCGGGTTCGCACACTTTCGGAAGGTGAAACGATATGTGTGAGCATCGCTGATACCGGTTGCGGTATTCCCGAGGCCCATCGCGCCAAGATCTTCGATCCCTTCTTCACGACCAAGGAAGTGGGACGTGGAACCGGTCAGGGGCTGGCAATTGCCCGCTCCGTGGTGGTCGACCGGCACAAAGGGACATTAACGTTTGAGAGTGAGGTGGACAAGGGAACGACTTTCTACGTCCGCTTACCCATCGATCCAGGGAAGTGCAGCAAGGAGCGACCGTAGCGCAGGGCCCGCTATTCGGCCCTGCGGCTTTTCCAACGGGGTTCCCCTCAGGCCGCGATGGAAGAGCTCGAGGGCACCAGTCGGTGGCCCGAAGGCGCCCTCCCAAAGGTATCTCCCTTCGTGTACCGGCAGAGTTTCTGACTTACTGTCATAATTTGTAAAATAATGTATGATACTACAACTTTTGTCTTGACAAAGACTAGTGGTGTGTGCTATCGTCAAAGGCTGCCGCCGGCTGGCGGACATCCTAGGCCGCAGAGATCGACAAGCCGCCGGCGGAATTCAGAGAGCGAAAGGCAGTGAGCGGCGGGCGCGCAAACTCTTGCGGAATATCCTGAGCCGGCAGGCGGCGGCTTGTGAGGTGCAGCGTAGGACCCTCCTGAAGGAGTCGCTAGAGCCGGTCCTTCGCCTTACGAACTAGCCGCGGAAATCGCCCCCAGCCACGCCGAGGCCTTGCTGATGCGCCGAACGCAGGATGTCAACATGCGGGAAGTCCGTCGCCTCATCAACCTGGTGCTGAGAATTGAACGCTATGGGCGTCAGATCGAAGCGTTAGGGGAAAGAGCGGCTCTCCATGATGTACCAGAAATGAAAGGGGTTAGCAGTTTAGAGTCAGAATGTCCGAAAGATTTATCCCATTCAAATGAAAACAGTTAGCTTGAAATGCCGGAGCCGGGGAGAAAAAACGGGCGCGGCTCTCCATGATGTAATAGAAACAAAAGGAATTAGCCATGATGAGCCAAAATTGTGTAAAAATCTATATTATTGAAACTAAAGTTGTTAGCTTATCTTCGCTGGCCAAGGTCACGAAGGAAAAGGGGAATTAAAAAATGAAACCGATATTCTGTAAGTTATTGAAAACACATATAGAAAAAATGTCGGTTTTTCGGCTCTCCATCATGTTGATGAAAACACGCGAGTTAAACCATTCTCTCCATTATGTTGATGAAATGAATAGAGTTAGAAGAACGAGACAGGAGAAGTAAGACGTGAGACGGTATTCTGAATCCTCGAAGCGCAGGCCTGACAGCTCGAGCTGACCACTGAGCCCTAATGGTTGATCGCTGATCCGCTCAAAGTTTGTTGCCGGTTCGGCCGATAGAAGAGGTTGGGGAGGCAGGGCATTATTGGAGCTGCGGCAAGGGTTTCCATCTCGGAGATTTTGGGTTCCGGCTCGACTTCCGCTCACCCGTCGATCCAGGAAGACGGCCCAAATAAGCGAGGCGCCATGAGGCGTGTGCTTTTCGTAGATGACGAACAAAGGATTTTGGACGGGCTGCGCCGGATGCTACGCGCCCAGCGCCATGAGTGGGAGATGGCCTTCGCCCCCGGGGGCGAGGCGGCGCTGGCGCTGATGGAAGCCGCCCCTTTTGATGTGATTGTCTCCGACATGCGAATGCCAGGCATTGATGGAGCTACCCTGCTTTGCCAGGTGCGGGAACTGTATCCTCACGTTGTGCGCATCGTGCTTTCGGGCCACACGGAACTTACTACCGCACTCCGGGTGGTCCCCGTGGCGCATCAGTTTTTGGCTAAACCTTGCGACGCCGAAATGCTCCGCGTTGCCATTGAGCGCGCGTGCCATCTTCGGGCTCTGTTGAACGATGAGTCCATCCGCCGCACGGTGACGGCTCTGGGTCACCTCCCGTCGGTCCCTCGCACTTATGAAGCGCTGACGGTGGCGCTGGCGGATCCTGACACGCCGCTTCAATCTGTCGCCAAAATCATCGAGCGAGACGTAGGGGTTTCCGCAAAAGTCCTCCAATTGGTGAATTCCGCCTTTTTCGGTATCCCCCACTCGATTACCAACATCCAGAGCGCCGTCAGCTACCTCGGCATTAATACTCTAAAGAACCTGGTGTTGTCCGTGGAGATTTTTCGGGCCTTCAAACCCCAAAAAGAGCTGCCGGGGTTTTCCCTGGAAAAGCTCCAGTACCACGCCCAACTTGCCGCGCACATCGCCGCCCGCCTGCCCGTGCCCAAGCACCTTGCCGACATTGCAGTGGTGGCAGGGATGCTCCACGACGTAGGCAAGCTGATCTTGGCCTGGAAACTTTCCGAACACTTTGAACAAGTGTTAGCAGAAGCCTCCGGTGAGCGATGCCCTGTCTATACGGTGGAGGAACGCCAGGACGGATTTAGTCACGCCGAGATTGGAGCGTATCTCCTGGGGTTATGGGGATTACCCTACGCGGTCGTGGAAGCCGTAGCCCTTCATCATGGCCCGAACCGCGTTCCCCATCAGACCATTGACACGATTTCGGCCGTCTATGCCGCCAATCTCCTGGCCCACGAAGTGGAACAATCCTCGAGCGCAGAGCAAGCCACTTACAACCTGGAAAGCTACCAAGAGGAGTTCGTCGCACTAGGGATAGGAGAGTTGATCCCTGAATGGCGATGCGTAGCGGCGCGAGTCCCGGATTTGATGGCGGAGGTGTGATATGCCTGACCTAAACCAGCCTCGGATTCTCATCGTCGACGACGAGGACTTAATTCTCGACGCTCTGAGGCGGCAGTTGCACTCCTGCTTCAACGTGGCCACTGCCACGGGGGCAAAAGAAGCTATAAACTTGATCATGTCTCAGGGGCCCTACGCCGTCGTTGTCTCCGATCTGCGGATGCCCGCGATGGACGGTGTCACCCTGCTGTATCTAATTCGTCAAATCGCGCCAAATACCGTCCGGATTTTGTTGACGGGCAAGGCGGACTTGGAGGCGGCAACTTTAGCCGTCAATATGGGAAATGTCTTTCGATTCCTCACCAAGCCTTGTCCCACCAAGACTCTGCTCCGGGCGCTGAACGCCGCCGTCGAGCAGTATGAAATCACGACGGCGTCGCCCCCTGACGCAGCGGGATTTTCGTCTGGTGAAGATTCCCGCGCAAGTCCACGCAAGAACGCATGAGTCAGGTATGTCTCATGAGGAGTTTCACCACGAGGGAAGGACCATGTCCTGTGTTGTGGGAAGGTATGCTGGAATGCGCCTTCAAGGTGTGACTTTGAGAACTTCCTGCAGAGGTATATCAGCCGAGGACCTTCCCACCATGATCTCGAACTCGCCGGGCACCACTCGCCAGTGCATGTCGATATCGAGCAACTGGAGATCTTCCGGGATAAGTTTCAATGTGACGGTCTTAGTTTCTCCGGGATCGAGCGCCACTCGCTCGAAACCTCGGAGTTGCTTGACGGGCCTTGAAACTGGGGCGTACTTCTCATGAATGTAGAGCTGGACGGTCTCCACACCTGCGCGGCCGCCGGTGTTTTTCACGTCCAAAGTCACTCGCGCCTCGCCGCCCGGGTGGATTTCATAAGGTTCAACATGAAGATTGCTATACTCAAAGTTGGTATAGCTCAGGCCGTATCCAAAGGGGTAGAGTGGCGTGCCGGGCATGTCGGCGTACCCCTTATGGCCGGACCAGCCCTCGCCGATCCAATAAGCCTTGGAAGGTTTGTAATTGTAATAGACCGGCAATTGGCCGGAGTGCCGGGGGACGGAAATTGCCAAGCGTCCGGTCGGGTTGTAATCCCCAAAGAGCACGTCGGCCACGGCTTCGCCGCCACGCTCGCCGGGCTCCCAGGCTTCCACCAGGGCGGGCACGTGTTCGGATGTCCACCGCGTCGAAAGCGGCCGGCCATTGATGAGCACCACCACGGTCGGAGTCCCCGTCGCGATCACCACTTGGATGAGATCCTCCTGGACTCCCGACAGGTCCAGGTTTGCCAAATCGTGTCCTTCACCATCGGTGGGCTGGCCGTGGCTGTCCACGCCGTTGGTTTCGTGTTGTCTCTCTCCCACCACCACAATGGCCACGTCCGAGGCCTTGGCGGCCTTGACTGCCTCGGCGAAACCGCTCTTGTCCGTCCCCGTGATCTCGCAGCCGCGCGCCTGGATGACTTTGGTTTGGGGCGAGACTGCGCCCTTGATTCCCTCGATCACAGTCGTCACGGGCTGCAAAACTTTCTTGGGCGAATAGTCGCCGAGTTGGTTCATCACGTCGTCGGCGTTGGGACCGATCACCGCCACCGATTTCAAGTCCTTCTTGAGGGGCAGCAGGTTCTTGTCATTTTTCAGGAGCACGATTCCTTCGCGGCCCGCGCGCAGGGCCAAATCCTGATGGGCCTGCGAGTGTACGACCTGCGCGGCGTGGTCCACATTGACGTAAGGATTCTCGAAGAGGCCGAGGCGGAATTTCAGTTCCAAAACCCGGCGCAGCGCTCGATCCACCAGCGCCATGGGAACTCGACCCTCTTCCACGCTCGCGACCAGGTCTCCCATGTAGGCAGGCTCGTAGCTGATGCCCACATCAACGCCAGCCTTAAGGGCGAGCAGGCCCGCCTCCTTCTGCGTGGGGACGATTTGCTCGTAGACCAGGGTCGAAATCCCTCCTCCTTCGCCCACCACGATTCCCTTGAAACCGATGTCCTTCCGCAGAATATCGTTCATCCACTTCTCGGAGGCGTGCGCCGGAACATCCTCGATTTCCGGGTATCCCGCCATGACGCCCAAAGCGCCGGCTTTGGTAATGCCCCCAATCCAGGGAAGCATGTCGTTCTCACGCAGCGAACGTTCCGACATCTCGATAGCGCCGCGCTCCAGGCCGCTGACGGGTTCACTTTGGGTGGGAAAGTCGGTAAGCAAGGCGATGACCTTATCCGGCCGCGAAATGTCCGGGCCTTGCGCGCCGCGGACCAGCGCTTCGCCAATGCGCATATAAAGGTAGGGATCTTCAGTGAAGGCTTCCTCGTTTCGGCCCATGCGCGGGTCCCGGTCCAGTTCCATCACCAGTGTGGACAGGATGTGAATCCCTACGGCGCGAGACTCCGCTGCTGCCGCGGCGTAGACCGATTTCACCAGGTCGAGGTCGAACGAACTGCCGATCGCCAGTCCCTCCGGAAAAACCGTTGCGCCGGGGAACATGCCGCCGTGCGTGCCTTCTTCATCCTCCAGAACCGGGATCTTCAGGCGTGTCTGGGTGAGCGCGATCTTTTGCAGTTCGTTGAAGTATTCAGCCTGCTGGCGCGCGCCTTCGTGGAGAATCTCGTTGGCGAGGGTGAAAAATCCGCACGCCGGACCGATGTCCTGAGTGTAGGTTCCCGCGGTGAACTTTCTGCACGCCTCCTGTTTCGAGCGAATGTCTTTTCCCAAGTCATCAACATAAACACAGGGCAAATTGAGCTGACCGATTTTCTCCTTAAGCGTCATCCGGCTCATAAGGTCGGCGACTCGCTCTTCGACCGGGTGCATCGAATCGAGATATATGGGTGCTGAGTCTCCCGCTTGCGCGAGAATGATGGAGATTGACGCGAGTGTCGCGCCGACCGCTATGGCCAACGACCAAAAGGTCCTCTTACTCATCGGCCTCAGCCTCCTTAGATTGACCGCACAACTTTACCACTGCCTTTTTTCCACTCGCGGCCGTTCCGCGCGGCCCATCGCTTTCACGTCGATCGCGGGATGCTTGAGCCCCCGCAGTTCCTCGATGTTCGCGCAGACCTTCAGCACGGCGTCGGCGATGTCGTCGGTATCCTTCTTTGAGCCGAGGAAGATGTGATGCGGGAGCCACACGGCCTCTTCGTAGGCGGCGCGCTCGGAAACGGGGCAGTGGAAGCTCGTCTTCAAATCGAGAGGCGTGTCGCGGCCCCAACTGAGTGCGGGCCACACACCCGGCTCGAGCGGGAAGAGCGCGCTCCTGTAAACGGGTTCGTAGAAAAGGCCGTCGCAGGGAATGCCTTCCATCTGGAGCGCGCCCAATACGGCCGCGCGGGGAATACCGCCGAAGTGCTCGGGCAGATACTTGAAGACGAATTGGTAGGCTGCGGTGCGCGCCTGGCGTTTGTCGCGCTGGAGGAAGGCAAGGCCGGGCGTCCCGCGCAGGCGCTTTTCGAAGTGATCCATGTTGGCCTGGCGGACCTTAGCCTGCTTCGGCAGGCGCTCGAGTTGCGCGGCCAGAATCACCGCCTGGAGTTCGGTGATACGGTAATTGAATCCAATCATCCGATGCTGGTACTCATCGGTCGCGCTGGCTCGGCCGCAGTTTGTGTAAGATTGCGCTCGTTCGTAGTATTCCAGGTTGCTCGTGATGATGCCGCCGCCTTCTCCGGAAGTCATCAATTTGCTCGATTGAAAGCTGAAGCAGCCGATGTCGCCCGTGGCGCCGGCGCCAAGCTTGCGCCACTTGCCGCCGTGGGCGTGCGCGCAATCTTCAATCACCACCAAGTTGTGGGCCTTGGCGATGCGGCAAATCTCGTCGAGGTCGGCAAACCGCATGGCGAGGTGCACCGGCAGGATGGCTCGCGTCTTGGGCGTCAAGGCCGCTTCGATCAGTTTTGCGTCCAGGCAGTAGGTGGCCGGGTCGACGTCCACGAACACCGGCACGGCGTTGAGCAGAAGGATGGGCCCTACTGTGCCTTCCCAGGTATACGCCGGCACAATGACTTCATCGCCGGGCTTGATGCCTGCTGCCTTCAAAGCGATCTCAATCGCGATGGTTCCGTTCGCGACCGCCAAGCCGTATTTCGCTCCGTGGTAACGCGCGAACTTCTGCGCGAAGGCGTCAGCGATCTTGTTGGGGAAGGGATAGCCACCCCAATTGCGGCTGGCGAGCACTTTCTGCAGGCCCCGCGCTTCCTCTCGAGTGTAGGCAGGCCACGCCGTAAAAGGCTTCTTGCGGATCGGTTTGCCACCGGTAATAGCCAGTTTTCCCATGAAAGCCCCTCCTGTGGGGAAGTCAACTCAGACCGCGCCGATGCCGGGACCATTGAGATGAGAAGTATCCATAGTCCCATCCGTGATGTGGAAGACGCCCGGAAAACGCTTCTCCCATCCCTCGTTGGCTGCGGGCACAAACTGCCTGGAATTCGCTTCAATCGCTTTTACACCCGGCACGTGCGCAGCGAGACTCGCGGACTGAATCAGCGAGGCGCCGGGGCACGTGAGGTCCTGCACGCAAAGAAACATCTTATTCTTTTCCATGACCGGAGCAAGGAGCATCATATTGCTTTGTCCCTTGCAGGCCTTGAGCGCCGCGCCGGTGTATCCCATCTCACGCGAGAGCATCAGCGCGTGGAGGTCGGTCAAGGACTCATCGATGACCACCGGTTTCAGTTTTGCCGCCTCAAACATCACATTCTGGCGGTGGGTATCGAGATCGCGCGCGGTGGGCTGCTCGACGTACTGAATCCGCTCAAATCCCCCAGGGGACTTCTCTTTCACCAGGTGCAGGAAATCGACGAGATATTGCACGTTGGGGCAGCGCTCGTTGAAGTCGAGCGAGTAAACCCAGCCCGTGACTCCGCGCTTCTCCTCCGTTTCCGTGGCTACCCGATCCACACTGAGCACACGCTCCGAATCCCATTTCAAGTCGTCGCCGTCCAATTTGATTTTAAAGTGAGTGAGCCCGTTGTACTTGATCCACTCGGGAAGCGTCTCGGGCAAGCCATCGTTAACCCGGTGCTTGATGTCGGAATCCACCAATGGATCGATAGCGGAGACGAGGTGGTAGAGCGGCATCCGAGGTATGGGTTCCTTCAGAATGTATCTGTCAGGATATTCTCCTTTATATTCAGGTCCCACGTAGTACGCGAGGTCATGATTCATGAACTCGGGTCCGTACGTGTGGTAGCAGTTCAAGCCATGGAGTTTGCCGTAAGCATCGTGGACCGCGGCGTCAAATGCGCTTGCGGTGACCAGCGTGCAGAGCTTGGGAATGGGCTCAGGCAGTTTCAACTCATTTGTGATTTCTTCGGCAGCCTGCAAGTACTGCGGCTCGAGCGCCCAGTTGAGGTCAATGGGATGGCCGTATTCTTTGTAGTTCCCGGTAAGCGTGGAAATGCGCCCGGCCAGGGTTTTCATGGCGCCTTGAGTGGTTTCGTAAGAAAGCACTCGGGAGGGAAACGACCAGGTATTGGAAAGAGGCATCGAGCCAAAGCCCTTGGCATTCTTGCCGCCTTTGGAGCTGATGTTGCAGTTTACATTCAAGAGGGTAATCCGTGAGCTGACGATGCCTCCAAATTTTATGGGGACGCGGTAGTTGTAGTCCGTGAATTCGATACTCACATCTTCAATGCGGATGTCGTTGCTCTTGGGCACACTCGCCTTAAGGATTGCCGGACCGCATGCTAAGCCTGCGGTCAAGAACTTGAGAAATTCGCGCCGTTCGACCTTCCGCATAATGACCTCTTGTTGCCAGTTCTCAGCTCGAAGCGTGGCGAGGGCGTCATGGCCGCGCTGGGTCATGGCCATGACGGTCGCGCCAAAAGGCCGCACAAGTCTATACGGACCCTCTCCCCAAGGCAAATCTTTGCCGTTAACGGAACTTGGAGGTGGGATTTCTACGGTTGCAGTTTTTCTAGGGCTGAGCGGATTTCAAGATTGTTGGGATCAGCCGATAGCGCCGATCGCATCTCGTCGACGGCTTGGGAGGTCCGGCCGGTGGCGGCGTAAATTAATCCCAGATGGAAGTGGGCGTGGCTGTCGGAACTTTTCATCGCCAGCGCCGCCTTGAAAGCTTTCTCCGCCCGAGCTTGGTCCCCCCACTGGGCGTAGATGTAGCCCAAATAGTCGTAGGCGGCAACGTTGGGCTCACATTCCAGAGACTGACGGAACTGCTGCTCCGCCGCGGTGAGCCGATTGGAATCAAAATAGACTTTGCCGAGCATGTTGTGGGCGTTGAAGTTCGCGGGTGACAGGAGCACGGCAGCGCGAAATTGCTCCTCCGCGCGATCCATCTTGCCGGTTTCAGCGTAGGCCGCACCCAGGTTCATGTGCGCGTCCTCGTTCCGTGGATTCAACAAGAGGCTGCGCTCGAGGAGCGGAATGGCCAAATCAAGGCGCTTTCTCTGCGCGTAGAGCGCCCCTATCAACTCGAGGGTTTGGTTGTTGTTGGGTTGCAGCCGCAGCGTCTCCTGCCATTCGCGTTCGGCCTTGTCGGAATCTCCGCGAATCCAGTAAGCGAGTCCTAAAGCGTCGTGGCAGCGGTAGTCGCCGGGCTCCGCCACCAGAGCCTGAGTGAATAAAGTGATGTCATCCTGCCAGTCGAGCACGCGCGTGCTGATGCGGAGGGCGCAAAGCGCAGCGACCACACACCCGGCGGCCAACATCGCTGTGCGCAGCTTGCGCTGGCTCGATGCCGCTTGCCAAAGGGCCGCGCAGGCCCAACCGGCAACAAGGCAAAAACCTACGGAGGGCAAATAAACGTAGCGCTCGCCAAACACGTAAGCGCTCATCCATCCGGCATTCAGAACCGGGGTCAGCGTGAGTAACAGCCACAGAAATCCAAACGAGGCCTGTCGCGCGCGCTTCCAAAGGACGAAAAACAGATACGCGCAAAGCACCAAGGCCGCCACCCCCGCGAGAACCGGCATTTCAAAAAAGCTGTTGCTGGCACGGAACGTATGGAACGCCGAAAGGCGCATGGGCCAGAGGAGGATTCCCAAGTATTGGCCCACGAGCGCCACGGCAGAAAGCAGCGTCTCGCGCAGGTCGAGCGTGTGCATTCTCGTGGCATGGGCGAACGCGCCCATCAGGCGAATGCGAAGAAGCACATAGCCCAAACTCACAAGCCACAGCGGCGCATAACGAAGCACCTTCTGGGATCGCGTGGTTTCTGCTCGGTCGGGACGATAGAAATGCTCGTAGACCACCGCGAGCAAAGGAAGAGTCAACGCCTGCTCTTTGGAGAAAATGGCGAGGACGAAACTCGCCGTCATGGCGGCTTCAGCCCAGATTCTGCGCCCGCCCCGCGGAGTGGCGATGCGCAAGAAGAACGAGACCGTGAGGAGGTAAAAGAGGGTCACCTCTAGATCCGTCACGTCGGAAATCCACGCGACAGCCTCCACGTGGACAGGATGGAGCGCGAACAGTCCCGCAGCGGCGAAGGCGGCAATGCGATCACCCAGCAGTTGCGCCGCGAATAGAAATAGAACGATCACCTCCGCGGCGTTCAGGAGGAAGCTGACTAAATGGAAGCCGAAGGCCACGGGGCCGAAGATTTGATAGCAGAACAAGAAGCACAGGGTAGCGAGGGGCCGGTAGTAGGGCGTTCCGCCCTGCGCCCCCAGGCTTGAAAACAGGGTTGTGGTCAGCACTTCGCGTAGGTGCTGGAAGTTGTGAACGTAGGGGTTGTCGAGGATCAGGACCCGATCGTCGTACGTGTAGACGAAATCATTTCGGAGGACGCCGATATAAGGCAAAGTCGCAAGCAGCAGGAGAACCGCCGTTGGCCATGGCCCGGCAAAAAAGGAAGCGGCACGCTGCGGAACGTCCAGACCGCGTGCCGCGGGTTCGCGGTTCTCCATTACATCCGGGTGGTTGTTCATGGACGCGCCTTAAACCAGGCAACGGCGAACGCGGGCCTCCTCGCATCGGCCTCACCAACCATTCCGGTATCATGTCCGGCATTTTCCGTCAAGCGTCGATGAAGTAAGCATCAGTTCACGTCGCTGTCCCAGGTGGCCAACGTCATGGACTCTCCCATCCAGTAGAAGTAGAGGCCCGTGGAGGGATTGGTCAGCACAAACGTATTGCCCGAGAAGTTGTTGCCCATGCTTGTATAGACGGCTGTGGTGCCATCTTCCGTACCCTCTGTAACGACGCCCATGGCCATGCCTGTGCCTTGTGTGATCGTGTTGTTGCCGGCAACGACATTCTGCAACGCATATGGTACGCCGCTCGGATTGTCACCTCGATCAGAATATATGCCGCCGATACCATTCATGCAGTTGGTGACGGTGTTCCCGGAGATCGTGACGTTGGAGGCGGTGCTAATCAGAATTCCGGCGCCGTACCAGATCGTCGTTTCGCCGGGCACAAACCCGTCATTCACGATGGTGTTGTTGGTGATCGTTACCCCATTACTAATTTCGATCAGGATGCCCGCCACGACATTCGCGGAGGTTTGGTTCCCCGTATAGGTGACAGTCTGGCTGTTGATGTCATTCCAAAATCCGGGGCCGTTGTTATCGTACGAATTATTGTTCTCCACAATTAGATCTGTGATCCCGGCGAATTTGGCCCCGCCCGCCTCCCAGCCCCAGTCGTACCCGCAAGCATTGTTATAGGAGATTTGGTTGCCGCTCACGGTTACGGTCGTGCCGCCGCCGCCTATTCCCAGGTCTCCGTTATTGTGAACGTTGTTGTTCGTGATGTTCATGCTGCTGTAAGTTGTGATCCCCCGGCCGTGGTTGTACCGGATTTCACAATTCTCGATGGTCCAACCTGTACCGACGGGCTGGATCGCCCCGCTTTGGGCCACTGCGGCGTACTTTTCGATGATCAGATTGCTGAGGGTGACGTTCGTTGCACCACCGCCAAAGGCCGACGGCAACTCGCTGATTTCCACGGTCTGTCCGGCAGGGTCGTCGCCCATATAAGCGGTCTGATTGCTGTAATCCAGATACCAGGTGCCGGGACCGACATCGGATAAGCTGGCGACCCGGGTCTTCAGCACGTTGTTGAAAAACAGATCCTCGGGATACATGCAGACAGGAGACGTTGAGAGGCAGGAACCGGGATAGGATGCCTGCTCGGTGACCGAGACTTCGGCTGTCCAGTACGAGCCATCCTGAGTGAAGTTTGTCAGCAACGCGGCGCCGCTGATAATCGCTCCCGTTTGCCCTACAAACGAATCGCCGGACTGCGGCACTACAGACTGGAGACGATAGGTTCCGGGCGCGAGGGAAAAGGTGGTGGACCCAGGGTATTCCGTGACGAGCGTTTGCAAGTCGTCGGTGGGCTCGACCGTGATGGTTTGCCCCGAGGCGGTAGTTGTTCCGGTGCCCGTCAGGCTGACCGCCTGGGGACTGCCGCTGCCACTGTCCGTGATGCTGAGGGTCGCAGCATCAATCCCGCTGGCCGAAGGCTTGAAGGTGACGCTGATCGAGCAATGGGCGCCGGCGCCGACCGAACTGCCGCAATTATTGCTCTGAATAAAGCTGCCGGCGCTGGCGCCGGAGATTGCGACGCCTGTAATAGTCAACGCTGTGGTGCCGGCGTTGGTCAGGGTAATCGTCTGCGCCGAACTAGTGGTGCCCGAGGGCAGGCTCCCGAAAGCCAGGCTGGTAGGGGAGAGACCGACCGCGGCCGCGGCGCCGGTTCCGGAAAGGCTCACGGTCTGGGGGCTACCGCTGGCATTGTCGGCAACACTCAGGGTGGCCGCAAGAGCTCCGCCGGCAGAAGGCGTGAAAGTGACGGTGATCGTGCAGTGTGCGCCCGCTGCGACCGAGCTGCCGCAATTGTTGTTTTGAACAAAGTTACTGGCGCTGGCGCCCGAGACACCGAGGCTGGTAATGCTTAAAGCGGTGGTGCCCGAGTTGGTCAGCGTAATCGTCTGAGCCGCACTGGCCGTATCCACAGACACGCTCCCGAAGGCCAAACTGGTGGGAGAAAGGCTGGCCGCAGCCACGGTGCTTTTGCCGGTTCCGGAAAGGCCCACGGTCTGCGGGTGGTAGTTGGCACTGTCGGCAACGCTCAAGGTGGCCGACCGGGCCCCGCTGGCGGAGGGCGTGAAGGTGACGCTGATGGTGCATTTGGCGCCTGCGGCCACTGAAGTGCCGCAATTGTTAGTCTGAACAAAGTTGCTGGCGTTGGCACCCGAGATCCCAATGCTGGTAATACCCAGGGCTGTCTTGCCGGAGTTGGTCAGCGTGACGGGCTCCGCGCTACTCGAACTCTCCACGGACTGTGTTCCGAAACTCACGTTGGCGGGAGATAGACTCGTAGCGGGAGGGTCTAACGTGGCCGCAGCGGCGTTTATCGTTCCTCCGCCCCCGCAGGAAATCGAGAAAACCGCAATGGCGATGAAAACCGCAGGAAGAATGGCCGGTGTCGCGGGTTGTCGATGCCGAATCCCGGTTGGCATCTGACTTGTCCCCGCGACGCGCGCCTTGCCGTTTTGAGATGAAGCCCATACTTTCCCCGTGTACTTCCTTTCAAGCGAACAAATGAAGTGTTGAGTCATCTTAAGAAGAGCAATTCCTGCCATGGTTGCACACCCTTCATGTCGGCTGCGAGAGTCGCGGCCGATATCGGTTGAATTCTTCTATTCCGATCGGATAGCTAAGCGGCGAAAACACTACCGCAGGACGAGGGGGAAGCGCAGAGTTAGCATGCGCCCGAAGGTTGAGGATGCGGCTATTCGCTCTCGCGGTGTCATTGCCATCCCTTTGCGCACTCATCCAGCGAGTTGCGATCAGCCGGAAGCCTAGGGATGCACCGGCAGCAGCCACGTTACGGCAGTCACAATTAGTTATCTATAGTACTGCAGTACTACCTAGAAGAATATGATTTCTATATTTTATACAAAATCTCGCGGTCCGAGGGAGCCCAACTACTAGCGGTAGCGGATTTTTCGGGAGCTGGGGAAAACATTTAATCCAAGTGTTCTTCCCGGTCAGCGAACGGAAAGGCGGAGAGCGCGAACGCCCAGTCACGAAACGCGGCGATAGTCCACTTTCCCGGGGTGGGCGAATCAGCGGATTCCGTGTCGGAATCGCCATCGACTCGGAGTTTCTGCTCGTGCAGACCGGAGAGTCGTGGCGCCCACGACCAGTCCACTTCATGTGTTATGTTATTGTAAATACGTGAGTTGATTGAGTGTTCGAGTGCGGTAACGGAGCCGGAAGAATGCCGCCTGAACCGGCCAAGTTGAACCGATGGCCGTCACATTAAGTCATGCAGATTGGCGTATCTATTAACACTGTCGTAACAATACGGGTGTTATAATCCTGCCGTGCGTCAACGTGTAGTCATCATTGAAGACGAGCGCGACATCGTTGAACTAGTGCGGTATAACTTCCGCAAGGAAGGCTTTGAGGTCGAGAGCTTTTCCCGCGGCCGCGAAGGTGTGGAGTATCTCCGCCGCAATCCTGCCGACCTCGTGCTCCTCGACATTCTGCTTCCCGACGAAGACGGGTTTGAAATTTGCAAGCGGCTACGTGCCGACGAGCGCATGAAGTCGTTGCCGGTTATTTTCCTCACCGCCAAGAGCGAGGAGATGGACCGCGTGTTGGGCCTGGAAATCGGCGCGGACGATTACGTGGTGAAGCCCTTCAGCCCGCGCGAGTTGGTGGCACGGGTGAAAGCGGTCTTGCGCCGCCAGGAGCGTGTGGCGGAAAAGCGCGAAGTAGTGGAAGCGGGCGCCCTGCGTCTCGATACGCGCACGCAGGAAGTGAGCGTACGCGGGCGGCCGGTCGAGTTGAGCGCGCTCGAGTTCAAGCTGCTCTACTTCCTGGCTGCGCACCCGCGGCATGTGTTCGATCGCGACCGCTTGCTGGATGAGGTTTGGGGCCGCGACCGTTTTGTGACTCCGCGCACCGTGGACGTGCACATTCGCCGCTTGCGCGAGAAGATTGAAGAATTCCCTAACCGCCCGCAGTTTCTTCAAACCGTGCGCGGCAGCGGGTATCGCTTTTCCCCGGAAGTCCTCGAGGGCGTTGAGGCTTAGCTTAATTTGGGTTTTCGATTTTGGATTAGATAAGGTGCACGCAAGCTCCCGCATTGTGATCCAATATCGCCATTTCAAGGTTCCGGCCGGGTGTCCGCGCCATCGATTTCGATAACAATTGCTCCCGCAGAACCGATGTGGTCTAATTCCAGCGGGTCAAGGCCGTGTGTCGCAGCTCGCCCTCGATCTCCACTTTGGATTCCTGATTTCGGTGCTTTGCGACTCTCTCTTTGATCCAAAATCGCAAATCCAAAATGCCAAGTTCCATGACCTTTCGCAGCCCCATGTTTCGCAAGCTTCTGGCCAGTGCTTTCCTGCTGATTGCGGTAACCCTGCTGGTTCTGAATTTCTACATGACCCGCTACACCGCCAATCGGGAGGAGCAAAGCGTGGTCAGGCGGTTGGCGGCGGAAGCGCAAATCCTGGAGACGGAAACCGCCAACATTCCCCCCTCCCAACTGGAAGATTGGACGCGCCAGGCCGCGCAGCGCTCGGGCGCGCGCGTCACGATGGTCGACCCGAAGGGTGTGGCCCTGGCCGATTCCCAGCACGATCCCGAAACCATGGAAAACCACTCCACCCGCCCGGAAATCGTGGCGGCTTATCAGCACGGCGTGGGCACCTCATCTCGCCACAGTTCGACCGTCAATCAGGATCTGTGCTACCTGGCGCTGCGCATCACTTATCAAGGTGAACCTGGATATGTCCTGCGGCTGGCCGTGCCCCTTGACGATGTTAATTCCGCCGTGGCGGCAGTCCGCTGGCGAATATTGTGGGCTTCCCTCTACGCCGCGCTGGTGGCACTGGCGATTGCCTATTACTTCTCGCAATCCTTCACTCAGCGCATCGCGCGGCTGCGGGCGTTTGCGGAAGGATTGGTGGGCGCCCACTTTTCCCAGGCACCGCTGCCTCCCGGGGACGACGAGATGGGAGCGCTCGGACGCTCTCTTAGTGACACGGCGGTGCAACTCCGCGGACTGGTGGACCGGCTGAGCGTGGAGTCGGCCCAGCGCGAAGCAATTCTGGCCAGCATGGTAGAAGGCGTGCTTGCGGTGGATAGCACTTTGCGGATCACGTTCGCCAATGCGTCATTTACGCGCGCGGTGGGAGGCCCCAATCCCATTCCCGCCCGAATGCAGTTGGTGGAACTCGTGCGTGCTCCGGAATTGCGCGAACTTCTAAACCGGGTGCTCAGCACTGGTGAATCGATCAAGCGGCGCATGCAGCTTCCCGCCGCCGACCGCCTCTATGAAGTTCAGGCCGCCCCACTAACTTCCGGGACGGCGCGCGGCGCCATCGCCATTCTGCACGACATCACCGATCTCGACCGCCTGGAGCGCATTCGCCGCGATTTTGTCGCCAATGTCTCGCACGAATTGCGTACGCCTCTCACCGCTATCCGCGGGTATGCCGAAACGCTGCTGGAAGGGGCTTTGGAAGACCAGGAAAACAACCGCCGGTTTCTTGAAATCATCAAAGCCCACGCCATCCGCCTGAATAATATCTCGTCCGATTTGCTGGCGCTCTCGGAACTGGAATCGGGTAGAGCCCGGCGGGAGCCCGAGCCCGTTTCGGTGCGTGGGGCAATAGAGTCTGCGATGCGCACCCTGGAGGCGGAAGCGCGCTTGCGCAGCGTCAGCCTGGTCTCAGGCCCCATGGAGGATGCACAGGTGCTCGGGGACCGCCTCCAGATGGAGCAGGCACTGGTGAATCTGCTCGATAACGCCGTTAAGTTCAACCGGCCGGGTGGCGAAGCGCGAATGGAAGTCGCCTGCACCGACGACGGGCACGTTAAGATCACCCTCGCCGATACCGGCATCGGCATTCCTCACGACGACTTGCCGCGTATCTTCGAACGATTCTATCGCGTGGATAAAGCCCGCTCGCGCCAGGTGGGCGGAACCGGCCTGGGACTCTCGATCGTCAAACACATCGTCGAGCGCGCCAACGGCACCATCAGCGTCGAAAGCCAATTGGGTAAAGGCTCCACGTTCACGCTGATGCTCCCCGCGGCATGAAGCTCGCACCACGAACCGATCGTTACTGCCGTCAGCCGTGCTTGCCAATCCTCAACGTTCCCGGTCTTGCTCGTCACTTATCACTCGCCACTGTTCTCAAGCCACCTTGTTTCCAGAGTGCAGGCCGCACTCTTTCTTGGTGGCTTCTTCCCACCACCATCGCCCCTCTCGCTCGTGCTGACCGGGCAGAACAGCTCGCGTGCACGGTTCGCATCCAATGGAGATGAATCCCCGCTCGTGCAATGAGTTATAGGGAACATCGTTTTCGCGGATGTAGTCCCAAACCTGCTTGGAACTCCAATTGGCCAGGGGGTTGAATTTCACGAGTTCATGTTCCGGGGTGGAGAAGGTGGCATCCGCCTGCACTACCGGAACGGACGCGCGAGTTGAGGGGCTCTGGTCGCGGCGCTGTCCAGTGACCCAGGCGCTCATGGTGCTGAGCGCTCGCCGCAGCGGCTCGACCTTGCGAACGCCGCAACATTCCTGGTGGCCGTCCTTATAAAACGAAAAGAGGCCTTTTTCGCGCACTAGTCCTTCCACCGCGTCCGGCTTAGGAAAGAAAACCTCAATCGGAATCTCGTATCGCTCCCGAACTTGGTCGAGAAAGCGCAACGTCTCGGGATGGAGACGCCCTGTGTCGAGCGAAAACACTCGGAACTTGGCCCCCAGCTTTGACGCCAGATCGACCAGAACTACGTCTTCAGCACCGCTGAAGCTAATGCCGACGCTGGGAGAATACATCTTAAACGCCAGAGCCAGAATATCCCTCGGATGCCGTTGCGCATAGGCTTCAGCCAGTTCCGAAAGACTTGCTACTTCAAGTGGCATAGTTGTTGTTTTCCTTTTCTAGTTGTAAGTGAGTGCGAGTCCCGACGGAAACGGGAAATTAGAGACTCGAAACTGGAAATTAGAAAATCGCGGGCTGCCTCTCGATTTTCGAGCTTCGAGTTGCTAACTGACAATTTCTAGTTTCCGGTTTCGAATTTCCCGCTTCTAATTTCCAATTTCGATTTTCCAGTTTCGAATTTCGATCTTCCAGTTTCCGTATTTCCCGTCTCCCGCGGTTAGCCCACGAGTAAACGGGCGCCCAGGGAAAAATAGAGAATCGAAAACAGCCAACTGAAATAACGTTCGGGAATTATCCGTGTCAGCCGGCTGCCCAAAACTACTCCGGGGAGAGAGCCCACGACAATGTGGAGGAAAAGGCCGCGATCGAAGTGGCCCATCCGCATGTGCAGGGACCCCGCGAGCGCCATGGTCGCGAGTCCATAAAGAATGTCCGTTCCCACTAACTCGCCGAGGGGATAAGGCGTAAGGAGCAGCAGGAATACCATCAGCAAGCTGCCGCTGCCAATCGAAGTTAACGCGACAAGGAATCCCACTAGCGCGCCCACCGCCACCAGTTTCAGCCGGGCGCTGATCGCGGGCGCGTCAACCCACGTCTGGGGAGGCTTGATCTTTCCCATCCGGACGAGGGGCAGCAGGATGGACACACAGAACAGCGTTACGCCCAATACCAGGCGGAGGAAATGGTCCAGTTCCGATTCTGCTAACCTCGCCTTCAAGAAGCTGAGCAGAAGAATCCCGCCCATTGTGCCCGGCACGGTCCCGACAATCAGGAACGCGGCAAGCCGCCAGCGCACTTGGCCCAGGCGGCGGTGCTCAAACACTCCCAGCAACTTGGTGCAAGCGCCGTTGATGATGTCAGTCCCAATCAACGTTACGGCGGGATAAGGCGTCAGCACCATCAACAGCGGAGTTAGCAACACGCCGCCGCCGGTGCCGGTCAGCCCAATCAGTATCCCCGTAATGAACCCGATGATCGTGATCAACATTTGATCCTGCGATTGCCAACCAAAAGCAAAACGCCCGCTGCGGCTATTCCGTCAGCGGGCGTCTCAGGTCTTTAAATCCGGTCAGGTGGTCTTACAAATCCCTATTCCCTGAAGACAGAGCACCGCTGGCGGATGGCGTACAACAACACATCCTGCGCGCGTCAATACTCTTCACGGAATGGAGATTCGTGGCCATGGGTGCAAGAACAGTCAGCCTACCACGCGGTTTGAGACGCGTCAATATTCTTGAGGACAAAAGGTCACTCGGGCAGGTTCGCGACCCTAAGGAACCACCGGTTGCCCCAACCCACCAATGAGCAGCCACAGGTTATTCCCCCAACACCTTGGACATCACGATACAGTGGCACTCGAACCCAGCTTTCAAGGGCTGGGAAGGGTGGAATTCCTCCGTAGCCATTTCGATATAGCCGCGCTTGCGGTAGAAGGGCAGCAGCTCCGGACGAAGGCTCAAGACCAAGAGGTCCATCGCCGTGCAGCCTTGTTTGCGACAATGATCTTCCGCCGCCTGAACCATCGCGAGCCCGAGGCCTTGACGCTGGTGCGCGGGATCAACGGCGAGCATGCCGAAGTATCTGCGTTTTCCTCGAATCTCGATGTAGACCGAGGCGAGAACACCTCCAGAGGGGTCTTGAGCGACGAGGAAACTTCCGGTCTGCATCTGGAGTGTCAGGTGGTCCTCGTCGGTGCGCGTGCCATCAATAAAGGTTTCAATCGCAAAAGCAGCGTTGGTGACGGCAACGATGGCGGACACGTCGGCAAGGGTCGCCGAGCGAATGCGGACGTTGCTACTTTGAGTAAAGCTGTGTTCGGAGGAGAGCATGTGGCCAGCCTTTACGAATCTCCAATCTCAGCAATTCTGGTCAACCGCGTCCCGAATCCCGCGTCCCCGTATCCCGTGCCCCATGTCCCGTATCCCGCTCGTCACACCTTCTCCAAGGCCAGCTCCAGGTCGCGGATAATGTCGTGCCAGTCTTCCAAGCCGATGGACAGGCGAATGCCTTCGGGGTGCATTCCGAAGGCGCGTTTCTGCTCGTCGGGCAGCGCTGAGTGGGTCATCGAGAAAGGGTGCTCGATCAGCGTCTTGATCTGGCCCAGGCTTACGGCCAGAGTGATGGAATAAGCATGCTCGGCAAGGTAGTCCACCATTTTTTCCGCGCGCGTTTGTTTGGATTCGGTTCCCTTCAGCACAAAGTACATCATGCTGCCAGGAGCGAATTTGCCCTCGGGATTCAACATCTGTCGTTTGGCCAGTGCCTTCTGAGCAAAGCCCTCGGCGCCAGGATAGCTGACGCTCGCCACTTTGGGATGTTTCGAGAGGAACTCCGCGACGCGCTGTGCCGTCTTCTGCATATTGTTCATACGCGTGGCGAGGGTCGGCACACCATAGACCAGCACGCCCCACGCGCTGCGGGGGGAAAGCACGCCCCCGAAGTCCTTTCGAAACAGCATGATAAGGTTATACCATTCCTTGGCCGCAATCACCGCGCCGCCCATATCGGTGCCGAATCCCCCCAGGCCTTTGGTAAGGCTTTCCACCACCATGTCCGCGCCGAGCAGCAACGGGCGCTGGCAAAACGGTGTGGCGAAGGTATTGTCAACCATTACTAGCACGCGGTCTTTTTCCTCGCGGCTGGCATTGGCCTGGTCGGCTATGCGTCGAATGGCAGCAATGTCGATCAGTTCCAACGTCGGGTTAATCGGCGTTTCAAAATAAAGAACCCGTGTTGCCGGCGTGATCAGCGCGGCGAGCGATTCCGGCTGGAGAAAATCGGCAAAACGCACGTTCATGCCGTAGCGCGGCAGCCAGTTGGTCATCAGGCTGTAGGTGCAGCCGTAGACAATCCGATGCGACACCACTTCCTGCCCCTGGCGCAACGCCACGCCCAGCGCCGCACTGATGCCCGCCATGCCGGTGGCAAATGTCGCGCAAATCTCTCCCCCGTGGGCATAGGCCAGGTTTTCTTCCAGCATCGAACGCGTGGGCTCGTCCAACCGGTCGTAGATGTAAATGGGGATGTGCCCGCTCAAGTGCTCATCCGCCGAAGCGAATTGGACAAAGCCTCGCGCGCCGCGCTCCAGCGAGCTGAGCCGGTAGGCCGTGGTGTGCGAAACCGGCGGCACCACGTGATGGTCATAGTCCCACTTCTTACTGTCATAGTTCCCGTGGATCATGTGTGTGCGGAGCTTGTAGTCTTCTTTCTTCCGGTGTGGTTTGCGGGTTTCCATGGAAGAGCCCCCCTCTCCGATTTCTCACAATATGAAAGTAGATAGCACACTCCATACACGGGCGAAAGGGGCATTTCCGCATGCAGACCAAATGTCACTGGGCATTTCATTTGGGTGTCGCCCGGTGTATGTTAGCGTTAGGTAAGAACGAGCGGGAAAGTGGGGGTTACAGACAACTCAATTACGGGGAGCTTGGCGATGGGCACCAAGTGGTTCGATGTTCCGTCGAAGGACAGTCTGGCCAATGTAAACAAGGAGCTGTGGCTGATTCTCTCGATGGTGGTCATCGCGGCGATCCTGAACTTTCTTGTCGCCCCGCACCGCATCCTATTGGGTTTGTACACCTTGCCAACCATTTTTTCCGCCTATTTCTTCGGCCGCCGGCATGCGGCTTTGACGGCGGTCGCAAGCGTATTAGTCGTGGTTCTGGTCGTCCACTTCAAGCCGGCCTTGTTCGCCCAGGCAAGTGCAACTCCCCTCCCGGGAGAGAAGTGGTATGACTTGACGCTTTGGGCCGGCATCTTGATCGTCACCGCCTACACGATGGGCACGCTGTACGAGCACAAGGAAGCCCGAGTGCGCGAGCTGCGCGAAACCTATCATGGCATCCTGCTCATCCTGCGGCACTTCATCTCCAAGGACGCGTACACAGAGAACCACTCGTATCGTGTGTCGATCTACGCCGCGGCAATCGCCACCCGGCTGGGGCTCGATCCTGAGCGAGTCGAGGACGTCCGCGCGGCCGCCTTTCTTCATGACATCGGCAAGCTCGACATCAGCCGACGCATTCTCTACAAGGCCGCGAGCCTCACCGAGGAGGAATACGAGGAGATGCAGCGTCACGTGGAATTGGGGGTATCGGTTTTGGGCCACGTCGGCGGCTCGCTTCGCCGGGTTATCCCCATAGTCCTTTGTCACCACGACAGGTTTGACGGCTCCGGCTACCACCCTACGCAGGGTGAGAACATTCCGCTCGAGGCGCGCATCTTGACCGTGGCCGATGTGTACGACACCCTTACCAGCGACCGGCCTTACCGGAAGGGTACCGCGTCGTTCGATGCCAAGGAGATGATCGTCAAAGGTGCGGGACGAGAGTTCGATCCCAAGGTAGTTCAGGGATTCGTCGAGGCATTTCGAAGAGGGGAAATGGAAGTCCCGGAGATCGTGGTCTAGGCGAGGCATTTGGCGCCATGGCCTGTCCGGTGATGCGCAGGTATTACTTTCGTACTGTGTGAAAGGCCGGCGCCGTGTGGTATAGGACAGTAAGGCGAGAACATCGTGGTGGCCCTCGACGTCGTCCGCCCGCCGCCTCTAGAGATCAGGGTGCACTTCGAGAGCCTGTCCTCCGCCGTTATTTCTAGCCTCGGTTGACAAGGGGTATGTTTGTTCCTACAATTGCCACTCGTAGGGGTTAGTTCGTGGTTGGCGGCGTCACTGGGGGGTGATGCGCCTGCGCCAGTTGTCTGTAGTCGAGGAGGAAACCCGTGCAACGCATAGCGTTCACTTTGGCCGTAGTGTTTCTCGCCGTCTCGAGTGTCATCGCCCAAGACCAAGAGCCCGCACCCACCTTACCTTATGCCCACGTTGCTTCCCGCTCGCAGGCCTATTGCACGGGCTTTATCGCTAGTCCTAGCGTGCCCCGCGACTTGGTAGTGGTGGGAGGAGCGGATGATGACTTCCACTCCGTGGTCCGCCAGTTTGTGCAGGGCGAATCGATTTACACCTCCCAACCGAAGGGTGTAAGCGTTGCCGTGGGCAATGAATATAGCGTGGTGCGCCCTGCCGACGAAATGTTCCTCACCATGCGATATCAGGGTGAGCGGTCGGAAATTCGCAAGGCGGGAACGCCTTACGAAGATGTTGCGCAAGTCAGGGTGACTCACGTAGGTCCGGAGGGGATCGTGGCAGAGGTCACGTTCTCGTGCAGTCCGATTGTGCCGGGAGACGTAATGGTGCCCTTTCAACCGCGCCCTATTCCCACCTATACCATCTCCCCGCCGCTTGACCACTTCATCCCCATGGATAAGAGCAAGGAACACGGCAGGATAACCGCGACCAACAACAATTTCGGCTTCCTTGGCCGCGAGACCGTCGTCTATCTGAACTTGGGCGAAAAAGCGGGAACCCAGCCCGGCAACCGATTCCGTATTTACAAGATTCTTCCTGGTCATACGTCCGGAGTCCTTGCCGGCGAGCGGACGCCCCCGGAAGTCATCGGCGAAGCCGTCGTGCTTTCCGTGCAGTCAAAATCGTGTGTGGCGATGGTGGTTTCGAGCTACCGCGAGATTTCCTCGGGTGACTACGTCGAGAAGGAATAACTCCCGCTGAGACATGAGTTCACCCTTGTGGATTCCATGCAACGTGGGCGAAGAAGCCCTTATTCGGTCCACAAGGCAATCACCGGATCCACGCGGGCCGCGCGATGGGACGGAATCCACGCGGCGAGCCCGGCGGTAACAACCAGCACGGCGACGGCGGCGGCGAGCGAAATTGGATCCGTCGGCGATACCTCAAAAAGCAGCCCGCGTATCGTGCGGGCCAGTTCGAATGACCCCGCAAGTCCTGCCACCACTCCAACTGCTGTCCAGACTCCCGCGTACCTCTGAACTTGCAGAGCAATGTCGCGGGGCCGGGCGCCGATAGCCATGCGCACTCCAATTTCTCTGGTCTGCCTGGCCACCAGGAACGACAGCACTCCGTAGAGTCCCACCGCGGCCAGCAATAACCCGAGCGCCGCAAACAATCCCACGAGAATCGCGACGAAGCGCGGGCGCTCGCGGAATCGTTCGACGCGCCCATCCATTGACTCGATCTTGACCGGGAGGGTGGGATCGAGCGCCGCAAACTCAGTTCGAATCCACCGCGCTAACGTCGCCTGATCGAGCGAAGTCCGAAAGACCCCAACGCCATCTCTGCCCAATTCGGTCGAACCCCTCATGCGCAGGCGGTAGTATTCGGGATCGGAAGGGTCCGTCAGGCCATTGTTTTTCGTATCCGCCGCCACTCCCACGACGGGACACCAATGGCCATTGCCATCCAGTTCGATCTGCTGTCCCACAGGGTTCTCGTTGCCGAACATCCGGCGGGCCATCGTGGCGCTCAGGATAACGGGAGATTCACCGGACGCACGCTCGCCTTCTTCAAACGCGTGGCCCGCCAGGATCGCGATGCCCATCGTTTGGAAGTATCCGGGCGTCACCCTGCGAAACTCCACCATTCCACCATCGGGGGCGACGGGCGGGTGGCCGGCAATGCGAATGTTGGAGTAGGGGCGGCCCATCGAGCCGCGCGGGGGAATCGAATCGCTCAAGGCGAAGGACCCGCCCCCGGGTATCTGTTTCAGTCGCGCCTCCAGCTCGTCAAAAAACGCGGCTTGCGCCGTCGCGGGCTGATAGTGCCTCTGGCGCAAGGTGAACGATGCGATAAGGAGGTGTTCGGGTCGAAATCCCAGTGGCTGATTTTCCAGTTTCCCCAGGCTGCGAATTAACAACGAAGCTCCCGTCAACAAAACGAGGGAAATGGCCACCTGGGCAGATACCAGCACCTTCCGAAAAAAGGTCCGCGCGGTTCCCGCCACGTGCCAACCGACCAGCATTTCCGCCCGCGGCCGATCGAGCGCGGGCACAATGCCAAACAGCACGGCGGCGGCGAGAGACGCCGCCAACACAAACAGCAGGGCACGGAAGTCGATTCGCGCTTGATCCAGGCGCGGAATCTCGTCGAACGCCAGTCTTACGAATAAGCGCAGAAGCACCCACGCGGCTCCGCAGCCTGCCACGCCTCCCATCAATCCCAGCATTAGCGATTCGGTCAGCGTTTGTCGCATCAGCCTGCCGCGCCCGGCGCCCAATGCGGCGCGCATCGCCAATTCCTGGCGGCGGGCCTCCGAGCGCGCCAGCATAAGATTCGCGACGTTCGTACACGCCACCAGCAGCAAAGCAAGCACAGAGCCCAACAAGAACCATGAGGCAAGTTTGACGTCGTGGATCTGGCGGTCGCGAAGCGAGCGAACGACCATGCGCACTTCCGAGCGCAACTCGGGCGGGACGTCCTTCGCCATGCTATCGGCAAAGATCGGGCGAAACTGGTCGCGTGCCTGCTCGATCGAAACGCCGTCGCGAAGCCGCGCGAAGGTCCGCAGGAAAGAGCTGGAATTTGCCGACCGAGGCAGACTTGCATCCAGGCGCGCCGACATCATCACGTCGATTTCGCCGAGCTGCGGCATCTCAAACTGTTTGGGAAGGATGCCGACCACCTGCGCGGGCTCTTCGTTCAGCATGAGGGTTTTGCCCAGCGCCTTCACGTCGCCGCCGTAAACCCTTTGCCAGAATCCGTAGGAAAGCAGAACCACCGTGGGGGCTCGCGGCCGGTTGTCGTCTTCGCTGAAATCCCGTCCAAGCAGCGGGGGAATTCCAAACGTCTTCAGAAAATCAGCGGCCACAGCGTAGCAATTCACCTGCTGCGCCGTGTCGCCAATCAGCACATCACATCCCGTGCCCGGCCTCATGGCGGTGAGCGACTGGAATGGCGTCTGAGCCTGCCGCCAATCGAAATAACTGCTGACCACGTTGAACTCGTTGTTGTCAACCGGCCCCAGATACCCCACGGAAACAAGCTGGCGGTCATGGGGATAAGGCAGACGGCGGAAAAGGAGCGGATCCACGACGCTGAAAACTGCCGTGGAGGCGCCAATGCCGAGGGCGATGGTAATGACCACGACTGCGGTGAAGCCCGGATTTTTTCCCAGCGTGCGAGTCGCGTAACGAATGTCCTGCCAAAGGCTTTCACCCCAGGAGAACACCCACGTCTCTCGACAAGCCTCTTGCATCGCGGTCCGATTGCCGAATCGCCTGCGGCTGGTGAGGTGGGCGGCTTCCGGGCTTAGGCCTCCCGCTTGGAGCTTCTCCTCGCGCATCGCCAGATGGAAGTTCAGCTCATCGTTCAAGTCGCGGTCAAGCTCCCGGCGCTGGAAAAGAGCCTTGATGCGCAGCCAAGTGTGCGTCAGCCATTGAGACATGGTCATTCACCTCACGCTTCACGCGGTCTCCATGATGCGGGCGATCGCGGTTGACATCCGGTGCCAATGGGCCGTCTCCGCCACCAACTGTTTTCGCCCGGCCGGGGTGAGCCGGTAAAACTTGGCGCGGCGCTTCTTCTCTGACACTCCCCATTCCGATACCAGCCAGCCGCGCACTTCCAGCCGGTGCAGCGCCGGATAGAGCGCGCCCTCCTCAATGCGCAAATCCTCTTCCGAAAGCAGCTCGATGGATTCGGCGATGGCGTAGCCGTGCATTTCGCCCCGCTTGAGGGTCTTCAAGATAAGCATGTCAAGCGTGTCGCGAAGGAGTTCGCCGGGACTGGGTTGCTTCTCTCCCATAGTGTTCTTAGGGTAAGATGCCGCGAATTCTTTGCGAGAGCAAGTCTTTTTTAAAGAACGTAGGGCCGCGCTTCACGGCAAGGCTGCCTCCAGTTCTCCCCATGCGGTGCTGGGCAAACGGGGAGAGCCTGAAGATGTTTCGCCGGCGGGTCGGACGCTACTGGCCACACACTTTCAGACGGCGCAGACGGCGCGGACGAATTACCGCCGGGCCGGCACTCCGTCTCTTTACAGCGGAGGTCTTCACGGACGGAATGGGCGAGATAGGAGACGCGACTCCAAAAAACGGGGGACCGGGCTACGCTCGCTTGGGCGCAACCTAGTCCTCCACTAAGCGACTTATTTTCAGTTACTTATTCGGATACGGCAGAGGTTGTAGCTATAAGGCCATTATTTTCTGTTAGTTACCCGGGTAGTGGGAATGGAGCGATAAAACGGGGAGTATTTCGGGTCAAAAATAGAAGTAACTAACTTTGCTTTCTAGAATTAATCGGCTATTTTCTATAACTATTGTGTTTTCAAATGCTTGGTGGCTTCAGCCATTTTGTCAGAAATTTGTCCGCTTGTTTTCATCAACTTAGTGGGACCACCCTTCATTTTCGACATCTTTTTTATTTTGGCGAGTGGGCTCGATTGGCATCGATAAAATGTCGCTTTGCTGGCTTTCGGAGGGCCAATTCGTCCCTTCCTCTCGCGACTTCCGGCGCGCAGGAGCGGCTTTTTCCACCCCGTCGAGGGTGCGCGATTTCACTCGACCAACCTATAGGCAGGCAATCTTGTCTCCAAACTCTGCGCCGAGACGGGTGCTCCTGCGGGCAAGCGCTATGGTACTCGATAGGCCACTGGGTCGAATTGCGGGCGCTACGCTACGCTCGGGGATCGCTTCATTCACCTTTGAGTCACGCGCCACATGCAGTTCGTCCCGACCCGCCATGCGACGGTTGCGGCATCGGCCCCTGCGCGCCGTTCTCGCGGCAAGCCACAAAAGGGGCGGATGGCAATCCGGAATTCCCCTTGACACAAAGTTCCTCTATGGATACAACCATTCGCCGAGGAGAGAAACAAAATCATGGACCTGAATCGAAGAGACTTCATCGTGCGCGCTACTCTTGGAATGGGCGCGGTGGCGGCATCGGGCGTGCCCCAACTTGCCGCGAATCCCTGTGGATTGCCGGTCGGACTTCAGCTCTACACCGTCCGCGACCATCTGGAAAAGGATTTGGAGGGTACGTTCAAGCGCGTGGCCGAGATTGGATACAAGGACGTGGAGCTCGGTGGGACCACGGATTTCTACGGCAAGAAGCCGGCGGAACTCAAACGGATGCTCAACGCCGATGGCCTGCGCCCGCTCAGCCTGCATTACGAGGAGGAACAACTCAAAACCCATCTCGACAAAAGCATCGCCGACGCGCGCGAGTGCGGCATCACCTACATCGGACTCGCGAGCCTCGACGACAAGGACCGGCAATCCCTCGACGCCATCAAGCGCGATGCCGAGTGGTTTAACCACGTGGGCGAGGCCGTGAACAAGGCCGGCGGCCATTTCTTTTACCACGGCCATAATTTCGATTTCGCCAGCGTCGATGGCGTGATCGAATATGACGAACTCCTGCGCCGCACCGATCCCAAGCTTGCCAACTTCCAACTCGATTGCTTTTGGTGCGTGCGCGCCGGCAAAGATCCGGTGGACTACTTCAATCGCTTTCCCGGGCGGTTCATCCAGCTTCACATCAAGGACCTGAAGCCCGGCTTTCCGCCCAGCACCGGCGGCGACGATCGTCCGGGCGCGTTTACCGAGGTCGGCAGGGGAGTCATCGATTGGCCTCGCATCTTCAAGTCCGCGCGCAAAGGCGGGATGCAGCACTACTACGTCGAGCAGGACGAGTGCGACCGCGACTCGCTCGAAAGCGCCAGGATCAGCTACGAGTACCTGCACAAACTCACGGTCTGAGAAGATGGGTCCATCGGCCACGCGGCAGTGTATTCAGCGAAACCTATCGCCGCCATGTTGGCTGCGCCTGTCCCGGCTGGTGGCCGGCGTTACGCCAGCATTCTCGTGCTCAAGCTGTCCGCTCGGATTCATTCACCTCACAGGAGAAGCCTGGTGCAACTCTCGAACCCTGACAGTCCCTTCCATCGAACATCTCTCGTCCTTTCGTTGGTAACTTTTTGTCTCGTGTTCCCCGCGGTCCGCGCCGCAGCCCAGCGAACGGGGACTTTACCGGACCGCGTCCCCCCTAAGCGCTCGTCTCAAATTCACGACGGCTTTGGCATCAATTCCGACCTCCCCCGCGCGCCATACCTTCCCTGGAACCGCTGGTGGTGGACGCGCATGTTCGACGCCGGCGCCAAGTGGATTCGCATTGGCCAGTACGAGAACAGTTCCGACTTCACCAGTTGGGACTGGGTCGAGCAGAAGCGCGGCGTCTACGCGGTTGCGCCGGACGTGGAAGACTACGTGGACTCGCTGGTCGACAACGGCGTGGACGTGCAAGTGCAACTCCACTATGGCAATCCCATGTACACAGGGCCCGCGGGAAAGAAGCCTGATCAGATCACGCCCGCGCCCGGCACGGTCCACAACGACGACCGCAGTCTCTATTCGATCTTCTGGCCGCCCACCACGCCCGAGCAGATTGACGCCTTTACGAAGTATGTCCGCTGGATGGTGAACCACTTCCGCGGGCGCATTCATTACTACGCGCTGTGGAACGAGGAGGACATCGGCTACTGGAACCCCTGGGGAAACCCCGAGCAGTTCGGGCGCTTGCTGAAGGCGTTCATTCCCGCGGTGCACAAAACCGATCCCGACGCCAAGGTGATTTTTGGGGGCCAAGCCGACCCCAACCGCGACTTCGCCCAGCGCGCGCTCGACGCCTGCCAGTGCGCGTCGGGAATTGATGTGTTCGACTACCACACTTACCCGGGCTACGGCCAGAATCTCAACCCCGAGGCGATGGATGGCGGCGCGTACGGTTTGGAGTCGCCCGCCAAACTTCGGGAATTGGTTCGCAACTACCCCGGCATTCACAAGGACATCGTCTTCTGGGACGATGAATTCAATTCCATCCCGAGCTGGACGGGCAGCGACGAATCCGTCCAGGCCAAGTACATCCCGCGCGGCCTTCTCTACAACTGGGCCGCGGGCGTAAAGACGTTTGTCTGGCTGCTGGCCTCCGGCACGGACGCGAACGAGTACGACGATTTCGGCTTCATCCACGGCTTGCGTTACCTGCCGGACGATTTCACGCCGCGCCCGGTTTTTGCCGCCTATCAAAACGTGAACGCGCTTTTCTCCGACACCAAGCTTGACCGGGAAGTTGAGATCCAGTCGAGCGATATCCCCGGCCTTCGCCGCCAGGCGGAAGCAGCGTTTCTGGCATACGGCTTCCGGCGGCCATCCGGCAAAGCCATCGTCGCCTACTGGATGGCCGCGCACAGCAATCCCGGAAATGTTTTCCCGCCGCTCGCCGCCACGCTGACGCTGAAGAATTCCGGCATCAAACGCCCGGCGCTCATCGACGTGGTTTCGGGCGAGATCCGGCCGCTCACGTGGAAAAGCGGCACAACCGATACGCTGGTTGGCGTACCCGTACGCGACAGTGTGATGGCCATCGCGGACGAAGACTATTTCGACTGGGATCAGCTTCCCGAGACGCCGAGTTCGCTCGGCGTCCGTGCTTCCGGAACCGCCATCGACCTATCGTGGGAAGTGCACGGCGGCGGGACAACCGGCGTGGCGGTAGAGCGCCGCAGCGGTAACCACGGCGCGTGGGAACGTGTTGCCAAGCTTTCTGCGGACGCCAGGTCTTATCGCGATGCCGGCGCGCCATCTGGCCAACTGGTCTGTTACCGCGTGCGGGCGCTGAACGAAGCGGGTGAATCCGCATACTCCAATATCGCTCGCATCCCGAGGTAAGCTGGGGAAACCGTTGCCCCTTTTTGTCCTAGTACGTCAGTAATCTTGCCCAAATTCCCGCCTGCGCTATAGTCACGAGAGTAGGGTGGTACTTTGCGTTGCACTCGAGCCCGACTTGGAATCGGCCCTTCGGCGGTGGCGATGGCGCTAAACGCCCTCGTCGGTCGACAGACTTATCTCAGGGGGAGGCAGGAATGAAGCGAATCGCGACGGCAACCGTAGTTATTTCCTTTTTAGTAGTGTTAAATGTCATGGGGCAAACGACTCCGACAGCCACTTCGACTCCAGCAGTAACTCCAGCAGCGACTCCGGCAGCAAAACCAGCAGCAAAGCCAGCGGCAAAACCGACGGAGAGTTCAATTGCAAAACCGGCCGCGAAACCGGTACCCAAAGCCGTCCTCTATTGGGATGGTACGGGACCCTGGCAGCGCCCGGATGGCGACGCGCACGCCGAGAGGTTTGGCGACGATCGCAGGGACAGGGATAAGTGGCCATCAGCAGTGTATGAACAGCGAGAGGCCGAAGAGTCGGGCCACGATGCGAACGTAGCACGGGAATTCGCGGGCACGTCGCAGGGGTCGGTCGACCGGTTGAGATGCATGGGCCCGGAAAGGCGTCCGTGCCGGGAGTGGGAGGTCAATGAGCTCTCCCGAAGAATGGTGGAGAAGAGTAACGAACACCCCGTGCTTGCATCCATTCGCACCTTGACCTTGGAGTCCTCCGAGGGCGCCTTATCGTGCCAGCGAGTTGAGGGGGGACACTGCACACCCGAACAACTCTGGTCGCTCAACGAACACGTTGCTAAACCGCTGAGGTGCACCATCTACGAGGTGCCTTTGAGGCCAAACTCGGTGAGCCCCTCGGCCACGGCACAGAACCGGGCCCCGACAAGATCGGCTGAGGTCTCGACCACACGTCACAATGAGTCCGAGAGTGAGAAAAGTAGTCCCACGGCGTGGAACAATGAGTCCGTGAGCGAGAAGAGTACTCCCACGACGTCGAACAATGAGTTTCTGACCGAGACCAGCACTTCCCCCGCGCCGACCGGCACGACGGTAGCAGCGGGTGGCAACTCGACGACGCCGAATCGCAACCCAACGGCGCAGAACCACGCGCCTGCCACGGCCGCCCACCCTGCTGGGTGGCAACATCGAACTGCCGCGACGCCGAGTCACACGACGGTCCCGGCCAGTCAGGGCTCAACGCCGCCGAAGCAGTAGCAGAAGGCTAAGCCGGAACCTTGAACAGGCTCCCCGGATTATCCTTCAGCACGACACCCTCGCCGTGGCCGCCCTGGTCCAAAATAAGCTGCCGAAGGGCGGCTTCGTGCAGCACGTTGTTGGTAATGACGCAGTTCTGAAGGTTCTTGCAAATGATGCCGTAGGACGGGCTCCACGCGCCCTCGGGCCCGTCGTCGCGCCACGCCTGAAGGTTGTTGCCCACGCAAGTGACGCCTCGCGCACCTTCGATCAGAAGATGCGACGAATCGAAACTTGCGGCGTCGGCCAGCTTGCCGCTGCGCTTCAAGAAATTGCCGGTAATGGTCATCTGCACGCAAGGCCGGCGGCCGTTGCGCAAAGCGATTCCGCAGGTCCCGGCGCGGTCAAGAAAATTCCCGGTAATCTGGTAGCCGTCGCCGCCGGTGACCAAAATATTTTCCTTCCCATTCCATTCAATGCGATTGGCCGTGAGGGTCACAGAAGCATTTTCGTCGTGGGCGCCAAAGCCCGCGCCTTCGTTTCCGGAAAACCAGTTGTCGCTGACGAACGCGTCCCAGCCGCGCAGCCGCAGGCCGTCTCCCCGGTTATAACCGAACATCGAGTGCCGGACGGAAAAACACCACGCGTGCGCCAGGCTCACTCCGTCTCCTGTGAAGCGCACCACCTGGCAGCGCTCGATGCGGAAGCAGTCCTCGCGCTTCCCATAGTCCGGCTTGTCGAGAAAGATTCCATGCACGCCCTTGCCCAGGCGAGCGCCATCGAAACTAAGCCCATCGATGGTCGCGCCCCAAGCCCCCGCAATGTTGATGAGGCACTTCGCCGAGCCATCCACGAGCCGCAGAACCGTTCCACTGCCGCCGTGATAGTCCCAGGTGGGAACGCCCACCAGCGCCGTGTTCTTGCGCATCAGGAGGTCAGCGCAGAGATACACGCCGGGCCCCACGAAGACCGTTCCTTGAGCTTCTCCGGCGGCGTCGAGGGCGCGCTGAATGGCCTTCGTGTCGTCGGTCTTACCGTCACCGGTGGCGCCGAAATCGCGCACGTTGAGTTGTGCTGGGCTGGCAGCCGGGCCTTCCGCACGTGCGGCGCCTGGCGCGCCTAATAGAAATGAAGCGCCGCCGAGCAAAGCGCTTTTGGCCATCGCGCGACGGCCGAAAGAAGACGAATTGGTATTAAACATTGTTCTGCTCCTTGAGTTGTATGATTCCGAATAAGATTGCTTCCTGCGTAATTCCGCGATGTAACCGCGCCTCCTCAATCCTTGATCGCCTGGTAAGCCAGCGTTATCGCCTTGCTGCTGAGATTCAAATCTCCGGCCGGATTGATTTGCCCCATGAAGACGACCACGATATCTTCTTTAGGGTCGATGACGAACGAGGTGAAGTAAAACCCGCCCCAATCAAATGAACCCACCGAACCGAGTTCGGTCAGCTGCGAGGGCTCACCGACAGTTCCGAACCCCAGGCCGTAATTGCCGCCATCGGCTTTGCCCACCACGTGGTTGTGGCTCATCAACTCGACGGATTTGCGGCTGATGATGCGCGTGCCGTTCAGCTCGCCGCCATTCAACATCATCTGGCAGAAGCGGTAATAATCCTCGGCGGTGGAAGTGAGCCCGCCGCCCCCGGAGAAATAAGTGTGGGGACCGTGGTACGGGTAGTCCGCCGTGTACTGAAACCCGCCGTCACCTCCCATCACTTGACCGTCAAGAATCGGGTGCAGCCCTTTCTGCTCGTCGTACGCGTAAGCGGTGGCGAGCCGCGAGACTTTGTCATCCGGAGGGAAGAAGCCCGTAGCCTTCATCCCCAGCGGCTGGAATATGCGCGACTCGAGAAACTTATCGAACGGCATACCCGAGACCACTTCCACAAAGCGGCCCAGGACGTCATCCGCCAGGCTGTATTCCCAGTCGTCTCCCGGCTGGAACAGCAGAGGAAGGGCCGCCAGTTTCTTGACGCCGTCGCCAATCGTTCCCTCCTGCTGCTTGATGCCGCTGCCCACGCCCGCATCGCGGTAGGCCTTGCCGAGCCGGGCGTTCCATTGATAAGTCAGTCCGGAGGTGTGCGTCAGCAGGTTGAAGATCGTGATGGGCCGCTTGGCATCCACCAGCGCTCCGGGGGGAGAAGTCTTGTCCTGCGGCCACGGCGGGTCGAGAACTTTCATATGCTTGAATTCCGGCAGATAGTTGGAGACAGGATCGCTCAGCATGAAGCGGCCCTCTTCGTAAAGCATCATCACTGCCACGCTGGTGAGGGGCTTTGACATCGAGCAGATGCGGAAAATGGTGTCCGTGCTCATGGGCTTGTGCGCGTCGCGGTCCGCCATTCCCACTGCTTGCAGGTAAGCGATCTTGCCGTGTCGAGCCACCAGGCTGACGCCGCCCGCAATCCGCCCGTCATCAACGCTTTTCTGAATGGCGCTGGCAATCCGCGCCAGGCGCTCGGGCGACAGCCCCACCTCTTCCGGAGCTGCGAATGAGCCCACTGCCACCATGGCGTGCGCCGCACCCGGAGAACTCGGTTTGGGGTGGGTAGGAGCCTGCGACTGGGCGAGGCCAGCCAGGAGTATCACCCAAACAAAAACCACAAAACCTTGACCCCACCGTTTCCTCATGCCTGCTCCTCCTCGATTTGCCCCGCGAATTCGCATGGCCGTTGGAATCTGGAGCGACGGCGTGCTGAGAGGGCGGCGGAAGTGTACACCCGCGGATGTGAATTTTGAATCATTTCGATGGGATTCAATCGAGGAGAGAAGATTCACCACCGAGACACGGAGATCACGGAGAGAAATACTTCAGCATGGAAAGATTGAGGTGGCGGCTAACCAAATTACTCATTCATCGATCTGTTTTGCGCCTTCTCCGTGGTCTCCGTGTCTCGGTGGTGGATTCCTCTCTGTCATTCATTTCGCGAACTCTGGTCTCCACGTTTCCCCATGCCGGCTCCTCCTCGATTTGCCTCGCGAATTCGCATGGCCGCTCGAATCGCCAATGACGGCGTGCTGAGAGAGCGGGGACTGGTCACTCGGGTCATCGCAATGTAGAATGGGTTTGTGCCTGAGTTAAGTCGATTCTTCGGCATCATCATTCGCATGTTCGCCGAGATTGGCGCGCAGCATCATGTCCCACACTTCCATGCCTACTATCAGGATGCGGTGGGTATCTTCAGTGTCGACCCGGTGGAGATTATTGCCGGATCGTTGCCGAGGCGGCAGCAACGCTTGGTTGAAGCGTGGGCAGAATTACATCAGAATGAACTGTTGGCTGATTGGGATACTCTACAGAGAGGAAGGATCCCGAACCCAATTGAGCCGCTGAAATAATCCTATGAGCCATCCTATCCACCGCGTTGTTGATTTCGAGATCGTGGCACCCTACACTCTGCGGGTTCATTTCGCCGACGCTTCCGCCCAGACCATTAACTTCGAGCCGGTGCTGGCGGGAGAACTGTATTCGCCGCTCAGAGATAAAGTGTTGTTCGGCCAAGTCAGCATTGATCCTGAGGTGCATACGCTGGTCTGGCCGAATGGTGCCGACTTTGACCCCGCGACCCTGCACGATTGGCCGCAACTCGAGCAGGCGCTCAGGGAGCGGGCCAAGCACTGGCAGGCGATCCAGGTCTGACAAGCCCACCGCAAGGCCGCTCAACAGAATCTATGTCGCCGGTTCTGTCTCGGCGAAGTTGCCGCCTGCTGGCGAGGGGTCCGCGGTAAACTCCCAAGGAGCCTTTGAAAACCGACATGCTGATCATCGACTCTCACCTCGACTTATCCTGGTGCGCGCTGAATTGGAAGCGCGACTTGACGAAGACCATTGAAGAAATCCGCAGCGCGGAAGCGGGCATGAACGATCATCGCCGCGGGCACAACACCGTGTCGTTTCCGGAGTTGCAAAAAGCCCAGGTGGGCGTGTGCCTTGCGACGGTGCTGGCGCGGTGCAGCAACCTGAAAGACCCCTTGCTCGACTACCCCAGCCGCGAGGTCGCTTCCGCTATGGGCGTGGGCCAGCTCGAGTACTACCACATCATGGAGTCCGAAGGACGTATGCGTATGTTGCGCGACTGGCCGGCCCTGGAAGCGCACGTGGCGGAGTGGAACCGCACGGGCAGCGGTGGTACGCCGCTCGGGTTTATCCTGGCCATGGAGGGCGCCGACCCGATCCTCAATCCCTGGCACGTGGAACACTGGTGGAAGCGTGGATTGCGCGTCGTTGAGCCCGTTCACTACGGCGTGAGCTACTACGCGCACGGAACGGGGGCGCCCGGGGGCCTCACCCCTAGGGGCCGGGAGCTGCTGGCGACGATGGGAGAGGTGGGAATGATCCTGGACGTCACCCACCTGGCCGATGGGAGTTTCTGGGAAGCGCTGGAGATCTACCACGGCCCGGTGCTCGCCAGCCATCACAACTGCCGTGCGCTCGTGCCGGGCGATCGCCAGCTTACCGACGAACAGATTCGCGCCCTCGTGGAGCGCGATGCCGTGATCGGGGCGGTCTTCGATTCCTGGATGCTCTTCCCCAACTATGTGGCCGGCCAGACGGACAATTCCCTGGTGAGCATCGAGCGCGTGATCGATCATATCGACCACGTGTGTCAATTGGCGGGCAATACGCGCCATTCCGCCATTGGCAGCGATTTGGATGGCGGGTTCGGCACGGAACAATCGCCGCGCGAGATCAACACCATAGCGGATCTGCAAGTGATCCCCGACCTGCTCCGGAAGCGCGGGTATCAGGAAGCTGACATCGAAGGCATCATGCACGGCAACTGGCTGAGATTCTTCCAGAAAGCCTGGGCCAAAGCCTAAGATGCCGCCACCCCAAACCCTAAAGACCTCAATCTTGGTGGCGGTGCTCATCGTTCTAAATTCCGCCGGGAATTTCTTTTTCGGGCTTGGCATGGAGCGCATCGGCGCGATTCACGGCTGGTCGATAGCGGCTCTGCATTCGGCCTTTGTCGCGGTTTTTTCCAGCGGCTGGATCTGGCTCGGCATTGTCAGCATGTTGCTGTTTCTCGCGGCGTTCATGATGGTATTGTCGTGGGCGGACTTCACCTATGTCTTGCCCGCCACCGCCTCGATGTATGTGGTGGTCCCCCTCTTAAGTCACTTGGTGTTGGGTGAAAGGGTGACGGGCTTGCGCTGGATGGGCGTGGCGCTGATCTGCGTGGGAGTGGCGTTCGTGGCGCGCACGCCCCCGAGCACCACGGAGAAGGGCTGAACATGCGTACCGCCATCACGCTTGTGGTCCTGATCTTTGCCGGTACGGGCGGCGATATCGCCGTGGCGCATGCCATGAAGCGCCTCGGTGAAGTTAAAAGTTTCACCCCGGGGGCGATTCTGCGTTTTCTGGGACGCGCTTTGCGCGAGGGTTGGATGTGGATTGGAATTGCCCTATTGACTCTGGCATTTTGCTCCCTGCTGGCTTTGCTTTCGTGGGAGGCAATGAGCTTTGTGGTCCCCGCCATGGCGCTGAGCTATGTGACCGGCGCGCTGGGTGGAAAGTACCTCCTGGGAGAGAAGTTGACGCCGTTGCGCTGGGTGGGAATCGGACTGGTTTCCGTGGGTGTAGCGCTGGTGTGCCTTGGGTAGCCGCGGCTCGTAGGGGCACGGCTGCCCCAATTGGCGAGCGAGTCGTTTTATGGGGCTTCGCCCCCTGCTCTGCGGAAAGGCTCCGCCTTTCCGGCCCACTGCGCGCATTCTCTCCCCCTTCGTTCCGCCTGCCCCGATGAATCGGGCAAGGCGGTGGGGAGAAGGTTTACCGGTGGTGGCCGGCGCCGGAAAGGCGGAGCCTTTCCGCAAAGCAGACGGCGAAGCCGCGGGCCACGAGTTCGTTGCCAGCCCGTAATTTGGACAAGCTTGCAACGAGGGGAGCCCCGACGAGACCCATTGCCGCGCCGGACGGCGCCGCCACGGTACCCTTATCCCTTGCATGAGGAGCACGAATTGCTGTTGACGTGGTTTCGGTGGGCGGTTTTCGGCGCGGCAGTTGCTCCCTCGTTTTGCTACCTCGTTATCATCCTGGCCGCCGTCCGGTTCTTCCGCCGCCAGAACGCGGCGCCGCGCGACTTCACCCCGCCCATCAGCATCCTCAAACCCGTTCACGGGCTGGACCCCGAAGCCTACGAAAACTTCGCGAGCTTCTGCCGTCAGGATTATCCCCAATACGAAATCCTGTTCGCCGTCTCGAGCGAGCAGGACGCCGCCACCCCGATCATCCGCAAGCTTATCGCCGATTTTCCTGCCCTCCCCATTCGCCTGCTGGTGGGCCCGCAGAAGCTCGGCTCAAACGACAAAGTAAACAAGCTTTGCGCCATGGCGCGCGCTGCCCGGCACGGCCTGCTGGTCCTCTCCGACGCCGATATCCGCGTCGGCCCGAACTATTTGCGCAAAGTCGCCGCACCCTTCCGCGACGCGCAGGTCGGCTTGGTCACGAGCATGTTCACCGGCATCCCCATGCGGTCGCTTTTGGCGGAGCTCGAAGCCGTCTACCTCAGCACCGATTTCATGCCGTCCGCCCTGCTGGCCCGCCAATTCGAAGGGGTGCGCTTCGCCCTGGGCGCAACCATCGGGATCACGCGCGAGAATCTGGCGGACATCGGCGGCTTTGAGGGGCTGGCCAACGACGCTGCCGATGATTACCAACTCGGTTTCCGCACCGCCGTGCGCGGGCGTCGCGTAGAACTGGTTGATGCCTCGGTCAAAACATGGTGCTGCCTCGCGAGCCTGCGGGAGTTCTTCGTGCAACGCCTTCGCTGGGCCATCATGGCGCGCCAAGCCCGGCCCGTCGGCTACACCGGGCTGATCTTCACGCAGGGCTTGCCCTGGACCGTTTTGGCCGCCTGCCTTTCGCCCTCCCTCATGTGGGCCGCGGCTTTTGTGGCCGCCTACCTGATTTTCCGCATGGGCCTGGTCTGGACAATGGGAATCTGGGGACTGAGAGACGACGTCCTAAAGCGCCGGTGGTGGCTCGTGCCCGTCTGGGATGCCTTCGCCTTTGTGCTGTGGCTCAACAGCCTCGTTTGGAGCCGGGTAAAATGGCAGGGAGTGGAATACCGCGTCTCAGGAGGCCGTCTGATCCCCGTGGCTTCTCCCCCTAAGTGCTAACCCAACGGATCGAGGCGTCCGAAAGCCCGCCTAGCGGGCGACATCCTATAGCCCACGGCGCCAGCCGTGGGATTGTGGTCCCAAGAGCAACGCTCTAGCCACGTAGTGGCGAGGTCGGAATCTTCCTTCACCCTTCGTGTAATGATGCCGCCCCTAACGGGGCTCAAGAGACCATCATATTCTCGCACTCTCCCACGGCTTGCGCCGTGGGCTATAGGATGTCGCCCGCTACGCGGGCTTTAGGGCCACGCATAAACTCTTGCCACGGTAAGCTGGTCATGGATAGACTGAAGTTGGGATGGGCGATCCTCAAACTGAATCTTCCGGCCTCCGGCTATTGCGGGGACTCCTGCGGCACTCTCCGTTTGTCTTGAAGAATTTCAAACACTATTTCCAAAACCTTTACCGCCGCGAGATCCTTCACACCGACGTGGTTGCTCCCTATGCCGCGGTTTTCTACACGACCCACAAGTGCAACCTGGAGTGCACCTACTGCACGCAAAAGGAGCCGGACGTCTTCAGTCAGGAATTGCCCACCGACCTGACGATTAAGCTGCTGCGCACCATTCGGCGCGAGACGGATTCGATTCTCTTCACCGGCGGCGAACCCTTGCTTCGCGCCGACATAGAAGACCTGGCGGACGCCGCCAAGCGCGCGGTAAAGTTCCGCTCCGTGCTGCTAGTCACCAACGGCACTCTGCTCCACAAGCGTCAACGCCTTTTTGAATCGCTGGACGGCCTGATCGTCAGCCTGGATGCCTTGACGGCGAACGCGGATAATCCCAAGTCGAAGCCTGGAGTGCTGAGCAGGGTTCTTGAGAACCTCGATTTGGCCAAACAACGCATGAAAAAGCCCGGCGACATCACCATCAGCACGGTCATCGAAGAGTGGAACATCCCTGAAATCGAACGCATTCTGGATTTCTGCGGCGAGCAGGGATTTGTGTTCGCCACACAAACGGCGCTGCACGAAAAGATGCCCAACCTGCGGCTGAAGCGCAATCCGCGCTATCAGGCGCTGGTGGAAAAGATTGTCGAACGCCGCCGCGAGCGCAAACAGCCGATCAACGGCACCCCAAAACTCCTGCGAACCGTCCTGGAGTTTGGGGACTTCAAATGCTTTCCCACCATGTTTCCCCGCGTCTACCCCAACGGCGACGTCTTTTACCCCTGCGAGCCGCTCAAGAAAATCGCCGGCAACTTGCTGCAAGAGGGGTCGTTCAAGAAAGTCTTTGCGCGCGGCCGCAAGCTCTATGGCGATATTCCTGATTGCCGCGCGATCTGCCATCTGTTTGGCAATGTCGTTTCTTCGTATTACGTAAAGGATTTCTGGGGATTGGCGGGAGACTCCATTCGGTAGGGGGCTGTCCGTGGAACGAGAGAGAATTTCCCCGCAGAGGTGCGGAGGCGCGGGGAGGAGATAAGAAAGTCAAAAGGCAAAGTGCAAAAGGCAAAAGTGAAAGGCCGCACACCAAATTCCTTGCTTAATGAAAGACCTGTCCACCGCGACTGAGAGATAGTGTTCTGAAGATCAAAAGCATTTTCCTCTGCGCCTCTGCGTCTCAGCGGTGAAACCCGCGGAAGCGCTGCGCGGTGCGGGCGAACGGGTCGCTTGCGCGGAAAAGGAGTTTGCGTCTGTCGCGAATTCACTGGACCACACTTTTGCCTTTTGCACTTTGACTTTTGACTTTCCGTCTTAGCTCCGCCGATGCCAGCTTAGCCCTCGAGCCAAACGCGGTCGCCGGGACGCACTTCTCCCGCGGTAAGGACCGTTCCATAGACCCCGGCGCAATTCGCGTGCTCCTGAGCGACGCAGCGCAGCACGCCGGGGCTCGACTCCGCGGTCTCTGGGTCCAGCGTGATGATCACGCAGCGCTTATCGACCTTTATGATGGGGATTCGGGCAGTCTCTCCAATCCGCAAAATCCGTCCCACCCAATTCAATTCCTCAAACGCTCCGCCTTCTTGCAGGTCGACCACCAAGTTCGGGCGAAAACGCCAGGGGTTCGCCTCCGTCGCGCTTTCTTCGGCGATGCGGGCGACGGTCTGCCGGCTGATGATCGAGATGGGAGCAGCGTCGTACGAGCCGCGGCCGTTGCGTAGTAAGGAGAGGGACTGGCTGGAGCGCTCCTCGAGCTCTCGGCGAAGTTCGTCGCTATCCACCGGCCACTTCTCCCCGCCTGGAGTCGTGACCGTCACCACAATTTCGCCCGAACCTTCCACCTCTACCGCGGGCTTGTAGCACAACATCTCGGGCAACTGGCGAGCCGTAAACCAGGGAAAGTCGCTCCGCGAGGCCGCCTGCACGAACGCGTAGCGGCGGTCCTCCGGAATACCCTGGAGCGTCAGCGTCGCGGCCGGCAGGGCTTCGCCGCGCATGGACTTCACCGGATAGCGCGCGAGTTCGAGAACTGTAGCCACGAAGGTCACGTCCGACTCCCTCATTGCTGGAATACCGGCAACTCCTTCTTCCACTGGCTGCGCAAGGTTGATTCGGCAACTCGCGCCAGATGCTCGGCGAAAACGCCCTCGAAGTGGAAAGTCGTTGTGCAGGGCGTGTCGGCCAGCCAGCTTATTTCCACTTCCCACAATGCGGCGCTTTCTGCTGCCAAACCCTCGGTAACTGGATGCGCCTCGAGGTTCCGCACCTTGGCCAAGGGAATTTCCAGCAGGAGGCGATCGCGCGGGCCCATCACGATGATCCGCTCGGGATGAACGAGAATTTGCGCCTGCCGGACCGGCGTGGATTCGGGCGACTGCCGGAAGATTCCGCCATTCAGCACGATCAAGGCGCTCATCTCGTGGGCCAGTGCGTCCACCGACTTCACCACTGGCTTCGCCCGGACCAGCAAGCTGAAGGCAAGAAAGAACACTCCCGCGCCCAGAGCCGCGGCGCCGGCTCTCGCGTGCGCATATCGCCACGCGAGCCAACCACCGCAAGCGGCCAAAGCGAGGCGAACGCAGGTCCAAGCCCACACCCGCCGCCGCAGACGCCGGATGCGCGGGATCACCAAAATGGTCCCGAAAAGCACGAACAATCCCGCCTGCTTGGCCAACTGGCCAAACGTCCGGCGAGGTTGAGGCGGCTGCGCCCCTGAGTTGTCTTCCGCCATAGGCCCCTAAGAAGAATCTCGCACAACCGGCGCTCGCAGGCAAATTCTTGCGGATCTGATTGTGGGGTCAATTCGACGGACTAGCGGCTACACGCTGCGCTATGGCCAGCAACCTGAAATGTGATGTAGACTTTTGTAGCTTCTCCGGCCCGCGGACCACACGGCCGGCGAGCGCAACGATCCCAAGGTCCTTCCTATGCCCATGGCCCCCGAACATGACATCACCTCGGTCATCAGCAGAATTCCCTATCGAATGGCGTTCGCGGGTGGATGGATTGACCAGCCGTTTGTCTCCATGCACAACCCCACGCCACCGGGCTCGATGGTGGTGGTCGGGGTTGTGCCAACGTTTCGCTTCATGGATCGCAGCGGCATGGCCACGAGCACGCGTGAGGTCGCGCGCAAATTGTGGAACAATGTTTTGCCGGATGTGGACCCGCGGGAATTGGTGCGCACCCTCTACGATGCCGAAAATCGCGGCAAAGCTGCACCCTCGGGATCGCAGGATATGGCCGGCCTGATCATCCCGGGCATCAGCCGGCTGGATTACGAAATCGCCTCTGAGGGTGGATATTTTCCCGCGCACATCGAAACGAACAACGATCCCGCCGTCGCGCGTTGGCTGGAGAAGGTGATCCACATCCTGCCCATCGCGCCTCGGCCCGAGCGCTACAGTCCGCTCGAAGAAAAAAACCTGGACAGAGAATGGATCCGCCGCCTGGGCCAGTCGGGCAAGGACTGCTACGCCGCGATTCTGGCGATGGACGCGCGCGCGCTCGGCGACTCCATGAATGAGTGCATGCGCTGCTGGGAGGCGATTCTTCCGGGCACAGTCAGGCATCCAGCCATCACTATCGATCTAGTGGGCATTCTGAACTCCTACCAATCGAGATATGCGGGAGCAATGTACTCCGGCTGTGGCGGCGGGTATCTGTACGTCGTGTCGGAGGAGCCTGTGCCGGGCTCGCTTCACGCGCAGGTCAGGCTGCGAAAATTGGATCGTGAATAGTGGCTGGTGGATAAAAACAACCACCGTCCGCTATAGATGTTTTTGTGTCCACTAACCACCACCCACTGCCTTTATGAACAGCGTCATCGTTACTGGAAGCTTCGACAATCTGCGCTCAAATCACGTCCGCTTTTTCGAGGAAGCGGCGCGGTGGGGAGACGTGCACGTTGCATTATGGTCGGATGAAACGATCGAGGCGCCAGAGGGAAGGCCCCCCAAGTTTCCAGAAAACGAACGCAGCTATCTGCTCCAATCGCTACGCTTCGTTCAGCAGGTGACGCTGATCGCCGGGACCATTGACCCAGAAACCTTGCCTGACCTTTGGAGAGTGCAAACCCACACTTGGGTTGTGGACGAGGCAAGCGACTCTCCCGCGAAACGCGCGCACGCGGCATCGCGAGGAGTTCCCTACCGAGTCATATCGAATCAGGAGTTGAGCGGGTTTCCTGTACCCGCCTTCGTCCCGCCGCCCGCCGAGCGCGAGTGCAAGAGAGTGATCGTAACGGGCTGCTTCGATTGGTTTCACTCCGGGCATGTCCGGTTTTTCGAAGAAGCTTCCCAACTGGGAGATCTCTATGTGGTCGTGGGGCATGACGCGAACATCCGACTGCTGAAGGGCGACGGGCACCCGCTGCTCTCGCAGGCCGAACGCTTGTACATGGTGCATTCAGTTCGATATGTCCACCAAGCGCTGATCTCCACAGGTCACGGCTGGATGGACGCGGAACCGGAAGTTGCCCTCATCAAACCTCATTTCTATGTGGTGAATGAGGACGGTGACAAACCCGACAAGAGAGCATTTTGCGCCGAACATGGAATCGAGTATGTGGTGTTGAAACGCATTCCCAAGGAAGGCCTGCCAAAGAGAGAAAGCACGGCGCTCCGGGGCTTCTGAAATTCGCGATGCAAGCGTGATTCGGCGCGGCCTCATTCTGACGCAGCAAGACGCGATTGACGAGGGGGTAAACATGCCGTACGATGATGCGTCCCCGGAGGTTTAGTTTACCCTTGAGAATATGGATTGCTGCGATTGTTCTGCTTGCTTTTCTTACCCCGGTCCTCAAAGCCCAGGATGCTGAAACCTCGACCATCATAGGCGCCATGAAGGCGGAGCTGGCGCGCTCGCAGCAAGCCTTTAAGGGCGAGAAGGTCCAACCTTATTTCCTCAGTTACGAAATAACCGACGATCAAGTGGTGAATGTCACCGGGACGTTCGGGAAACTCCAGACGAGCCAGCAGAGCCGCAGCCGCCAGTTGGATGTCGACCTGCGCGTGGGAACCCCTCATTTGGACAACACCCACGGCACGCGTGAAGAGGGCGCAGAGCCTTCCGCGCCCGTTTACGTTCCGATAGAGCCGGACCCTGACGCCCTCCGCAGCGTCCTGTGGTACTACACGGACCTGAAGTACAAGCAGGCCTCCGAGCAACTTGCCGCCATCACCACCGACGTTCAGGTGAAGGTGGCACAGGAGGACAAGTCCGATGACTTCTCCCCCGAGCCTGCGGCCAAGCATTTTGACAAACTCCGCCTGATGCACGTCGACCAGAAGGCATGGGAAGAGAAGGCGCGGAAGTACACGGCGCCCTTTGCGCGTTATGGCGATATCTACGCTGCCACCGCCAACTTCCTCGCAGACATTGAAACCCGCTGGTACGTCAACAGCGACGGATCCGAGATCGAGGTCTCTCGCCCCATTTATTACCTCTATCTGTCGGCACAAATCAAAGCAGACGACGGGATGGATCTGCCGCGATACGAATCCTTCTACTCCTCCGAACCCGAGGGACTGCCTTCCGACCAGGCGGTGCTGAAGGTCGTTGATCAGATGATCAAGGACCTGCAAGCTCTGCGTGTGGCGCCGATCGTCGATCCCTACACCGGCCCGGCGATCCTTTCCGGCCGCGAGAGTGGGGTTTTCTTCCACGAGGTTTTCGGCCACCGGGTTGAAGGCCATCGGCAAAAGGGCGAAAACGAAGGCCAGACGTTTAAGAAGATGGTGGGGGAGAAACTCCTTCCCGAGAACTTTTCCGTGATCTCCGATCCCTCGCTCCAGCGCTTGGGTTCTTCGGAACTGGCCGGTTTCTATGATTTCGACAACGAGGGTGTGAAAGGCCAGCGGGTGGTCGTGGTTGACCATGGAGTGTTCAAGAACTTTTTGATGTCGCGTTCGCCCATCGAAGGGTTTCCACACTCGAACGGCCACGGACGCAGGCAGCAGGGGAACGCTCCCGTGGCTCGCCAATCGAACTTGATCGTGGAGGTCGAGCACCCCGTTACGCGTGCCGAGCTGAAGCAGCGCCTGATCGAGGAGGTCAACAAACAGAACCAGAAATTCGGGCTCTTCTTCGACGATATTCAAGGCGGATTCACTTTGACCAGCCGCTTCACTCCCAACGCCTTCAATGTGCTGCCCGTGATGGTTTATCGAATTTATCCTGAGGGGCGCGAGGAATTGGTGCGGGGAGTCAATCTGATCGGCACGCCGCTCACGGCCTTCAGCAAGATCGTGGCAGGCGACGGTGAGGTGGCCACGTTCAATGGGGTCTGCGGCGCGGAATCGGGGTCCGTACCCGTGTCGGCGTCCTCTCCCGATCTGCTGGTTTCGCAAATCGAAGTGCAGAAGAAGGAGAAGTCCACGGCACGGGCGCCCATTCTTCCGGCGCCGATAGAACAGAAAGCAGTGGGCGGAAAGCAGTAGGCAGGGAGATTCGTAGGGCGGACCTCCGCCTTTGAGGTCCGCGAGCTTTCCCTGGCCAGACTGGAGCTTTCTCTGCGCGTTTGGGACAAGCCGTGGACCTAACAAAAAGGTCCGCGCCACGGTTTTGGTCCAGTGATTTCGGATTGCGGGTGTTTTTAAGGAGCAACGGAATGCGGAGAACGGTTTCTCGAGGGCTCGGTTTTGTTCTGTTGGTGGCGATGGCGTGGCCGGCCATGGCGGCGGACGATGTCGTGATGAAGGCGATGCGCGACGAGTTGGACCGCTCCATGAAGCAATTGCAGCTCGAGCAGCTCGAAAAGCCCTACTTTATTTCCTACCACGTGCAGGACCGGACTTCCTTGGACACCTCGGCCACCTTCGGAGCGCTGCTTTCCGGCGGCCTCGCGCGGGCCCGCTACCTGACGGTGCAAGTGCGCGTGGGCAGCTATCAAAGCGACAACAGCAATTTCATGACCTACCCGCCGGCGGCCAACGGGCTCGCCGAGAACATTTTGCTTCCTGTCGACGATGATTACCAGGAATTACGCCGGCAAATCTGGCTGGCCACTGACGAGGCTTACAAACAAGCGCTCGAAATGATTTCCCGCAAGCGTGGGGCCCTGGAGAATCGAAAGGCCCGCGAGAACCTTCCCGACTTCAGCAAGGAGGATCCGACCACCTCGCTCGAGCCCTTTTCGCCCATCAAAATGGACCTCGCTCAAGCCGAAGCTTTGGTGAAAAACCTTTCCGCCCTCTTCCGTCAGTCACCGGAAATTTATACGTCTTCGGTCAGCGTGGCGGTCACCGACACCCGCTCGTGGTACCTCAATAGCGAGGGCAGCGCGGTGACGAATGAAACCTCCGGGGCAACGATTATGACCGTGGCCGAAACCCAGGCAGTGGACGGGACCATGCTGCCGGCTTGGAATATGGCTTCGGCGCGTTCAATGGAAGCGCTCCCTAAGGAATCCGAGTTGGTGTCGCGGACTCGCAAGTTGGCGGACATTCTTACGCGGGACCGGCAAGCACCCGTGGTGGACCGCTACAACGGGCCGGTGCTTTTCGAAGGGGCCGCCGGAGCGGAGGTATTGAGCCAGGCTTTCATTCCCAAATTGCTCGCCATGCGCACGCCGGCATCGGACAATCCCCAGATGGAGGCGTACGCGGGCCAAAATGTGAGCAAACTTCAGGACCGGATCGGGTCGCGCGTCCTCCCGCGATTCATGAGGATTGTCGACGACCCCACCCAAACCTCCTACCAGGGAACGCCGCTGGTGGGCGGCCACGCAGTCGACGACGAAGGCGTCCGGGCGCACGCCACGACACTTATCGACGGCGGATACCTCAAGACGCTGCTCAACTCCCGCGATCCCGTCTCCGGCATTCCCCAAAGCACGGGAAGCTTTCGCACCTTTGGCGCTCAGCCCAGCAACGTGATGGTCACGGCCACGGAGGGAATGAGCGACGACGAACTGAAGAACATGTTGCTGACCATGATGAAGCAGCGGAACAAAGAATTTGGCGTCATCGTGCGGGGAGTCGGCCGCGAGATCTATAAGGTCTATCCTGACGGCCGCGAGGAATTGATGCGCGTGGGCCAGTTCGATGGCTTGGATGATGCCCCGTTTAAAGACCTCGCCGCAACCTCGCGTGATTTGGCGGTCTACAGCCTTCCCTATGCGGCCTATGGTGGGCGCCTTTATCCCGGACAAACTCTGGCGCCATTGGTTTCCTTTGTCGCTCCTTCACTGCTCTTTGAGGACCTTGCCGTCAAACCACTCACCGGCGGACTGCCACGGTTGCCGCTGTCCAAACATCCGTATTTTGACAAGTAAATCTGCGGGTATAATATGCAGGCGGTTTTACGGACCGCCTGCAACTTTGGTTTCCACCTAGACATTGCTCCAACACGGGGAGGGCATACCCATGAGAACCGTCCTAAAGGTGGCCGTGTGGGTCACCCTAAGCGCCAGCTTTGCTTTTGCTCAGCAGCCGACCTTCCACGATCAACTGCTCGACCACCTGACCGGAAACTGGGTTCTCCAAGGGACGATTGCGGGGAAGGAAACCACCCACGATGTCACGGCCGAGTGGGTCCTGGAGCATCAATATCTGCGAATCCATGAAGTCTCGCGCGATAAGGACAGTAAGGGCCAGCCGGCGTATGAGGCTATGGTGTTTATCGGTTGGGTCGAGGCCTCGGCAGAATATGTTGGGGCGTGGCTCGATACCTATGGGAGCATGGGCGAGTCAACGATCGGGCGCTCCAAGCGAAACGGGGACGAGATCCATTTCCTTTTCAAAGACAAAGACAGCCTCTTTCACACCCGGTTCGTGTATCACCCCGACGCCGACAACTGGGAGTGGCGGATGGATTCTGAAGAAAAAGGGGAAATGAAGCCCTTCGCGCGGGTGAAACTGACCCGAAAGTGATCGCGGAAGGCGCGGACGGGCATTTTGCAGCTCCACGGTTCCCCCCTGGAACAAGGTCTGCCTCGTGATGCGCCAAAAATAAAGCGGGTTAGGTACAAATCACCGAACTCACTGAAAAATCGACGTCTATGATTTTAGATGATCGCACGAAGATAATTCCCAGGAGAACGCCGGAATCAGCGGTCATGTCGGCAAACGTCAAGCGAGCGATGGCGATCACCGCCAAGCTCAACCGTTTGACGTTCAACGATGCGGATCAGGTCCGGGCCTTGTTCAGCGAACTCATCGGCAAGAAGGTGGACGACAGCTTTTTACTGATCCCACCCTTCTACACATCCGGCGGCGGCGATATCAGTGTCGGGCGAAATGTTTTCGTAAATCAGAACTGCACTTTTTATGATCTCGGCGGGCTGGACATTGCCGATGATGTGATGATCGGGCCGAACGTGAGCATCATCACGTCTGGCCATCCCGTGGAACCTTCCGAGCGGCGCGCCTTCGTAATCGCAAAGCCCATCGTGATCGAAAGAAACGTCTGGATCGCCGCCGGCGCAACGATCATCGGCGGAGTGACGGTAGGCGAGAACTCGGTTGTCGCGGCGGGCTCCGTCGTCACCAAGGACGTTCCCCCGAATGCTCTCGTCGGAGGAAACCCGGCGAGAGTGATTCGTTCGATTGGCGACTGAGGACTTTCTGCCACCTTGACCCTAAGCTTCGATGTATTTATGATCTAGGGCTGCATATTGCCGCGATTCTAGATTTTGAGGATTTCTGGAGGAAGACTTGAATACTGAAGCTTTGTTGCGGCTTTCGAAGCCCCAATTCATTCCACCCTTGTACCCGTCCTTCACGCCAGCGGTCATCTTTAACCACCATTTTTGTGATTTTGTAAATAAGTCAGGACACGGAGTGCCGCTCGTCATCGGGCTCGAGCGTGGAGACAATTCGCTTTCCGTTTATCGCACCGCGTGTCTTGATGAGGGCTCAGAGTCCGCACCTCTGAACCTTGTTTTCGCCGAGCGTGTGGTGAAGATGCTCCTTTGGCAGAGGGGCGGGTGGCGCATCATGGTCGGCGGGCCACCGAGCGTCGGCGAGCATATTCGGCGGGTTTACTCCACCGCAGGGGCTCGGAAATTTGACGCGGAATTCATGTCGAATGTTTACGAGCATCCGTTCACGGTGGATGTTACCAGCGCGGACAAGGTCCCCGCGCCCAACGAGGGCTCGGTGCGCTTGGGCGGACACCTGGAGGGCTGCCGAATCGGTTTTGACCTGGGGGCGAGCGATCGAAAAGTGGCAGCGGTGAAGGACGGCGAAGCTGTGTACACCGAAGAGGTGGTCTGGGATCCGCGGAATGCCGCCGACCCTCGCTATCACTTCGACCAAATCAACACCGCGCTGAAAACGGCGGCCCAGCACCTGCCGCGAGTGGACGCCGTGGGCGGGAGCGCCGCAGGCGTCTACATCAACAGCCGGCCGCGCGTGGGCTCACTTTACCGCGGAGTCCCTAAGCCGCTGTTTGACACCAAGATTCGGAACCTCTTTGTGGATTTGCAAGAGGCCTGGGGGGGGATACCCTTTGCCGTGGTGAATGACGGGGAAGTGACGGCGCTGGCGGGCGCCATGTCCCTGGATGACGCCGCCGTGCTGGGCATGGCTCTCGGCTCCAGTGAAGCGGGCGGCTACGTGACGCCCACAGGCGAACTCACCACTTGGCTGAATGAATTGGCGTTCTGCCCGGTGGATCTGGATCCGCAGGCTCCAACCGATGAGTGGTCCGGCGATCAGGGCGTGGGCGCCAATTACTTTTCGCAACAAGCGGTATTCCGATTGGCGCCGCTTGCGGGCATTACGCTCGACGCCAAGCTGGGTCTCGCCGAAAAACTCAAGTCGGTGCAGGAACTGCTGAACCGGGGCGATGAGCGCGCGCGGCTGATCTTTGAGACGATCGGTTGCTATGTGGGATATGGCGTCGCGCATTACGCGGATTTTTATGAGCTGCGACACGTGCTGATCCTCGGGCGGGTCACTTCCGGCGAGGGCGGCAGCATCATCATGGCGCGCGCGCAGGAAGTGCTCTCCAAGGAATTTCCGCAGCTCGCGGCCAAAGTGGCGCTACACCTGCCCGATGAGTCTACCCGCCGTGTGGGCCAGGCCGTGGCGGCAGCCAGCCTGCCCCTCCGAGATGGGAAGGGAAGAATCTAGAATATGAATTTCCACAAGCCGGCTTCGGAAGTGTATGTGCCGGACGGGTCGACAGCCGAAGCGGCCCTCGCGCGCACAACGCACATGGCCATCGGCGCGCATCCGGATGACAACGAGATCATGGCCTTTCATGGCATCCTGGAGTGCTTTGGCCGCGATGGCCGGCACTTTTCGGGCGTGTCCGTGACGAATGGCGCAGGCAGCGCGCGCGACGGCGTGTACGCCCGTTATACTGACGATGAAATGCAGAAGGTGCGGCGGGTGGAGCAGAAGAAGGCGGCCGTGGTCGGCGAATATAGCGCCCACGTTTTTCTGGATTACACCAGCGCCGAAGTGAAGGATAGCAAGAACCTGCCGGTGGTGGAGGATCTGAAGAAAGTAGTTTTGGCGGCGCGCCCCCAAGTGCTCTATACACACAATCTCGCTGACAAACACGATACACACATCGCCGTGGTGCTGCGCACGTTGGCCGCGCTGCGCGAGCTTCCCAAGGAAGCACGTCCCGAGCATCTCTACGGCTGCGAGGCTTGGCGGTCGCTCGACTGGTTGTGCGACCCGGATAAGATCGTCCTTGATGTGCAGGCGCGTGAGCACCTCGCCATGTCGCTGATCGGGCTATACGACTCGCAGATTTGCGGCGCCAAACGTTACGATTTGGCCACCGCCGGCCGCCGCCGCGCCAACGCTACATACTTGGCTTCCCACGCCGTTGATCAGAGCTCCTCCGTCACGTTCGCGGTCGACCTCACGCCCCTCGTGGAGGACGAGAAGCTGGACCCCGCCGAATATATCCTCGGATTTGTCGATCGGTTCAGGAACGATGTTGCGACGCGACTCGCCAAGCTCGGATGAGCTGCGAGCCCCGGGCACAAGGAACTCGCCTTATGATCGCCGCGCCTGCGCCGCTTGCAGGGCTTCCTGGCGCGCATGGGCGAGCGATTTGACGGTATCGCCGGTGGGGAGGAATTCCATAGCGACGTAGTGGTGGTAATTCAGCTCGGCGATTTTCTTATAGATGTTGATGTAGTCGATCTCCCCGGTGCCGGGCTCATGACGCCCGGGAACGTCGGCGATGTGGAAGAGGCCGACCTTGCCGACATGCTTTTGGAGGTTGGCGATCAGGTTTCCACCAGAAATCTGCGCGTGGTAGAAATCGTAAAGGAATTTGACTTGGGGATGATTCACCTCCTCGATAATCTTGAAAGCCTCCGGAACTGACCACAGATAATAGTGGGGATTTTCCTCGAGGTCGATATTCTCCAAGAGCAATGTAACGTTTTTCCCTTCCACCAGTTCCGCCGCCCTTTTCAGGCCTTCCACGCAGCTTTCATGCTGGGTTTTTGGCGGAAGGCTGGGCACCACGTCGCCCGACATCACGATCAGGGCGGGGCACCCGATCTTCTCCATGATAGTCAGTTCCTTGCGGACCTCGGCCAGGAAAGCCGGTCGGGCACTCGGGTCCCCAACTCCGTGGGGCAAGCCGGCAGTCGTATCAAAGGTGATGCCCATCTCGGATCGTTTCTTGTTGTACCGGCGAAAATCGTCTTCCGTCCACTTCGAATATTCACCGACGAGTTCCACCGCGTGGTACCCGGCCTCGGCCACCTTTTCCAAACGCTCCTCGAAGGGCCGGTTGGTGAGGATCGTCCACAGCATGACGGAAATCTTAAACGGCGTTTCGACCAGGCTTGAGTCCACCGCCGGTTTCGCTGCACTCCCCAGGGGTTCAAAGGCAAGTGCGGCCGTCCCCAATGTGCCCCCGGCAATGGTTTTGGAGAAGCTGCGTCGATTCATGGATACCCTCCCGTCGTGCTTTGGTCGTCCATCCGCCCGCAGGTCGCGCGCACAAAGTAAATTACTGCGCTGTGGCTGGCCATGCCGAGCAGCGCAAGCTTACGCAACTGTTGCTCTCCTTACAACCGGATTCTTGCGAAGCGACCCCTTATAGTTCTTCGCGAGCTGCCGCAGGCAGCCGCAACCTTAGCAATGA